>JBASIK010000202.1:0-83479 GCA_049654745.1 Bacteroidales bacterium
CCTGACCCCTTCCTTACCAAGGAAGTGCTCTACCCCTGAGCTACTCTGGCCTCAAAAATAGAGCGGGAGACGGAATTCGAATCCGCGACCCTCAGCTTGGAAGGCTGATGCTCTGCCAACTGAGCTACTCCCGCAATTTTTCCTGATAAGGCTCAGCCGTTTCCTGTACAGCTGATTCTCTGTATCGTGTGGGGAGAGCAGGATTCGAACCTACGAAGGCAATAGCCAGCAGATTTACAGTCTGCCCCAGTTGACCGCTTTGGTATCTCCCCTGCTGATAACAGAGTCTTTACCTCTGTATGTCTCACTGTATCCACCTATCAGGAGCCGATGAAGGGATTCGAACCCCCGACCTGCAGATTACAAATCAGCTGCTCTGACCAACTGAGCTACATCGGCATTTTAAAGAACTTCTTTCAGGTTGGTTTTAACCCCTGAAAATCGGTTTGCAAATGTATGAAATTTAATTGTTATTTAACAAAATTATCGAAAATATTTTTATAGTTTTATAAACTAAATCCCTTTCATCTTCTCTTTATGCTTGATTATCTGCTTTTTAATGGCATCAACCGCCAGATCAGTTGCCTCTTCAAATGTCTTGCTCTGCTTCTTTGCAAACAACGGTCCTCCCGGATATTCAATCTTTATCTCAGCTATCTTGTTCTCCTTCTCCTGGTCATTATCAAGCCGTAAATATACCTCAGCACTTACAATACCTTCACTGAAATGATTAAGCTTCTCTATTTTCTGATTTACAAACTGAATGAGCCTCTTGTCAGCATCAAACCTGACTGAATGAATCTTGATATTCATAGATTACCTCCTTGCTTTTTAAGCTCTTGGATGAGCACGTTTATAAATTTCCTTTAATTTCTCAAATGTGTTATGTGTATAAACCTGTGTGGCTGAGAGATTCGCATGACCAAGGAACTCCTTAATAGAATTAAGATCCGCCCCCCGGTTCAGCATATGCGTTGCAAATGTGTGACGCAATACATGCGGACTCTTCTTCTCAATAGTCGTCACCAGCGACAGGTATGACTTTACAATATTATAAACAATCTTATCATACATCCTTTTACCAGAGTCAGTCAGGAAAAGCCATTCTTCACACCCGCTGCTGAATTCTTCTTCCCTCTTCTTCATATATTCTTTAAGCCTTTCAGAAAATGACGGCAGAATGGGAATTATCCTCTGTTTGTTCCTTTTGCCTGTAACCTTTACTGTATTATTCATCAGATCAACATCATCACACCTGAGTCCCGTCAGTTCAGCCCTTCTCATCCCGGTAGTATACAACATCTCAATTATAATCCGGTTCCTGACACCCTTGAAATCATCACCAAAATCAAAACTATCAAGCAACGTCTTTAATGCTTCCTCATCCACAAAAACAGGCAGCGACTTTTTTCGCCTCGGCAAAACCACCTTTTCAAGTGGATTCCTGTCTACCATCCCCTGCTTCACCATGAACCGGTAAAACCCCCTGAGACATGAAATCTTCCTGTGTACCGATACCGCCGTAAACCCTTTATCCATCATGTCCACTATCCATGCCCGCACATCCTGCGAAGTCACTTCAGACAGAACACCTGAGTGACCAACCGACCCAAGAAACTCCAGAAACTTGTCAATATCATTTTCATACGACGATAGTGTGTGAGGAGAATATCGCTTCTCAGACTTAAGATATTGTAAAAATGATTCCTTGTAATTCATGAAGGAACCAGAATGAATTTTTAATCGATGTGCAGCGAAAATTCTACTCCTCGCGCTGCTGTAGCTTCTGAATGTAAATAGCCCTCTTTATTTGCTCCCTGCGACGATCTGAAGGTTTAACATAAGCCTGACGGGCCCTCAATTCACGAATAATCCCCGTCTTTTCAAATTTTCTCTTAAACTTCTTTAAAGCTCTGTCAATGTTTTCACCATCTTTTATCGGTACAATAATCATAATTACTCCTTTTGAATTGAGCCGCAAAAATAATTAAAAATTAACTTTTTTCAAAATATTTTATCCATTTTTATTTATTTGATCCCATGTAAATATTGCTTGCTATGCCAGTCCAACTCTGTTATCTGATTAAATATAATAAATTTTCCCGAAGAAACCAACCCTTTATAAAATAATTTTGAAAAAGTTCTGTAAACATTTCATTACCAGAAATATACAATTAAAATCCTTCTGAAAAATCAATGTAACACTTTAACTTCCTTGCTTTTTCTCTGCTGAAAATATTTTTATCTACCAGATCATCAACCGATTTGAAAAAGTATCCGCTTCCCCTTAACTCATTTATTGCATCTGCCTCATCTTTTGAAATATAAGGATGACGAAGCGACCTGTCAAAACCAGGAATATTTATGTATATCTTTCTGACTGCTGAAGTATCTGCCGTCAACACCGGAAGAAGCCTCCTGCAAAGTGAATCGGTTATCCCATAAACCTCACCGAGCTGACTGGTTGACACATACCCTCCCAGCAGGTTTCGGTATTTAATTATTCTCGAAGCAAGCACCGGACCTATTCCCGGCAACCTCACCAGTTCCATAGAATCGGCGAGATTAAGGTCTATCATTGCTTTCCCGGAGCCCAAACCCTGAGAGGCCTGAAAATTTTTCCCTGGCTCTATAGACTGATCCTCCCAACCTGTCGAATCAGAAGAATCTGCTGGCAGCAAACCATTAACGGAAAGAGAGTAATATTCAAGAGGAACCTTTCTTTCAGGAGCAGCAAACCTGATGATTATAACTAGGAAAATAAGAACGGAAAGAATTAGAGTGGCTCTTCTCTCACTGCGACTCAAATCAAAAAAGTCTCTTATAAACCTCATTTTCTAAAACAGAAACGCAGCGTAATACTGAATGCAATATAATAAATTCCGGAGATATTTCAGCTTTAAAAGAAAAATCATTAAAAGACTCAACAAAAAAATTCAGAAAGGATAGCCTATAGCTATCACAAGTGCCATATTATTACCTGTACCCCCCTGGCGGGTTAACAGCCACCTGTCGCTTCCAGTGTATTTCGGGTCACGGAATTTAAATCCCAGATCTGCTCTTAAAAGCACAAATTTCAGATCGAAGCGCATTCCGAAGCCGGTGCCGATAGCAATATCATCATAAAATTTGTTTATGCTGAACTTCGCCCCCGGGCGGTCCGGGTCTTCCCTGATAGCCCATATATTACCAGCATCAACAAATACTGCCCCTTCGAGAATCCAGAAAAGCTTAAAGCGGTATTCAACATTTGCTTCGAGTTTTATATCTCCTGTCTGGTTAATGTACTTCGATTCGGGAGGAGAATATGAGCCTGGACCCAGCGACCTTACCTGCCATCCTCTGATGCCATTGGCACCTCCTTCAAAATATTGCTTTTCAAAAGGCATCGCAAGAGAATTTTTAAAAGGAATGCCAGCACCAGCAAAGCCTCTGAAGACAATTGAACTTATGTCGTTAATAATTCTGGTATACCTTATATCTATATCACCTTTCACGAACTGTGCAAAAGGTTGTCCGAATATGTTGTAATGAGAATATACTGAGTCAGTAACCGGTTTTACACCGGCAAGTTTCATTGCGGTACGCAGAATATTTCCAGAGGATTCAACGTTGATTCTCATAAACCAGTTGTCCCTCGACCTTCTTATATTCTGTCTGTTGAAAATATACGAATAACTGCCACCGGCTATAAGTACGTCCTTGTAGCTGTTAATGAGGTACGATGACTTTTCTATCACATTTCTGTAATACTCTTCCTCAATAGAAGGTATTTTGACAAAGTTCATCTGCACCGGATATACCATATGGGTCCGGTAGGCATCCTGGTTCCACTGGTACCCGAATGAGGCATTTGCAATGGTTCGTGTATAGACAGGAAGATTCTGATAGTTATACGCTGCCTGTATTGTGGTTGAAGGAGTATATTTTCTGATGAAATTTTCGCTTTCAAGGAAAGGCAGAAAGAATTTGGGGAGCCGCAGACTTGTTTCAACGCCGAACTCCTGGGTGCTCTTTATCCCGGTGGTAGTCTGGGAGAAAGTCTCGTAAGCCCCTTTGAGTTTAAGGTTAAACTGCTCAGCACCATGGAACAGGTTTCTGTTCTGATAAATAAAATTAAGTGCCCCTCCAAGGTTTCCTCCAGAGTTTGTACCTTCAAGCTCTACCGAAAATGACTGCCTGCTTACCGGAGTCAGCTGAATAATACAGTCAAGATACCTGTAGTCACCTCCTTCGGGCATTTCCTCCACTTCATTATAAAGAATATTTACCAGCCTGTAAGTTCTAAGTGACATCAACCTTGCATGTGTCCTTTCAGTGCTGGTTTGGTTGAAAGTGTATCCAGGACGAAGATAAAGTGACTGAATCAGCAGATCATAGTTTATTAAAGGTCTCTTCTGGGCGGCAATAAAAAAGTATCCCCTGTAATCAATAGTATCGAGCCTTTTCTGGTACTCTTCAGCGCCTGCAAGAAAATCACGCGGGTTGTAATCAGGATAGATATAGATGTTCCTCAGCTTGTACTGCATATGAGGAACAAGAACAGGTTTGTTACCGGGCCCTATCCTCATAAAGTTTCTTATTCCATATATTATATCTACCTGCCTTCCCGGGATTGTACTATCAACCCGGAAATAAATATGCTCAGCTGAAAAATTATAGAAACCGTGATCACGTATAAAACGTTCCTGTCTCGACCTTTCAGCCTGAAGAGTCTCGACATCATAAGGTTTTCCCCTCTCTATTAAACACGCAGTCGAATCAAAGTAGACTATCTTAGCAATTGTTGTATCCTCTACTTCGTAGGTAATGTTATGTATAGTATATGGTCTGTTAAGAATTATGTCGTAATAAACTCTGGTTTGTTTTTTGACGGTCTCGATTGTCTCCGAAACCATGCTGTCGAAATAGCCTTTTGATACAAGATATGCCCTTATTTGCTCCACCGACTTATCAACAGCGCTCCTGTCAAATATAACTGGCTCTTCTCCAATATTCCTCAGCCAGTTATGAGGCCATCTTTCTTTTTTTATATTAGAAAGATTATATAACCCAAGATGAAAACGGGCGCCAAATATTCTCTTATTTGGTTTCTGGCGTATATATGGATATATTTCACTTTTCTTTATACTTTCGTTATTGATTTTTATATAATTCCTATCAAGTAGTGTTTCTCCTGAAGGAATATATTTTGCAGGATTGCAGGCAATTACAGAAATTAAAAGTAACACCCACGCTATTCCGGGTTTAATAAAATTCTTACTTTTATCGGAAATTATGTACTTCAAGATTCGGTCAGATAGTGATTTTACAAATATATCTAATAATACTTCAAAATAAAGTGTTAAATGCTCAGTAAAAACAAACAGAAGTTTATCATATCTCTTCAGAAGAAAAAGGCAAGGGAGGAAACAGGGATGTTTGTTATTGAGGGTGACAAGATGGTGAAGGAGTTCATGGCTGCCGGAGCCGAAATTGTCATGCTGATTGCAAAACCTGAATACATCGCAGGGCTGGGTAAAAAGCAAATTATCAAGGATTACGAAGTAATCCCGGTTACTTTTGATGAACTGAGAAAGGTCAGTACCTTGAAGACTCCTCACAATGCTCTGGCAGTAGTAAAGATGCCCGATAAAGAATTTAATGCCGATACCATACTTGATGACCTTTCTGTTGCTCTCGACACAATACAAGATCCTGGAAATCTGGGTACCATTATACGGGCTGCGGCCTGGTTCGGGATAAAGAACATTGTTTGCTCTGAGAACAGTGTGGACGTTTACAATCCGAAAGTGGTGCAGGCCACTATGGGCGCCCTGCTGAATGTAAATGTGTTTTACAGGAATCTTGATGAATTTCTGGATTATGCCCGGAAGAAAGGTGCAGACGTTTTCGGCACCTACCTTGATGGTTGCCCTATTTATGAGCATCCTCTGGGGAAAAAAGGAATTATACTTCTGGGAAACGAATCGAGGGGCATATCAGAAAACCTTACCCCTTATGTAACTGCAAGACTTACCATTCCGGATTTTAAAACTTTACAATACGGTGTTGAATCGCTAAATGCAGGAATGGCAGCATCAATAGTCTTTTACGAATTCAGAAGAAGAAAACATGAGCAATCTGATTAATCTGTAATCATGGTTTAATCCGGGCTGAAATGGCTTCGGCAACTCTGATGCCGTCGACGGCTGATGACACAATACCTCCAGCATAGCCTGCTCCTTCACCACAGGGATAAAGACCTGAAATTCTGACATGTTCAAGAGTATTTTCATTTCTCAGGATTCTGACCGGTGAAGAAGTTCTCGACTCAACTGCCATAACAACAGCTTCGTTAGTAAGGAAACCTTTCATTACTTTTCCGAAATATCTGAAACCATTCTGAAGCCTGCTGATTATGAAGGGTGGCAGTAACTCGTTGACAGCTGATGAAGTAACTCCTGGAAAATACGACACTTCCGGCAAAGACGAAGAGACCTTCCCCTCAACAAAATCTGCAAGTCTCTGTGCCGGTGCCTTTTGTGTTCTACCCCCATACTCCCATGTCTTCCTTTCGATATCTTCCTGAAACATTACACCAGCCATCGCTTCATACTTCATAAATTCAGAAAGGTCTTCGGCCTTAACTTCCACCACAATGCCCGAATTTGAAAATTTTGAATTCCTTGATGAAGGCGACATGCCGTTCAAAACCACCTCGCTCCCGGATGTAGCAGAAGGAATAACAAATCCACCCGGACACATGCAGAACGAATAAACACCCCTGCCATCAATCTGACGCACAAGACTATAAGATGCAGCAGGAAGATACCTGACCGCTTGCGTCCCGTGATACTGAATACTATCAATGAGTAATCGTGGATGCTCAACTCTTACCCCAACCGCAAACTGTTTGAACTGCATTTCAATCTTTCTCCTCAAAAGAATTTCATAGATATCCCTTGCCGAATGGCCCGTTGCGAGTATAACATGGTTCGACATCAGTTTGCTTCCGTCACGGATTGTAACGCCTGCAATTTTATTATCCTTAATAATAAAATCTTTTACAGCTGTCTGGAATAGAATGGTGCCTCCAGAATCGGTTATAGATTTTCTGATTTTCTGCACAATGCCTGGCAACTTATCTGAACCAATATGTGGATGTGACTCATAAAGTATGTTCCGGTTTGCTCCGTGATAACACAGAAGTTCAAATACCCTCAGGTTATTTCCTCTCTTGTGCGAACGTGTATAGAGTTTACCGTCGGAGAATGTCCCTGCCCCTCCCTCTCCGAAACAATAATTGCTGTCGGGGTTGACAAAGTGCTCCCTGCTAATTCTTGCAATGTCCCGCTTTCTAAGGGAGACGTCATTACCACGTTCGAGCACAACAGGTTTGATCCCCAGTTCGATCAGCCGGAGCGCCGCAAAGAGTCCGGCAGGGCCTGATCCCACAATTATCACTTCGGGTTTTCCGGTTACGTTCCGGGGTCTGAAAGGAGTTATTTCGGGGGCCAGTAAGTCTGTACCTGTGGCAATCAGTACTTTGAAATGTACCCTTATGTTCTTTCTTCGCGCGTCTATTGAGCGGTGGATTATCCTCCATTCACTGATATCCTGCAGAGGCACTCCGGCTGTTCGTGCTGCAAGTTTCTTTACTTTATCCACATCAGCCGAGGATTCAGGATCAAGTGTCAGTGCAACTTCTCTGACCACAGTTATTCAAAATGAAATGATAAAACCCAGATCTGTGAACGCATCTTTTCTATGGCCCTTGCATACTGAGGATAACCAGGGGCAGGCTCATGAACAAGTACATCGCGCAGGCCGTTCGAAAGTTTAAGCTCAACTGATAGCTTAAAGTATGGAAGATAAAAATCAAGACCCGGGCCAAATTCAAAATAGAGATCCGAACGTTTTATCCTAAGGTAAATAGGTTTTTCTTCGTCATACTCCTTCTTCCCTGCAAGGTCGTAACGGTAATTTATTCCACCAATTACATAAGGCCTTACATTATTCAGCCTTTCTCCTTTGAACTTCAGTAGAAGAGGGAATTCAATAAATGAGGATTCGAGTCGTTGCTTCTCATTTTCAAGAACCCTGTTCTTATAGAATCTGACGTTTCGCTGTCCAAATGCCACTCCGGGAAGAAACCTTATGTCGAAATATTCAGCCGGTCGTATATCAGTCACTATCTGAATATTTATCCCGGGATTAAGTATTGAAACTTCAGGATAGAGTGAATCCGATTCAAGATATTTCTGAGAAGGCGTAATAACAAAATCCATAGTATTGAAACCGAGGCAGAACCCAAAATGCAAAAATTTATCATCGTACCACGATACATTTTTCGGTTTTGCCTTCTGACCGAAGAGAGACGATAATGATGACAGTAATATAAAAACAACTAATAACCTGACAATTACCCTGTTCACACGAACTAAAATAATATCTGAGATTTTATTATGAAACATATATAAAACTGTAGGGCTGTAAAAATATTGCATTTTTTCTTAAAACCAGATATTTGTTCTGTCCAACAAGATCTTATTGCTCTATTTTTAATCCCCTGTAAAATGTTACAATACCCCGTGTGAATGAGGTAAAATGAATATCAGAAAAACCTGCTTCATTCATCATTCTGACAAAATCTTCCTCAGGAGGAAAATTATAAACCGATTCGGGCAGATATTTATATGCCGAAGGGTCTCCTGATATCATTTTTCCGACAAAAGGAAGTATCCTGAAAAAATATATTTCATATATCTTCCCGAATATTTCTCCTGCAGGTCTTGTAAATTCCAGAATCATCACCATACCTCCATTTTTTAGTACTCTTGACATTTCTTTCAGTCCCTTCATTCTGTCGCTAAAATTTCTTACGCCAAAGGCGCATATAACAAGGTCGAATTGTTTGTCATCAAAAGGAAGGTTTTCGGAATCGCCCCGCAGGAGTTCAATTTTATTAGTAAGACCCTTCTTGCTGAGCTTTTCCCTTCCTGTGTCAAGCATTTTTTCCGAAATGTCTATACCAGTAATTTTAACCGGATTAAGTTTTGCAGCTTCTATCGAAAAGTCACCCGTACCACATGCAACATCAAGTATATATGTTGGTTTAATATATTCTCTGATAATTCTTATTGCCTTTCTCCGCCAGTAAATATCAGCACCAAATGATAAAAGACGGTTTAGAAAATCGTAATGCTTTGCAATCGAATCAAACATTGATTCGACTTCTTTCTTATTGGCATTTGGAGTATCTTTCACATGTATGTGGTTTACAAATAATTGAATATAAATATTATCGCTTGTTATTAATTCTCATTTTTAAATTTTGGGGCTGTCTAAAAAGCCTCTTTATTGTTTTCATACCTGAATCCCTGCATTTACTACAGCAACGTCGGACAGGCCCTTAGAGAGGACTTGTTATTATACAATATTTTAGCTCTTATGTTTCTATTATACTTGCTAATACACATCTTTTTAGACAGCCCCGGTTCATCAGCTTTTTTGAAATGAAACAGGTTGACAAAAATATGAAAAATGTTAACCTAAAACATGATAAGACATCATATAAGCTCCTTTTTGCTTTTTCTTTTATAATTATGAATCTGTCATCTCCTTAACAGGTTTACAGGATAATAGAAAATACCAGTCCCATTGCCAGGGGGGTTGGGGAGTGAACAATAAGCCCCCTCTTAACGAATTAGAGAGGGAGTGAGGAGAGTACATACATTATATTATATGATAACACAGTCTATTCTTACTTTTGCTTTACATTTATTCATATTTTTATGCCACATTTAAGTAAATTAAGTGAGTCATGAATAAAATAATAATGATAACAGGTGCCACGGCCGGTTTCGGCAGGGCAACAGCGAAGAAATTCGCAGAAAACGGGTATAATGTGATAATTACCGGCAGAAGGACAGAACGGCTCGATGAGGTAAAAAAAGAGCTTGGAAAAAATAAAGGTATAAAAGTTCTGCCCCTTAATTTTGACGTAAGAAAAAGGTATGAAGTTGAGGACATTATAAATGAAATGCCTGATGAATGGAAGAATATCGATATCCTGGTGAACAATGCCGGACTTGCTGTTGGGCTCGATCCGATTGACAGAGGCAACATTGATGACTGGGACAGGATGGTTGATACCAATATCAAGGGTATACTTTATGTTACAAGGGCGGTGGTTCCCTTTATGGTTGCCCGGAAAACGGGTCATATTTTCAATATTTCATCCATTGCAGGAAAGGAGGAATATGAAAACGGCAATGTGTACTGTGCTACAAAACATGCAGTTGATTCCTTATCGAGGTCGATGAGGATTGACCTTTTGAAACATAATATAAAAGTTACAAATATTGCACCCGGGATGGCTGAGACAGAATTCTCTTTGGTAAGGTTCAAGGACGACAGAAAGAGGGCAAAGGAGGTGTACCGTGGTGTCGACCCTCTTACTGCTGAAGACATTGCAGATGTTATCTACTGGTGTGCAACCCGACCCCCGCATGTTTGCATAAACGATATCACCATAACACCTCTGCAACAGGCTAATGTGCACCATATCAACAGAAGACAATAGGAAGCCTTCTGGACAAGCCAGATGTCATTGATTCATAAATCCTTGTTCTTCAAGAACTTTGAGTAACATTCTGGAAAAATAGACATTGTCTTCCTTTTTATATCTCACATCTGTAAAGACCTGTGCCAGGGTTTCCTTGTTATTTTCTCTTATGTATTGCAATGAATCGGCTCTTTGTTCTTTTTCGTGATAGATTCTATCTATATCCTCTGCAGAATAATCGTGGTAGGTTTCATGATGGATTACTGCATCAAGAGGCAGGCGGTCGACCTGCTCTGGAATCTCTGCAGGCCAACCCAGTGCTATTGTTGTAACAGGCACCACTCCTGTGGGCAGTTTAAGAACCTCTATAATCTTATGTGCCATATATGTTGTAGTTCCAAGATAACATATTCCCAGACCCGAAGACTCAGCTGCTATGCAAACAGTCTGGGCAACTAGAAGGGCATCAATAGCTGCTGTGAGGAATGAAAGAAAATTATCATAGCCTGGCTCAGCCTTTCTCATCCGGCACCATTTACTGAATCTGTTAAAGTCGGCGCAGAAAGTGAGAAGCACCGGTGCCTCTGTAACCATTTTCTGGTTGAAATGCAAAGGCAGAAGTTGCTTTTTGATTTCATTATCGCGGGTAACTATTATGCTGTAAACCTGCATATTGCCTGTTGTAGATGCCCGTATACCTGCAGCGAGAATTTTATTCAGCAATGCATCATCAACATCCCTCTCAGAATATTTTCTGATGGTCCTTCTATTTATCAGAATTTCAAATATCTTATCCATGATTCATTGTTTTTTGTTTGACTGTCAAATATTCCTGTTAATTTAAAGTGCGTGTAAAGATAAGAAGTAAATAATTATGCAAATGCCGGTTACCGGTTACCCTTTACTACCTATAACCGGTTCCTCCCGAAGCATGAAGTACTCAGGCTAACCTTATGATACTGACTCTTTAGGATTCGTTACCTGCATGTTAGAACCGTTTTGTATAGCCGTGACAATAAGGCAGTTTACCTGTTTTAAAATAATAATCCTGGTGATAATCTTCAGCTTCGTAGAATTCTGATGCTTTTGTGATGCGGGTTGCAACATTCAGCCCTTTGCTTTTAAGTATACCTATATATTTCTCAGCCAGTGTCTTTTGTTCACTGTTCAGCCAGAATATTTCCGAGCGGTATTGTTCTCCCACATCCGGTCCCTGCCTGTTAACCTGGGTGGGGTCGTGTATTTCAAGGAAAAGTTTCAGAAGCTTTTCGTATGATGTTTTGCGGGTATCGTAAATTACCTTCACGGCCTCTGCGTGACCGGTCTTTCCGGTGCATACTTCGCGGTATGAAGGATTTTTAACATGTCCTCCGGTATATCCTGATGTAACAGACACAACGCCAGGTTCTTTCTGAAGGAAATATTCTACTCCCCAGAAACATCCACCTGCGAATATTGCGGTACCATACCTTCCTGGCTCAATTTTTGAAGGAACAAAATCGAGTGAAAGGGAGTTCACACAATGACGGGTGTTGCGCGGAGTAAATCCCTCACCAGTAAACACATGACCAAGGTGCCCCCCACAATAGCTGCAGGTAATTTCAGTTCGCCTGCCATCGGGGTCGGGCTTGCGTGTAACTGCCCCGGGTATTTCGGCATCGAAGCTCGGCCAGCCGCAATGTGCGTCAAACTTGCTGTCGGAGTAAAACAACGCCGACCCGCATTGTTTGCAAATATATGTACCAGTTGCAAAGAGTTTCTCGTATTTTCCCGAAAAAGGAGGTTCTGTTCCTTTTCCGAGTATCACAGCCGACTCTGCAGGCAACAGTTCGTTCAAAGGAGGCTGTTTTTGGGCAAAATTCTCAGAGCTCATAATGACAAAAATCAGTAATAGTAAAATTTTATTTTTCTGAATAAACATTTTAAACATGCTTTTCATCTAAAAACAATTTCCTGTGCAAATGGTTCACCAGAAACACAATAAAAATAGGCATGATACGTTTGGTTATTACCCTGAACTGAAAAGTAAAAAACAGATTTTGAACAGTTAATTATTAAAATTGTTATAAGAGTACTTGTTTTTAACATTAAAAACTTATTTTTGTCATAGAAATTTTAACCAGAATTATAACATGAAAAGACTTGTTTTTATTCTGCTTCTGGCTACTGTGATTGTTGTCGCAACAAGTTCATGCACAAAAAAGACATGTCCTGCCTATAGCAAAGCAGTGACTGAGAATACAGAGCTGAGAAGGGGTTGAAACACCCTCTTATCATAATTTCACCTTTCGGGAAAACTGTAATGAGGAAGCTGTACATATCAGCATTGTTTGTTTTGTTTTTCGGATATCAACTTTCCGGCCAGGGTGAAATTGATGAACAGGCAAGGATTGTCTTCCGCAATGAGTTCACATTTGGTCTTATTTTAAGTACTGACGGTTACGGGATAAGTTACAGGGAGGGAAAGAGGCTGGATTATTTCAACAGAAGGCTTCTTGAGTTTGATATGGTTACCCTCAAGCATCCTAAAGAAGTCAGGCTTACCAATCCTGCCTATCAGACTCCGGGTTCATTTATCTTCGGCAAAAAAAACTCTGTAGTTGTTTTCAGGGGTGGTATTGGACATCAGAAAGAGATTTTTGAAAAGGGAGATCTGGGAGGAGTTGCTGTGAGATACTTTTACACTGCGGGGCCCGTTATTGCCTTTTACAAGCCTATTTATTACAAAATTCTCAAGTTTGTAAGTTCCTACGAGGCTGAGATCATTGAAGAAAAATTTGATGTCAGGAAGCATGATCCCACAATGATTTATGGGAAATGTTCTTTTTTCAAAGGCATAGAAGAAGGCAAGTTACTGCCGGGTCTTTACGGCAAGGCAGGTTTCAACTTTGAATACAGCAGGCAGGAAAAAGTGATTCATGCCATTGAAATCGGAGCCCAGATAGATGCATTTCCCAAAGCCATTCCAATAATGGATGTGGCTAAAAACAAAGCTGTATATTTCTCCCTCTTTGCCAGTTACCGTTTTGGCATGATAATAGATCCTCTGAATCCTGAAGCAAACAAATTGTCAAATATTTTCAGGGTAAGACGGTAGTAATTCAATTTATCACATACGGTTTGCCAGATGAATTTTTTTTTCTATTTTTGGCAGTTCATTGTATTAACCATTAAAATTTATTGATATGTCGAAAATTAAAGTTGCAATTAATGGATTCGGAAGAATAGGGCGCAATGTTTTTAAAATCGCTCTTGAACGAGACAATATTGAAATTGTTGGTATCAATGATGTAACAGATACCAAAACTCTGGCTCATTTGCTGAAGTACGACTCAACACAGGGCAAATTTGAAGGAGTCACCTATGATGATGAAAATATTATTGTTCACGGCAAGAAATACAGGGTGACAGCTGAAAAAAATCCTGCTGTTATTCCATGGGTTGAGAAACCGGATGTTGTAATTGAATCAACGGGTGTTTTCACATCAAAGGAGAGTCCCAAGGGTGGTTATGGTGACCATCTGAAAAACGGAGCAAAGAAGGTTATCCTTTGTGTACCAGCAAAAGATGAAATAGATGCAATGATAATTATCGGTGTCAATGAGAAGGATCTCAAACCCGAGCATAAATGTATATCAAACGCATCGTGCACTACCAACTGCCTTGCCCCTATTGTTAAGGTCCTGAACGACAATTTTGGAATCGAGATGGGTTATATGACCACGATACACTCATATACCAACGATCAGAGGATTCTTGATCTTCCGCACAAAGATCTGAGGCGTGCCCGCGCTGCAGCCTTATCACAGATTCCCACCACAACAGGAGCAGCAAAATCAATAGGCAAAATTATACCTGAACTCAAGGGTAAACTCGACGGTGTGGCAGTAAGAGTACCCACCCCGACTGGTTCTCTGGTTGATCTGGTTGCTGTTCTCAAGAGAGAAGTTACGAAGGAAGAGGTCAATGCTGCAATGAAAAAGGCAGCCGAAGGACCGATGAAAGGCATTCTCGAATATACAGAAGATCCTATTGTATCATGCGATGTTATCCATAACCCTGCCTCATCAATATTCGATGCACTCAGCACAATGGTAAACGGCAAGATGGTTAAGGTGTTCTCATGGTACGACAATGAGTGGGGTTATTCGTGCCGCGTTGTGGATCTCATTCCACTTGTAATGAAATAGCAGGCACGGGAATAAATCTTGTTTTCATGAAAAAAGGGGCTTCTGAAAAAGCCCCTTTTTTTGCCTCAAACAATCAGTGTTTATCCTGCAAGTTTCTCAGATATTAAATCCAGATTCTCAACCTGAAAATTTTCACTTATCGCTTCTTTATCATATAAGCTGACTGAAAGGAGACCCTAACCTTCACGACTATTCAAATTATCATTTCAATTGTGAGTGGTATTCCTGCGGCATCGCGATAATGTTCACCGAGCTCAAGCATAGCTTCATCATCTTCTTCGTACAGCCATTTGATGTTAACTTTCTTCCCGGAATCTATAAAGAATGAAAGTTTTCGAAGAATTTCATACAGGTATTTTGAAGACCCGCTATTGATGTATTCCAGCATAATATCAACATCGAGCGAATCATTTTTTTCAAAATGGCTGGTAATCCACTCGTCAAGTTTCCTGAAAATAAGTTCAGGATTTTCCGGAATAGAACGGCCCTTTAACTCCAGTTTATTTATTGCAGGATAATAATATATTCTCGGACAGTTCTTAAGTTCTTCCTGAATGACTAATTTTTCCATATAGAAAAATATTTTAATTATTCATATCTGAGAGCTTCAATCGGGTCGACATTAGCCGCCTTCACAGCTGGCGCGTAACCCGATGCGATCCCAACAATAAAACAAACTACAATTCCTGTTCCCACCCATAACCATGGAATAACAAAACTGGATTTCAGCATTGAAGATACAACATTTCCGATAATTACACCCAGAATTATGCCAAAAAATCCACCCATTTGTCCTATCAATATTGATTCGAAGAGGAACTGGTTTTTAATTGTTGAGGGTTTTGCTCCTACTGCCTTCCGGGTACCTATCTCGCGTGTACGTTCAGTTACCGAGACAAGCATGATATTCATAAGTCCGACAGAAGCACCAAAGAGGGTTATTATACCAATAAGTGTTGCTGCCAGAGTAACATACCTGATATTCTGAAGAAGCAATGTAACTATGTTGTCGCTTCTTGTAATATTAAAATCTGATTCATCCCTCGGATTAAGATTCCGTACAATTCTGAATACGGCTTCTGCAGCACCTGCAACAACTTCGAGGTTGGCAGGTTTGTGAGGCATCACGGTAATACTGAATGTCATATTGGGCCTCGAAAAATACTGCCTTGCTGTTGTGACTGGCATCAGGCACACATTATCACTACTTACTGCACTGGCACCCCTCGACTTCAGTACACCTATAACCCTCAGGTTCATTCCGGCAACATTTATCTCCGTTCCCACAGGGTCGGTTCCTGCCGGATAAAGGCTTCTGACTATTTCAGACCCTATTACAACATAATGACGTGCCATCCTGACTTCTTCTTGCGAAAAGTTTCTACCCGATTCAATTTCATACCCCGAAACTGTCAGATAGTCTTCGTCAACACCTACAAGCGACACGTTCGGGTTAGTCTTCTCCGATCCATATTTTACAGTTGCCATCCCCGAAGCATTATAAGAAATTGACACCCAGGCAGGTTCTTCAAATCTTCTTTTGAACTCTTCTGCTTCCCGGTACGAAATCCTTGAATAGTTCCTCGCTCTGTAACTTGAACTCCCTATCTGAATGTTCATCCCTCTCGATGAAATCGTGAATGAATTAGCCCCCATCATTGTGAACTGCTCAGTGAGAGAGGTTTTAATGGCATCAATGGCGGTAAGTATACCAATAAGAGCCATAATACCGAATGCAATAATGCAGACAGTTAAAATAGTTCTTACCCGGTTTGACTTTATTGCTCGCACCGCAATCCTTAAATTCTCTCTGAAAATACTGAATCTGAACATAATACCGGGTTTAGCTAATTGACCAACAGATTTAGAGCTAAAAATACAAAATTTTCAACTAGATACAAAAAGCTGTTCAACTAAAAAATATTTAACAAATTAGTTGAAAAACTAAAAATTTCGTTATATTTTTGTATTGGTTAATAATCAAAAAAACTAAAATCATGAGATTAACAAGAGCAGAAGAAGAAGTTATGCAGGTACTCTGGAAAATTAAAAAGGGATTTGTTAAAGATATCCTGGAACATTTCCCGGAACCTAAGCCTGCCTATACTACAATCAGCACTATAATAAGAATCCTTCAGGACAAAGGTTACGTAACCCACAAGGCACATGGCCGCTCACATGAATACTTCCCTCAGATATCAAAAGAGGAATATACAAAAACTCATATTAAAAATTTTGTACATGACTACTTCTCCAAATCTTTCAAAAACCTTATAAGTTTTCTTATTGAATCAAAAAGCATTTCATTAAAAGAGATGGAGGAAAGCATTAAAATTATGCAGAATGAAGTTAAAAGACGCAAGAAAAAACAAAGGAAATAAACTTATAAAATGGTGCAGTAGATCATTTTTTTACCTGAAAAAACAAAAAGCCTTCCCGTTTTTAAAGCAGGAAGGTTTTTGTTTTTCATACTCACTGGAAAAAACTAATTTTGCATCGTTACAGAATTCTTAAAATGAAATTATCAGATAGAATTTCATGTTTTGCACAGCTGGGGGATATACTCAGGGAGGCACTGGAAGGCAGGGGAAAGTATGCCGGAAAAATTGAGAATCTTATCAACCGCCAGCAGTTCGTAAATCCATGGTTTACACCGGAAAACGTCAGAATGGCTCTTAAAGCCATTTCTGTCAATCTAACTGAAAAAAAACTGAGGGAATGGACTGGAAGGTATCCGGAGCTTAGTATAGACTATTCTCCTGTTAACGTGGGAGTTATCATGGCAGGTAATATTCCACTGGTAGGCTTTCATGATTTTCTTTCGGTTCTTATCACAGGCAACAGGATTATTGCACGCACAAGTTCGAAAGATCCTGAATTGCCGGTTGCTATAGCAGAAATACTATACGATATCAGTGATGAATTCAGGGAACTGATCGAATTCAGCGATGGTATTATTAAAGGATTCGATGCGGTGATTGCAACCGGAAGCAACAATACATCGAGGTATTTTGAATATTATTTCGGGAAATATCACAGTCTCATAAGGAAAAACCGCAATAGTGTTGCCATTATTACAGGTAATGAGGATGAAAGCGAGCTTGAAAAGCTAGGTGAGGATATTTTTTCATATTTCGGGCTTGGATGTAGAAACGTTTCAAAGATTTTTATTCCTGAATATTTTGATGTTGATTCTTTAAAAAAATACTGGGAAAAATATTCCGGACTCATTAACCACACAAAATACGGTAACAACTATGATTACTACAAAGCTGTATATCTTGTAAACAAAGAGGCTTTCACCGACAGCGGTTTCTATCTGATGAAAGAAGACCCAGCCTATGCATCACCTGTCTCTGTAATTTATTATGAATATTATAGAAGAGATGAAGATTTTTCTTTTCTTTTCGACTCTGACAAAGAGAAAATACAGTGCATTGTGGGAAGGGGTCTGATTGATTTTGGAAAAACTCAATGGCCTGAATTGTGGGATTATGCTGATGACATTGATACAATTGAATTTATTTTAAAAAAAAATCTGGGAGAGGCATTGTAAAAACAAAAAAATATTATATTGCACCGCCTCAATTAGCAAAGAGTTATGGTTTATAAATTTGTTGTACTATCGGATGAAGATGACTCATTTGTAAGGGAGTTTGAGTTGCTCGACCGCCAGACTCTGCTCGATTTTCACAATATTCTTCAGGAAGAGCTGGAGTTTGACAAATCGCAGATGGCTTCTTTTTATCTGGCATCGAACAACTGGGAAAAAGAAGAAGAATTCACCCTCATTGACATGGGTGCAGGTTCTTCTACCATGGAAGATGCGGTTCTTGAAGAGATAATTTATAAAAAGAATCAGAAATTGCTTTACGTCTTCGATTTCTTCAATGAAAGGGCTCTTTTCATCGAGTATGTAGGTGATACAAAGGAAGTTGAAGGCAGACAATATCCTGTTTGCACTAATTCCAAAGGCTTACCGCCAAAACAAATCGTCTTCGGAGCTGCTTCAAGGAGAAACCTGAGCCCTCTTACCATTGATGACGAGGAAGAAGAGGAAGACATTGACGTGGATGATGTATTTTTCAACGGCGACGAGGATGAAGGACTGAGTGATTTCGAAAGCTTCGACCAGACAGAAGAAGAGGAATAGACCTCTTCAATTTCTTGACACTTCATGCAAAACACTCTTATTGTGGTCGTTGGCCCGACAGGTGTCGGGAAAACAGAACTCTCAATTGACCTGGCCGGACATTTCAAAACTGAAATCATCTCCTGTGATTCCCGGCAGTTTTACAGGGAGATGGTTATTGGCACGTCAGCACCTACCGAAGAGCAGCTCAGCAAAGTAAGGCATCATTTTGTACGATTCCTTTCAGTAACAGATTACTATAGCGCCAGCATGTACGAAAGGGATGTGCTTAAGCTGCTTCCGGAGCTTTTTTCCCGGAACCCTCTGGTTATCTTGACTGGCGGCTCAGGCTTATACGTCGATGCCGTATGTATTGGCATAGACGACATACCTGATGTGGACCCTGCCGCAAGGGAAAAGTACTGGAAGCTTTACCAGCGGGAAGGTATTGAAAGCTTGAGAATAGCACTTAAGTTACTGGATCCTGATTATTACAAGATAGTTGACCTGAAAAACCACAAAAGGATTATAAGGGCACTGGAAATATGTGAGACCACAGGAAGGCCATATTCTTCATTTTTGAAAAAGGAAAAGCGTCGAAGAGATTTCAGAATTATAAAAATTGGGTTAGAACGGCCACGTGACGAGCTCTACACCAGAATCAATGAAAGGGTTGACAGAATGGTCACCGAAGGACTTGTGGAAGAAGCACGTAATCTTTTGAAATACAAACATCTGAATGCCCTTCAAACACTCGGCTATAAGGAACTGTTCGAATATTTTGACGGAAAAATAACAATAGAAACTGCAATCAGTCTGATTAAGCGCAACAGCCGGAGGTACGCAAAAAGGCAAATTACATGGTGGGCAAGGGAAAAAGAAATCAGATGGTTCAATCCTTTACAGAAAGATGATATAATAAAGTATATTGAAACAGAAGTCCTCAGGCAAAATCAATGTACAGGCTGAAGATTTTTAAGCTTATAAATGGTTCCGACCGGGTCGTCTGAACTGAAAACTGTATTTCCTGCCACCAGAACATTTACACCTTTCCCTACAAGTTTTGCAGCATTTGAAAGGTCTACTCCCCCATCCACCTGTATCATTACATTATATCCCGATTCATCTATCATTTTTCTCATTTCTGTGATTTTGTTCCAGCTCTCTTCGATAAATGTCTGTCCTCCATAACCAGGGTTAACAGTCATAATAAGGACCATATCAATATATGGTAGAATATTCCTGAGCAGGAAAACAGGGTTATGAGGGTTCAGGGCCACACCGGCTTTCATTCCGAGCGCTCTTATTTCAGTTACGGTTCGCTGGAGGTGGATACATGCCTCATAATGGACTGTAAGTATGTCGGCTCCTGCTTTTCTGAATTGGTGCAGGTAACGTTCGGCATCTGCTATCATCAGGTGTACATCGAGAGGTTTTGTTGCGATTCTTTTTACACATTCCAGTACGGGAAAGCCGAATGAAATATTTGGTACATAGACACCATCCATTATGTCGAGGTGTATCCAGTCGGCAACGCTGCTGTTGAGCATTTTTATTTCCTTTTCAAGGTTGCCAAAATCGGCTGTCAGTATTGAAGGGGCAACAAGGTGTGTCATAAAGATAGGTTTAAGGCAGTAAATTTGGCAAACAATTTTGAAAAATCATCAGCCCAGGTATGTTTTGAGAATCTTACAGCGGGTTGTATACTGGATTTTCTTTATTGCTTTTTCTTTTATCTGCCTCACTCTTTCGCGTGTAAGTTTCATCACCTCTCCTATTTCCTCGAGGGTATAAGGATGTTTCATATTTATTCCGAAGTAAAGTTTAAGGACTTTTGCTTCTCGGGGCGACAGGGTACTCAGTGCTCTTTCGATTTCGAAGGACAGGGATTCGTTGATAAGGTTTTTGTCGGGGCTAAGAGAGTCGTTATTTTGTATGATGTCATACATTGTGTTTTCTTCGTCGGGGCTGATAGGGGCATCCATGCTTATGGCTCGTCCGTTCGTTTTGAGAGCGTCTTTAACCTCATCTGGAGCCATCTCGAGCATATCGGCAATCTCCTGGTCGGATGGTTCTCTCTCATACTTCTGTTCGAGCCTGGCGAATGCCTTGTTAATTCTGTTGAGCGAACCTATCTTATTCACAGGCAGCCTTATGATACGTGCCTGTTCAGCAAGAGCCTGCAGTATAGACTGGCGTATCCACCATACTGCATAGGAAATGAACTTAAAGCCCCTTGTCTCATCAAACCTCTGGGCTGCTTTCATCAGTCCGAGGTTGCCTTCGTTTATCAGGTCGGGCAAAGTCATGCCCTGGTTCTGGTACTGTTTGGCAACTGAAACAACAAACCTCAGATTTGCCTTCACCAATGTTGCAAGGGCATCATTATCTCCTGATTTAATGCGCCTTGCCAGATTTACCTCATCTTCGGGAGACAATAAATCGACCTTGCCTATCTCCTGAAGGTATTTATCAAGAGATGGTGTATCACGATTTGTGACCTGTTTTGATATTTTGAGCTGACGCATATGTACAGGTCAAAGGAATGAATAAAAAAATAAAAAACCAGCCAAACGCTACAATTTTAATAAAAAAAATATTCTTCATCAATACAAGTTCATATAATATTTTTGTCAATAAAAATATTTTACTAATTTTGTCACGTCGTTGCCGTTGATAAAATCAACTTCACAAGACAAGCAATTACTTTATGACTTTAATTTGGAAATTTATTAGCAATTTTATTTAATATTGCACGTGTTATTAAATATTATTCTTTCGGGTTTATTGGTCTTCTCTGAACCCGGGTTATCAGATAAAAATTAAGAAATCAATTTCACACATCGCAGAAGCAGATTATGTACGACATTCTTGAATTAAGTAAAAAGCTGGTTCCCGAGTTACGGGAAATAGCTAAATCTCTAAACATTAAAAGAGTTGAATCGCTCAAAAAGCAGGATCTTATTTATAAGATACTGGACCAGCAGGCATTGAAATCAATCGAAGGCAAGCCGTTGCCAGAAACTGAAGCTGCTGAGGAAAAGGATTCAGGATCGAAAACCGAGCCTTCGTCAAGGCGTGGGAAAAGGCCCCGTTTCATCAAGAGTGCGGGAAATTCGCGGGAATCAATCATCACTGTTACTCCCGATGGGCTTACCAGATCTGAAACTGGCACCAAAGATTGGCACGATTATCGCGGTACTGAGGATAAGTCTGACGAAGCCGGAAGGAAGAAGAAGCAGAAGTATGAGTTATTCGAAGCTCCGGAAATAATAATTCCTAAATCAGAATCTCATCAGAAGAGAAGAGAAGAAGAGCCTTATAAGAAAGAAGAAGCTCCGGTTGAGAAAACCAAGGAAAAGGAACTTCTGGATGATTCGCTTCTATCAATACCCAATGGAGAGCTTCTTGATGAGGAGCTTAAAGCTGAAATAGAGGCTTCGGAGAAAGAACTTTCGGCTGAGAGAGGTTTAAGTGAAGAGGTCATTACAGCCCCTGAACCCAGGGAAAAAGAAGAGAAAGAGGAGAAAAAAGAAAGGTTCTATGATTTCGAAGGAGTTATCTATACAACGGGGGTTCTTGAAATAATGCCTGACGGTTATGGGTTTCTGAGGTCGGCCGATTACAATTACCTCAGTTCACCCGATGATGTATATGTTTCACAGTCGCAGATTAAACTCTTTGGCCTCAAAACCGGCGACACTGTAACCGGATCCATAAGACCTCCCAGGGAAGGTGAAAAATATTTTCCGCTTATCAAAATTGAAGAAATTAATGGCCGAAGTCCGGATTACATAAGAGACAGGGTTCCTTTCGATTATCTCACCCCGCTCTTCCCCAATGAAAAATTCACCCTTTGCACACCCGGTGAAGGTTCTCTTTCGGTGAGAATAATTGACATGTTCTGTCCGATAGGCAAAGGACAGAGGGGCCTGATAGTAGCTCAGCCGAAAACAGGAAAAACCATTCTCCTTCAGGAGATTGCAAACGCCATTGCCAAATATCATCCTGAGGTGTATCTGATAATTCTGCTTGTTGACGAAAGGCCTGAGGAGGTTACCGATATGGCCAGAAATGTAAAAGCAGAAGTTATTGCATCAACTTTTGATGAGCCGGCAGAAAGGCATTGCAGGGTTGCGAATATTGTACTGGAGAAAGCAAAGAGGCTTGTAGAGTGCGGGCATGATGTGGTAATTCTCCTTGATTCCATCACCAGGCTGGCAAGGGCATTCAACACCATTGCCCCAGCATCGGGCAAGGTGCTGTCGGGTGGTGTAGATTCTAACGCACTTCATAAACCAAAGAGGTTTTTTGGTGCCGCCCGCAATATTGAAAACGGAGGCTCGCTTACAATTATCGCAACAGCCCTCATCGACACAGGTTCAAAGATGGACGAAGTTATCTTTGAGGAATTCAAGGGCACCGGTAATATGGAGCTTCAGCTCGACCGCAAGCTTGCCAACAGAAGGATATTCCCGGCAATCGATATTCCGGCTTCCAGTACCAGAAGGGAAGATTTGCTTCTTAACAAAACAATACTGCAGAAGATATGGGTTCTCCGCAACTATCTCAGCGACATGAACTCGGTGGAAGCTATGGAATTTCTGCACGATAGACTGGCTCAGACAAAGTCGAACGAGGAATTTCTTTTCTCGATGAATGGTAGTTAAATAAAATTAAAATTCCTGTTTTCTTGCTGTCAGTTTATAACTTTGCATCTGAAACTAAATCTTTAAAAACAACTAGGTAACTAAATAAAAAATGAAAATGAAAAAATTCATAGTATGTGACGGTAACCAGGCTGCATCGCATATAGCATATATGTTCAGTGAGGTGGCCTGTATTTATCCCATTACACCATCGTCGACAATGGCTGAATATGTTGACGAGTGGGCAGCTTCGGGGTTAAAGAACATGTTCGGCGAAACAGTCAAAGTAGTCGAAATGCAATCGGAGGCAGGAGCTGCCGGTGCTGTTCACGGTACCCTTCAATCGGGTGCCCTCTGTACAACATTCACTGCTTCGCAGGGTTTGTTACTGATGATACCCAATATGTACAAGATTGCTGCTGAGCTTCTGCCGGGTGTTTTTCACGTTAGTGCCCGTACTGTGGCTGCCCATGCACTTTCAATATTTGGAGATCATAGCGATATCTACGCAACACGCCAGACTGGCTTTGCAATGCTTGCAAGTGGAAGTGTTCAGGAAATTATGGACCTTGCCGGTGTTGCCCACCTCTCAGCAATAAAATCCAGAATTCCTTTCCTACATTTCTTCGACGGCTTCCGTACCTCAGCTGAAGTTCAGAAGATAGAACTTCTGGAAATGGAAGATCTTAAGAAACTTGTTGATTGGGATGCACTTGCAGCATTCAGAAACAACGCACTAAATCCGGAGAAGCCTGTAACAAGGGGAACAGCACAGAATCCTGATATTTTCTTCCAGGCAAAAGAAGCTATAAACAGATACTATGAGCCTGTTGCCGACATCGTTGCAGAATATATGGCTGAAATATCGAAGCTTACAGGCAGAACATATAAACCTTTTGATTATTACGGACATCCGGAAGCCGACAGGATAATTATTGCAATGGGTTCTGTAACTGACACAACGAAAGAAACTATCGATTACCTTACTGCAAAAGGTGAAAAAGTTGGTTTGATAGCAGTTCATCTTTACAGACCCTTCTCGGCAAAATATTTCTTCGATGTACTACCCAAAACTGTAAAAGTTATTTCTGTTCTCGACCGAACCAAAGAACCTGGGGCACTCGGAGATCCTTTATACCTTGATATAAAATCACTCTTTTACGACAGTGAGTTACAACCGTTAATCCTTGCTGGACGTTACGGACTCAGCTCGAAAGACACAACACCTGCTATGATTCTTTCGGTGTTTGAAAACATGAAACTGAAAGAGCCGAAGAATCATTTTACAATTGGTATTATTGATGATGTTACCCATACATCACTCCCGCTGCTGCCCGATATAGATGTTGATTATCCCGGAACTTATTCCGCAAAATTCTTCGGTATCGGTGCAGACGGTACAGTAGGCGCCAACAAAAACTCTATCAAGATTATCGGTGAGACCACCGACAAATACTGCCAGGCATATTTTGCTTACGACTCGAAAAAATCAGGTGGACTGACAGTATCACATCTACGTTTTGGGGATAAGCCGATTCGTTCGCCTTATTATGTAAACAATCCTGATTTTGTTGCATGTCATGTGCCTGCATATCTGAACAAATACGATATGCTCAAAGGTCTGAAGAAAGGCGGCACCTTCCTGTTTAATTCGATATGGGATGTTGAAGAGACAAAGCGTCGCCTACCCGATCATATGAAAAAATATCTTGCCGAAAACAAGATCAATTTCTATATGATCAACGCAACTGCCATTGCAGATGAACTTGGCCTGGGAACCCGTACCAACACTATAATGCAGTCAGCTTTCTTTAAGGTTTCAAATGTAATACCTTACGAGAAAGCCGTTAAAGAGATGAAGGATGCAGTTAAAAAAACTTATGGCCGTAAGGGAGAGGATGTTGTAAAGCAGAACTACGATGCTATTGACAGGGGCGGAGAAGTGATAAAGGTTGATATTCCTGCAGAATGGGCTGACATTAAGATTGAACAGCAACCTGATACCAGGGATGTTCCTGAATTTATCAAGAAGATATTTGACCCCATAAACCGCATGAAAGGAGATGAGGTTCCGGTAAGTGCCTTTATTGGTCGTGAAGACGGAACCTTCCCTCCGGGAACCACTGCTTATGAAAAACGTGGCGTGGCAGTACATGTACCTGAGTGGCAGCCAGAGAACTGCATACAATGCAACCAGTGTTCGTATGTATGTCCACATGCAGCTATCAGGCCTTTCCTCCTTACTGAAGAAGAAGCTGCAAAAGCTCCGGAAGGAACGAAAGTCCTTCAGGCTATTCCCGGATCACTTAAAGCTTACAAATTCAGAATACAGGTTAGTGTTTACGACTGCGTGGGATGCGGTAACTGTGCTGATGTATGTCCTGCCAAAACCAAGGCTCTTGTAATGAAACCTTTCGAAACACAGCTTGCCGAAGCAGAGCGCTGGACTTACATGCATGAAAAAGTGGGGTACAAGGATAATGTTGTTGATAAGTTCCTCAACGTTAAGAATAGTCAGTTTGCACAGCCACTCTTTGAATTTTCGGGAGCATGCGCAGGCTGTGGAGAAACTCCATACATAAAACTTATAACCCAGCTATTTGGTGACAGAATGACCATTGCAAACGCAACAGGTTGTTCGTCAATCTACGGAGGTTCAGCTCCTTCCACACCATATACTATAAACAAAAACGGTCACGGACCGGCATGGGCTAATTCACTCTTTGAAGATAATGCCGAATACGGATTTGGAATGGCCCTTGGAACAAATAAGTTAAGGGAGCGTATAGCAAGGAAGATGGAAGAAGCCCTAAGCAATGGCAAGGTTAATTCCGAAACAAAGGCGGCATTCGAAGAGTGGCTCGCCTCCAGGAACAATGCCGAAGCTTCAAAGGTTGCATCGGCGAAGGTTGTGGAAGCGTGTGAAAAGGACGGTTCCGAGGTTGCCAGAGAGATACTGAGTCTCAAACAATACCTTGTCAAGAAATCTCACTGGATAATCGGCGGTGATGGCTGGGCTTATGATATAGGTTTTGGCGGACTCGACCATGTACTCGCCCAGGGTGAGGATGTAAACTTACTTGTACTCGATACAGAGGTTTATTCCAACACAGGCGGACAGGCATCCAAAGCGACCCCTGCAGCAGCTGTTGCAAAATTTGCAGCAGCAGGTAAAAAGATCAGGAAGAAAGACCTCGGTCTGATGGCAATAAGTTATGGTTATGTTTATGTTGCACAGGTTGCCATGGGTGCAAACAACGCACAGCTGCTTAAAGCTATTAAGGAAGCTGAGGCATATCCGGGTCCGTCGCTGATTATTGCATATGCTCCATGTATAAACCATGGACTAAAGTACGGAATGGGCAAGTCGCAGGAACAGGAAGAGAGAGCTGTTAAGGCCGGTTACTGGCATCTGTACAGATACAATCCTCTGCTTGAAGCTGAAGGCAAGAATCCTTTCATCCTCGATTCGAAGGAACCCGACTGGTCACTCTTCCAGGAATTCCTGCATTCAGAAGTACGTTATACTGCCCTGCTCAAGACAAACCCGAAAGAAGCCGAGGCTCTATTCAAAGATGCCGAGGAAAATGCAAAATGGAGATACAAAACCTATAAACGCCTTGCAGAGATGCAATATCCACAGCAGTAGTTTTACTATTTAATGCTAAAATAGACAACAAGGGGGGGCAACCCCCTTTTGTTTTTATTTTTATCTTTGCACTTGATTTTCAATGGGACGAATACTTGCTATAGATTATGGAAAGAAACGCGTGGGTCTTGCAGTCACAGATCCTATGCGGATAATTGCTTCACCACTCGAAACAGTTCCGGTAACCGAAGTTGAAAACTTCCTCTCTGATTATTTCAAAAAAGAAACTGTTGATGAAATTGTTATCGGTTACCCGTTACAAATGAACAATGAGCCAAGTGAAGCTGTTAAATATATTGAACCGTTCATAAGAAGAATGAGAAAGCTCTATCCTGATAAACCAATTTATCTGGCAGATGAGAGATTCACTTCTGTGATAGGTCAGCAGACACTGATTGAAGGTGGCGTGAAGAAAAAAAAGAGGATGGATAAATCATTGGTCGACAAAATTAGTGCTTCACTTATCCTTCAATCGTTTCTGGAGAAAAGGTCTTTTCTTAACAGTAAAAAATAACAAAATGATATATCCGGTTGTTGTTTACGGACACCCTGTTTTAAAGAAAGTTGCCGCTGAAGTAGAGAAGGATTACCCTGGACTGAAGCAGCTAATCGATGATATGTTTGAAACAATGTACGCTGCTGAAGGAGTGGGGCTTGCAGCTCCCCAGATAGGAAAATCAATCAGGGTATTTGTTATTGATGGTGCCCCTCTGGCAGAAGATGAACCTGAATTTGCAAATTTCAAGAGAGTATTTATCAATCCGAAAATAATTGAGAAAGACGGGGAACTTGTACCAATGAACGAGGGGTGCCTGAGCATCCCGAATATTCGTGAAGAAGTAAAGAGGGAATCACACATCAGAGTTCAGTATTACGACCAAAACTGGGAATTCCACGATGAAACTTTTGTAGGGTATAAGGCAAGAGTCTTCCTGCATGAATATGATCATCTCGACGGAATACTTTTTGTAGAAAAGATTAATCCACTGAGAAAAAGACTGATAAAGGGTAAACTTAACGATATCAGCAAAGGAAAATTCGAAGCCGACTACAAAACTATCGTATATACCCCACGAAAGAAATAGTTTTTTATTATCTTTATGCAGTCTCAATAGCTGCATATCGTGCTTTTAAAGGAAGTACCTTTTTTGCGGATATTTATCCCTTACTGTCTGGGCATTGCAGCCAGTTTTTGCGCAGAAGGAATCGGCATTAAAATAATGCTTCTGCTTTATGGCTTTTTAATCATACTACTGTTAATCAGCTACTTCACAATTAATTCGTACAATAACACGGCGTTTGGAGCAATCCTCACTGCTGCATTGTTTCTTTCGGGCGTTATTCTTGCTGTAAATGAAAGAAGAAGCCTTTCCACACTCGAACAGAAAGAACAATTGCTTTGTTCAGTTGTACTTGATTTTCCCGAAGAAAAAGAAAATTCGTTCCTGATAAAATCAAAGCTGAAGTATATCTGGAGCGATAGTGTGAAGAAGAGGATAGAAGGTTCAATAATTCTTTATTATAGCAAAAATAGCCAGCTGACAAAACTGATGCCCGGAGATATTATTATGTTCAGGACCACGCCTCGGGAAATAAGAAACAAAGGAAATCCGTATGAATTTGATTACAGGTTTTACATGGAATCAAAGGGATTCAGGTATTACGGATTCATTCAGAATGATGATATTATATATTATGGATCACCATCACGAAGGACACTCAGAGAAAAAGCGCTCATTTTCCGTGAGCAGATCATTAACATGTACCAGGAAAAAGGTGCCCGGGGTAAAAGGCTTGCACTGGCCGCTGCAATAACCCTTGGAGAGAAAAGAATGCTCGGCGATGATGAAAAAGAACATTTTTCCAGAGCCGGTGTAATGCATATTATGGCAGTTTCAGGGCTTCACGCAGGCATACTTAGTCTGTTCATTTTCAATATATTATTCTTTTTAAAAGGAAAACTCAAAATTCTCAGGGTAATTTTTACAATAGCCACCTTATGGTTTTTTGCTTTTACAACAGGTTTATCTCCTTCAGTTATGAGGGCTTCTCTGATGTTTTCATTCCTTCATACCGGTCAGCTTCTTAACAGAAAAATCAATCCGGTAAACTCCCTGCTGGCATCAGCTTTTATTCTTTCGGTAATAAATCCTCTGGTTATTTTCGATCCTGCATTTCAGCTTTCGTATGTTGCAGTATTTTTTATAATACTTTTCTACAGAGGCTTTTATAATACATTGACTTTCAATAATTTTCTTTTTGATAAGATATGGCAACTGATTTCAGTGTCATTTGTTGCCCAGGCAGGAACACTACCACTGACACTTTCAATGTTCAACCGTTTTTCGCTTATTTTTCTTTTATCGAATATTTCAATTGTTCCTCTGGCTGCAGTAATAATAATATCGGGTTTTCTGGCTGTTGTTACAGCTCCTGCAGGATTTGTCGCATCGATTTTTGTAACAGTGATGGACAGAACCTCATTTCTTGCAGGATATCTTACTGAAAAGACTTCAATGCTTCCTTTCTCATCGCTTGAAAACACTGGAATAACGGTACCAGAAAGCATTTTTCTTATCATAGCGCTAGCAATTTTTCTTAATTATTTGCTTTCAGAAAAAAAGAAAAGTGTTGTATTACCGCTTGCAGCTTTTCTGGCTCTAATTGTTACTGTTACAACAAAGAAGGTAATTTCAGGTTTCAATAATGAACTAATTATTTATAACACTCAGTCAGTTCCTGTTGCAGGGATAAAGAACGGCAATACACTGAATCTTTTTTGCATGGGGGAAAAAGTGCCAGGGGAAGCACTTCGACATGGTGCAATAATGGGATTACATGTGAAAAAGATTGATATAAGAGGTAAAATGCCATTTTTAATCAGAGCCGGAGGTAAAAATATCTTGATATCTGATAGCTACCCTGCAGAAAATACTGTAAAAAAATCTGATATAGTGATTTACACAGGCTTAAGACCTCTATTTTTATCTGAAAGTTCAAAACCAGATAAGATTATATTAACTTCGGCATATCCTGGCAGGGTGTTTGAAAACAAGGTCAGGAATAACAGGGTCAACGGCTTATGGTTTATAAAAAGCCAGGGGTGCTTCAGAGTGAAGCTGAAAAGAGAATAAATATTCAAACAAACTTGAGTATTAAATATTTTATATCTTATTTTGTGGTGATTTTTCAATAATTCTTTTTATGAGAATTATAATTGCAGGTGCCGGTGAGGTTGGAACCCATCTGGCAAAGATGTTGTCGAATGAAAATCATGAAATCCTCATTATTGATCCTGATGAGGAAAGGCTGAAGCCTATTGATTCAACGCTTGATGTATTAACTTTACATGGATCAGCTACTTCTGTCAATCTCCTTCAGAATGCAATGAAGAAAAAGACTGATCTGTTCATTGCTGTAACTCATTCTGAAGACACAAATATTACGGCTTCTATACTTGCCAGGAGGCTGGGAGCAATAAAAACCATTGCAAGGATTGACAATCTGGAGTATCTCAACCGGGAGAATGAAGAGTTCTTCAAGTCATTGGGGATTGATTCGCTAATATATCCCGAATTGATTGCTGCCAGAGAGGTGCTGATGCTTCTTCATGAAACCGGGACAACTGACTTTATGGAATTCTCTGGTGGACAGCTTGTTATGTATGTTCAGAAACTTGATGAGAAGGCCCCGGTACTGAATAAAAGTCTCAAGGAGATTGCCAAACTTTACAAAACAGATCAGTACAGGGCAATTGCAATAAAAAGAAACGAAAAAACCATCATTCCAGGTGCTGAAGAAGTGTTTCAACCTGGCGATGTTGTGTATCTGATTTCGACACGTGAAGGCATAGACGAGATGATGAAAACATCGGGTAAAGAAAGTTTTGAGGCTAAGAGCATAATGATAGTGGGAGGAAGCAGAATCGGGAAGCATGTAGCATTGCACATGCAGAAAACCAGTGCTGTTAAGCTAATTGACTCAGACTATGAAAAATGCCAGGCTCTTGCAGAACTTCTTGAGCAGACTCTGATTATCAATGGCGATTGCCGTGATGCAGACCTTTTGAGCCGGGAGGGAATAGGCAATATGGACTGCTTTGTGGCAGTAACAGGAAACTCCGAAACAAATATTCTTTCGTGTCTTCTTGCAAAGAAGATGGGGGTAAAGAAAACTATCGCCGAAGTTGAAAACACTGAATATATCCATCTGTCTGAGAATATAGGAATAGACACTATAATTAACAAGAAGATAGCTGCTGCCAGCAGGATTTTCAGATATACAACAAATCCCAATGTAACACAGGTTAAATACATTGCAGGTGCAGAAGGAGAAGTTGTTGAATTCATCGTTCCGGTAAATGCAAGAATAACAAAGGGAACACTCCGCAGTATAGATTTCCCCGACGAAGCAATTGTTGGGGGAGGAACAAGGGATGGGATACCATTTATAGCTACAGGTGACACCATTATTAAAGCCAACGATAGGGTTGTAGTATTCACGCTTCCTTCGGCGTTTGAAAAGGTCTCTAAATTCTTTATCTAATCGTGTATGATCAATTTCAGGATCATAGCACGGATTTATGGCTTAATGCTAATTTTCGAGGGAATAATGATGCTTGCCGCTGCAGGCATATCTTATTTTCTTAAAGACCCAGCAGCCTCATCGCTTCTTTTTTCAGGATTAATTACAATTACAGCTGGCGTTTTCGTTTATGCACCAGTAAAAGGGGAAGAACAACTCTACAGCAATCGTGAAGGCTTTCTTATAATAACAGGGACATTTCTGATTTACATCATCACCGGCATGCTCCCCTACCTGCTTAGCGGGACAATAAAGAATATCACTGATGCATTTTTCGAATCAGCTTCAGGTTTTACGACTACAGGGGCTACTATTCTGAACAGTATCGATTCACTACCCCGGGGAATAATTTTATGGCGAAGCCTTACCCAGTGGATTGGTGGTCTGGGAATAATTTTTCTGTCGCTGTATGTCCTGCCTGTATTCAAGGACAATATCATTCAGCTTTCAACCACAGATTTTTCAGGTCAGTCTCAGGATAAAATCTACCCCCGGTGGGCCGACACTGCTAAAAGGCTGATTTCATTATATATTATTCTTACCATTCTTGAGGCTCTTTTTCTGGCAGCCGGAGGAATGAACCTGTTCGACGCAGCCTGCATCTCGTTAAGCACACTCTCTACCGGTGGTTTTTCTCCGCATAACTACAGTCTGACACTATTCACAGCACCGTATGCAAAAATTGTTATCACCCTTTTTATGTTTCTGGGTGGAACCAACATGGCTATCATTTATTATCTTTATAAAAGAAATTTACAGAAGATTAAAGAGAACCGCGAGTTCATTTATTATCTTGTCCTATCTCTGGCATTCTGTCTGGTAGTATCGGGGCTTTTGATGGCTCAGAAACACCCTTTCTCCGAATCGGTCATAAACGGCTCTTTCCATGTGATATCAATAATAACCACAACAGGTTTTTACACAAACGATTATACCCAATGGGGTAATTTTATAGTCCTGCTGTTGTTTATTCTGATGTTTACAGGCGGTACAGTGGGTTCTGCAAGCGGAGGAATAAAAATTGCAAGACTGATGACACTTGGTATAAATACCAGAATGGAAATCAAAAGGCTAATACATCCCGATGCCTACCTGCCTGTAAGAATTAACCGTAAAATTATACCACAGGAAATAGTTTACAATATACTTGTATTTGTAACAATCTATTTTATAATAATTTGCAGCAGTACATTCATTTTTTCCATGATGAATTATGACATAATAACTTCTTTCAGTACTGCAGCATCAATACTGGCCAATATAGGGCCAGCAATTGGAGAATTTGGGCCATTAACCACCTACTCCTCCCTGCCTGTTGCAGGCAAGTGGTTTATGTCGTTTCTGATGATACTCGGCAGACTTGAAATGCTTGCAGTAATGGTGCTTTTTGCAAGGAGCTTTTTCAGGAAATAATTGACTTTCTAAAATTCAAGAGTTCCCAGACCCTGCCTTATTATTACCGGTTCTTCGCCTGTGCAATCCACAACAGTTGAAGGTTCATTGCTTCCGTAACCACCGTTTATCACAACATCAACCATGTCCTTGTATCTTTCATAAATCAGTTCAGGGTCAGTTGTATATTCAATTATTTCATTACGGTCATGAATTGATGTGGTTATAAGTGGTCTGCCCAGTTCCCTCACAATTTCAAGGATAATGTTATTTTTCGGTATCCTGATTCCTACAATTTTCTTTTTGTTTCTGAACATTTTGGGAATCTGGTTATTTGCCTTGACAATAAATGTAAATGGACCCGGGAGGTTTCTTTTCAAAAGCTTGAAGATATTGTTATCCTTTATTATGGTGTACTCGCTCAGTTGACTCATGTCATAAAAAATTAATGACATGTCAGGGTTTTTTGGGTCAGTTCCCTTAAACCTTGCAATTTTCTCAATTGCATGAGTTGCTTTTATATCGCACCCCATGGCATAAACAGTATCGGTGGGGCAGATAATAACTCCGCCCTTTTCAAGAACTTCCACCACTTTGCGGATCTGTCTGGTACCTGGATTCTCAGGATGAATTTTTAACAACATAGTGACTACTTTTTTCAAATATACAAAATGAGAAGTAAAAATTCACCTTTTTATAGACGGGTATAAGGTTAAAAACTATCAAAACACAAAGACCATGGAATAAACTTAAAAAGGGTAAGTTACTTATATCGCACCGCTACAACCGCCTACCCTTGCTACCTTCCGGTCCTGGGGGAGTTCAGCAGGAGCTGGTCGTATAAGACTTACCCTGTGCAAAATTAATAAAATTTATGCACAGGGCAAATGATGTTAAAATTGGTTTTTAAATTATATTTGCCTGTAAGTCATACCTAATAATTTATTTCATGGAAGAAAAAGTTTCCGTCTGGAAAGCAAACCTTACGAATGGTTTAATATTCGGGCTGATATACATCGTATATACCCTGATAATGTATTTTCTGGACCTTTCACTTAACAGGACGCAGGGTTATATTTTTCTCGCAGCCGAAGTGATAATTCTCTATTTTATGGTAAAATCATACCGCGACAGTTATCTCCACGGTTACATAAAGTACGGTCAGAGTGTTGGGGCTGGTGTAGTGATTTTTCTGTACTTTTCTGTTATCGCCGCCCTATTTACGTATATTCTTTACAAATTCATCGACCCCGGGCTAATTGACAAACAGCTTGAAATGGCTGAAGAGATTCTTGCACGCCGTGGTATGAGCCAGGAAATGATTGATACCAGCATGAAAATACAGAAAAAGATATTGATTCCAGAGTTTATTGCCCCGGCAAGCATAATCAACAACATGCTTCTTGGTACAATCATGTCGCTGCTGGTTAGCATTTTTACAAGGAAAGAAGGTAATCCCCTGATTGACATCCCGGAAAATTAATTAAAACAGATGGATCTGTCTGTTGTCATACCTGTCTATAACGAAGAGGAATCGTTGCCTGAGCTGGCAGAATGGATTGTAAGAGTTTGCCGCAATTCAGGGTTTACTTATGAAATTATTTTCATTGACGACGGAAGCAGTGATTCATCATGGAAAGTTATCGGTGATCTATGCAGGTTGAACAATAATATTAAAGGTGTAAGTTTCAGAAGGAATTATGGGAAGGCGGCGGCTCTGCACACCGGGTTCGGGCTTGCTTCAGGCGACGTTGTGATTACCATGGACTCAGACCTGCAGGATAGTCCGGATGAGATTCCTGAGTTATACCGCATGGTAAAGGAAGAAGGTTATGACCTTATTTCGGGATGGAAGAAGAAAAGGTATGATCCGTTTGTCAAAAGAGTTACAAGCAGGTTCTACAACTTCACAGCAAAAGTATGGTCAGGTATCAGACTGCATGATTTCAACTGTGGATTAAAGGCTTACAGGAATGAGGTTATAAAAAGTATTGAGGTCTTTGGGGAGATGCATCGCTATATTCCTATTCTTGTTAAAGAAGCAGGATTTAAGAAGATTGGTGAAAAGGTTGTGCAGCACCGGCCAAGAAAATATGGAACAACAAAATACGGTCTCGACAGGTTCATCAAAGGATACCTTGACCTGTTGACTATAGGCTTTATCACCAGGTTCGGAAAGAGTCCGATGCATCTTTTCGGTTTGCTTGGCACGCTGATGTTTCTGGCAGGCTTTTTAATGGCAGGATACCTCGGAGGCAGGAAACTCTGGTATGTTTCGCACAATATGAGAGCTCCTCTGGTAACCGACAGTGCCTGGTTCTATATTGCACTCACAGTGATGGTTATAGGTACGCTCCTGTTTTTGACCGGGTTCATAGGTGAGCTTGTGAACAGAAATTCACCCGAAAGAAATAAATATTTGCTGAAAGACAAAATAAATGCCTGAATATCAGCCAACAGGCGGAAGTTCCTCAGCTGCTCTGTAATAATCTTCCGGAATACCTATGTCGATAAAATAGGCATCTGAAACATATCCGGTAATCAGATTGTCAGAGATCTTTTTCTCAAGTATGTCTTTTTCGAGTGAAAATTTTTCTCCAGGGGCGTTCTCCTCAAACCATTTTTTGTTCACAACATAAATGCCTCCGTTTATTAAGCCCCCTGTATCTGCAATTTTTTCTCCGAATGCCACTATCCTGTTTTCCTGAAGAATTACTGCACCGTAGCGAGCAGCATTTTTTACCGGATGCAGGGCAACTGACATTACTGAGCCGGTGGAATTAAAGAAATCCTCAAAATCATGAAAATTAACTTCAAAATAAGTGTCGCCGTTAAGAAGAAAAAAATTTTCTCCTTTGATTTTTTGCATTGCCATTAGCACGGCACCTCCTGTTCCGAGTGGTTCGGCCTCAACAGAGTATTTAATATTGAGGTTTTTATATCTGGAGTCAAAGAAGGATGATATTTTTTCGTGTTTATATCCAGTGGCAAGAACAACTTTTTCAACGCCTTGTTTTTCAATTAAATCAAGAAGCCATGTCAGAAATGGTTGTCCTCTGACAGGGGCCATGGGTTTCGGTAAATCGTCAACCACTCCACGCAGCCGTGTTCCCAGTCCTCCTGCAAGTATTACGGCCTCTTTGATCATCGTTCAGATAGTCCAGGTTTCGAGTCCGCGTTTGGTAAATTCATACTTCTGCTCATGTCCACCGAATTGTTTAAGAGCCCGGATAACGTTATATCTTGTATTGCGTGGACAATAGAAGAACATATATCCTCCCCCTCCTGCCCCGCTTATTTTACCTCCGGTAGCTCCTGCTTTGAGGGCTGTATCATAAATTGTGTCGATGTGGGGGTTTGTTATTCCGCCCGCCATCTTCTTCTTATATTTCCATGAATTGTCAAGCAATTCTCCCAGAGAGTCAAGTTCCCCCTTCAGCAATGCTTCTTTCATACTAATAGCCAGCTCCTTAAGTTTGTGCATTGCTTCAACCGATTCGGTAACACCTTCCTTAACATTCCGTTGCTGGTTTTCGATAATGCTCGAGGATAGTCTGCTGGTTTCAGTATAATAGAGTACTATGTTATTGGAGAGTTCGTTCAGGATCTGTTCTTTAATGCGGAGGGGGTTTACAATAACTTTGTCGTTTTTGTAGAATTCCATGAAGTTTACTCCGCCGAAAGTTGCGGCATACTGGTCCTGTTTCCCTCCTGCCATACCGAGGTCGTTACGTTCGATATCGCAGGCGAGCCAGGCAAGGTCATATTCGCCGAGGGGAAGCCGGAACCATTCAGCAAATGCTCCAAGGACTGCAACAACAAGTGTAGAGGAAGAACCAAGTCCGGAACCCGGAGGTGCATCTACATAAGCCGAAAGCCTGAAGGGTTGTGGTGAAAGCCTGAATTCCCTGATAATCCTGTTGTATACACCTTTAATCAGATCCATATTTCCATCAGGTTCGAGCCGCTCAGTAAGAGGGTACCTGAGTTCAAGATTCTTATCTTCAAGCCTGAAGGTGATTTCACCATTATCCCCGGGTTCTATTGAGGCATGTGCATAAAGATTTATCGATGCATTAAGGATAGCTCCTCCAAATATATCGGAATATGGTGACACATCTGTACCACCTCCGGCAAGGCCTAACCTGAGGGGGGCTTTACTTCTTACTATCATATCCGGAAATTTTGATGTAAATATCTAAAATTCCTGCTGTCATTTTATCCCATGAATATTTTTTCTTTTCCTCTCTGATGTAGCTGGTAAAGTCAATAGAATTTCTCTCAGAAAGGAAACGGGTTATAGCATCGGCAATTTCAATCGGGTCGGGTTCAACAACATATCCACATTTTCCACCGGGAACAATTTCTTTCAATCCTCCCACCTTAGTTACTATCATGGGTATTTCAAAGTGGTATGCTATCTGGGTTACTCCGCTTTGTGTGGCACTTTTGTAAGGCTGAACTACCAGATCGCAGGCAGAAAAGAAGAGTGCCACTTCATCATCATTTATAAACCTGTTGAACAGAATAATATCATTTTGCAGTTTTTCTTCCTCAATGAGTTTTCTATAAGGCTGTTCGTCTTCATAAAACTCGCCAGCAACTATCAGTTTTGTCTCAGTGTATTCTTCTCGCACCCATTTGAAAGCTTTTAAAAGGATGTCCAGACCCTTGTAAGGTCTGACAAAACCAAAAAATAGGATATAATTGAAAGAGGGATCCAGTCCGAGCCGGGTAAGTGCTTCTTTTTTTTCTATTTTCTGTCCGAAGTTATCGAATAGCGGATGTGGCGTCAGATACACCGGTAAATTGCTCCGGAACTTCAGCAGGTCGGTTTTTACCGTTTCTGACATCACAATAGCACCGTCAACAGATTTAACGAAATAATTAGTTAAGAATCTGTCACCCGGACGTTTTTCGTGTGGTATAACATTATCGAAGATTGCTATGATTTTTGTATGCCGGTTCGACTTTGCTATGCGTGCTATGGTTCCGAAACATGGTGCCATAAATGGCAGCCAGTATTTGAAAATGAGGATATCAGGCCCTGTCTTTTTGATTTTCAAGCCAGTAATTATCCATGCAAACGGATTGACAGAACTCATCCTCCTTTCTATTTTAAGGTCAGAAGGTGCAGGGGCTGATGAAAACTGCGATTTACCCGGGAAAAGAAATGAAGGGTATTGTGTCGTAAAAGTTATTATGGAAACGTCATGACCTTCAGACTGGAACTGACGTGCAAGGCGTTCGTTGTATGCTGCCAGTCCGCCCCTGAATGGATAGGCAGTACCTGCAATAATGATTTTCATAGTATAAAAGTACTAAACTCTACTTACCCGATGATGTAAAAGGAAGAAAAATTATCCATGTCCGGGGCTGTCTTTAAAGTATTTATCTGATTTTCACACCATAATCCCCTGAGAAGAGATAATCTAACATACAATAACATATAATTCCTGGCACTAAAATATTCCCTTAATTATCCTCTTTCAAGACATCCCTGTTATAATTCCCGTCTGACCACAGAGTGCGGGAAATAAAGTGTGTCTTTCAGAATATTATATCCGTTAAATCCAAAAATATTGCAGCATAATCAGTTACCTGAATTCACATTGTTGTATTTTTCCTTAAATCTCCTGGTAAGCTGTTTATGTTTATTGTCGAGGCTGATATTTCTTCCTGTGATGAATGCAAGCTCCACGTTGTTGGTTTTCATGTCGAGCAGGTCGCCTGTCGACACCACTATATTGACATCCTTACCCGGCTCTAGAGAGCCTGTAACATTATCTATACCAAGTATTTTCGCATTATTGAGTGTGACAGTTTGGAGTGCTTCCTCTTTTGTAAGGCCGTAAGCAACTGTTTGGCCAGCAGCAAAAGGCAGGTTACCATAAGCCATTGAGGAATATGTAAGTCCTGTAAGAATGCCCTCCTTCATAAACATTGCAGCCAATTTAAAAGGCATTCTCACGTCGCTGTGCTCATATAAAGGCAGGCTCATGGGATTAGCCACTATAACAGGTATATTATTCTCTTTAAGGAAATCCTTCACTTCCCATGCTGACTCGTTTGCATTAGTCAGGACTATCTTTTTCACTCCATAGCGTTTGGCAAATGAAACTGCCGCAATGATTCCTTTAGCATCCTGTGCATTGATAAAGAGTGTCTTGGAACCGTTAAAGAGTCCTCTCATTGCCTCGAGCCTGAGGTTTGTCTTTTCAGGTTTTTCAACTGCTGCATAAGCCACTGCATCGGTAAATATTTTTTCCAGCTGTTCAACACTTCTTTCGTATGACGACTGGGCTGATGCTGCTGTTGTTTGCGTTTCTGTTACAAATGCCTGCCGTCCTGTTGTTTCAGCTCTTCTGGGCCAGCCAAGTATGAGGCCATTATCAGGCCAGTATGCAGCATCTTTCCAGTTCCATGCATCTAGCTGAACCACACTTGCAGTGCCAGGAAGAAGAGTTCCCTGAGGAACTATCTGCGCGATAAGTGTTCCATTGGAACGGATAACAGGAATAACATGTGAGTCGGTATTGTAGGCGACAATGGCCCTTACATTGGGGTTAAGGTCGCCCAGTTCCCTGCTATCGACAGTAACATCTACACCGCTTATCTCTACCAGTCCGAGAGTTGTATTTGGCAGAATAAGCCCGGGATAAACATGTTTTCCGGTCACATCAATTACCTCATACTCGCGTCTGTCGAGCTTGCTGTCAGATGCTTTACCGACAAAAGTAATTTTGCCTGAAGCAAAAGCTATCACACCGTTTTCAATCACTTCTCCTGTTCCTGTATGTATTGTTCCGCCGGTAAGCATAACAGGTTTTTTCTGCGGTGGTGCCACAACCGGGCTCTGAGCTCTTGCCTGAAAAATGCAAGCTATTGCTATTGAGATTATTACAGAAAGTATAACTTTTGTTTTCATCGTCTGGGAAAATTAAAGGTTGCTGATTGTGATGGCTGCTGTGATTCTCTGAGAATGTTTGAAATGATTCTGTTTCTGTCATTTGCAATTTGTTCTCTCATACGGGTGTCAATATCTTCGTCGAAATATATTACACCATCTACCATTGTTTTATTTGCCCGGGCGTATATTGAAAGCGGGTTATCTGTCCACAAAACGAGGTCAGCATCTTTGCCAACTTTTATACTTCCCATGCGGTGGTCGAGATGAAGGATTTTAGCCGGGTTGAGTGTTACAAGTTTAAGCGCCTCTTCTTCAGGGATGTTTCCGTATTTGATTACTTTGGCGGCTTCCTGATTAAGTCTTCTACCCATCTCGGCGTCGTCGGAATGGAGGCAAGTAAGGACACCCTGGTTCAGGAGCATCGGGGCATTATATGTTGTGCCTTCATACACTTCGTATTTATAATCCCACCAGTCAGAGAACACAGAAGCAGCTGCCCCATATTCCTTAATCTGGTCTGCTATTTTATATCCTTCATTAAAGTGGATAAGAGTATTCACTTTAACTCCGAAATCCTGTGCAAGGTTCATAATCATTGCACCTTCCGACTGCACATAAGTGTGGCACACAATAAAACTTCTGCCTTCAAGAACATCGACCAGTGCATCGAGTTCAAGGTCGCGGCGTGGTGGTATTTTCCCCACCCTTTCGGAAGGTTTGAGAGCATTCCATGACCGCCATTCCCTGTTATAGTCAACAGCCCGCTGGTAGGCATCACGTATAATCTGTTCCACACCCATCCTGGTATTGGGATAGCGGGTTGTGGTACGTTTAACATTTTCACCAAGTGCATGTTTCAGGAAGCCGACCTGCCCTTCAACTTTAAGTTCTTCGGCAGGCCTGCCCCACCGGTGTTTGATTATAACCGATTGTCCACCAATAGGATTTGCAGAACCGTGCAGGATATGTGCAGCCGTTACACCGCCCGCAAGTTGACGATAGATTGAAATATCCTCAGGGTCAATTACATCGCTGCAACGTACCTCTGAAGTGATTGCCTGTCCCATCTCATTTGTAGCATCGAGGGCTATATGTGAATGTTCGTCAATTATTCCTGGTGTAAGATGCATTCCTGTTGCGTCTATGACTTTTGCTCCGGGAGCAGAAAGGTTCCTGCCAATTGCAGCAATTTTGCCTCCCTTAACAAGAACATCTGTATTTTTAAGTATGCCTTCCTTTTCATTTGTCCACACTGTTGCATTGCGGAACAGAATATCCTCCTGCTCAGGAGGTTCTATCCAGCCATAGGGAGAAAACGGATAAGGAACTGGTCCGGGTTTGACCACGGGTGGTGAGGGCCTTTTCTGTTTAGTATCCATTTCAAATTCCCTGCTTACGAAGGTTGCCTTCCAGTTAACCCATTTACCGTTGTCGAGCTGTCCCTTTCCGGTCAGATCGTTTCCGGATATGTATCCTGGCAGCCTGTAACGTATTTTCTGTCGTTCAAAGGTTATACTAACAAGGTCTTTTTCAAGCGTAAAAGTTGCCCCCCTTAATTCAGTAGTGTCATATAGAAGCTTAACCGCAGGTTTATCAAATGTCCCTGAAAGAACCATTTTATATTTTTCTCCATCGACCTGCAGGTCGTAAGTTCCTCTCAGGTCCTTCAGCCGGAGGTCAACAAACCTGTAAGGGACACCCTGCACCCAGTGCTCGTATATTACGCAGTCGTCGCTGAAAATGTTGCCTGATGTAATCAGAAAGTTTGCAATCATATTTTTCTTTAAAGCACCCACAAGGTCGGCAGCTCCTATTAATGAAGCCGGGGTATATGTCAGAGCTTTGAGAGCTTCTGTTTCAGGTAATCCGTATTTAATTGCCTTTCTGAGGTTTGCAAGAAATGATGAGCGCTGGCGGAGGTCTGCCGATGTAATGGCGAAGGGTATACCTGCTGAAGCAATCATTGAAAGGTTCGACGGAGCAAGTTCGTAGTGTTTAAGGGTGGTGTATGCCACTCTTTCCGCATCATACGGATCCTTTACATCGGGTGCTTCGGGGAAATTGACAGGTATAATAAGTTTCATACCTGTTTTCTTTACATCGCTGAGTGCCTGGTATTCGTCACCTGCACCTTTAATTATGTAGTTTATACCAAACTCCTTTGCTATTCTGTCTGCCCGCATAATTTCAAGTTTATTTCTTACCTCCATTACCTGTGGTAAAGAGAGGTTTGCAAGGTAAGCTTCGATATCTTCATCGTGCAGGTAACCTGGTGGAAGTTGTTTGTACCACTGGGCGTCGTAATTGAACTGGCGGAGGAGTGCTATAATACCGAAGAGGGAAGCCGGATAGAGGTCGGATGAGCGTCCCCGGTTAAAAGAGTAGTTAGCTGTTGCAGGGTTTTTGAGCATCACACTGTTTGCTTTACCGTCGCCGGTTGTCACCAGGGCTGATGTTCCTCTTGCAAGGCCGTCGGCTTTAAAAGTTACGACGGCGCCGAACCCTGCCTGCCGGTATTCTCCTGCAGTGCGCGAGTCGGGAATAAACTCATCTGCAACGTTGTATGAAGCTTTGATACCTTCGTTCCAGTAATCAGCTACACGGGCTTCAGGTTCAGCCTGCTGTGCTGCCTGCCTTCCGGTTTGCTGTTGAACCGCAACCAGCCTTGCCATCTGAGAGGCATCACCTGATGCTGTCTGCTGTACCCTGATACCGTAGTTGGGAGCATATACATCCACAAAGGATGGATAGACAGTTTTTCCCGTAAGGTCGATTATAACTGTGCCGGGAGGGAAAGAAAGGTTTTTACCGACAGAAATTATTCTCCCCTCCGAAACAAGGAAATCAGTATTTTCCAGTGTAGTCTGATAATCAACCACTACTTTTGCATTTCTGAATCCGTATACATCCGGCCTTCTGTCACTTACTCCCACAACAGGGGCATTGTCCTGCTGGGGAAAGGCTGACAGCGATAAAAACGAAAGAAACAAAAGAATTTTTATTCGCATAATAATTTAGATTTTAAGCATATCAAGAAGTTTCATTGAAAACAAAAGATTCAGTTTTGAATGGTTTAAAGATAATCAGATAGGTAAACGGATATTCAGTTATTTTGTTAAAAAGAATTAATTCCTTTGGGTCGGGTTACCATGTCAACAAGGTAAACCACAGATTTGAATGAGATGCCTGAATGAAGGGTCAGTCCGATTTCGCATGTACGGCTTGTTGAATATCCCTTATTGACATTGCCGGGTATCTGTTTTTTCAGATTCCTCAGGCCGTGCCGGTTCAGTTCGGGATTGAAAAATCCTTTATCGCCTGCAAAGCCACAGCAGTTTGTTTCGGGCACAATAACTTCCCTGGCACACATCTTTGCAAGTTCAACAAGTTTTGTTTCAAGGCCCATTTTCTTCATACTGCAAACGGGGAAAACTGTAATTGTTTCATCCAAAGGAGTAATTTCAAGGTATGGCAGAAGATATTGTAATATAAATTCCACAGGTTCAAAGAGTTTAATCTTGTCTCCGGAATTTTCCCTCATGGTAAAAAGACAGGGGCTCATATCGCACACAACAGGGTATTCACCGTTATGACTGGCTTTAAACAGTGCTTCTTCAAGTTCATTTGATTTCATTATTCCTGCTTCAGTAAATCCCTTGCTTAAAAAAGCCATACCGCAGCACAGGTTGTCCAGGTTTTGGGGAAAGATAACTTCATAACCTGCTTTTTTCATCAGGGAAATCATTGTTTCAGAAAGTTGTTTTTCATTTCCGTAATCAGCTGAAACGCCCATTGTACGGTTTATACAGGAAGGAAAATAAACGGCTTTTCTTTTTTTATCATTACCTTTAAAAACAATTTGTTTTATTTTTTTTGAACCACGTGGAAAGAACGGATTCCAGACCGGGATACGATTACCGGAAATTTTAACCAGTACTGTGGCAAAAAAATTCATCAGACGGGTTCCCAGAATTTTATGTTTGTAACAGGCAATTGTAAGGAAGAACCGTACAAACAGGATTACAATACCAAGGTTTGAAGCTATTCTGACAGCTGTTTTTTTTGAGAGTTTTGTTTTACGTGAGCGAAGTGTTTTTACAAGTTTGCCTGTATCTATTCCAACCGGGCAGTTGATAGAGCATAATCCGTCGGCGGCACAGGTTGTTTTGCCTGAATATTCAAATGATTTTGCTAGTGAAGCGAGGATATGCGGCCGGTGGCCGGTTTTATAGAGTTGAAACATCTCCCTGAAAACGGCGATGCGCTGGCGCGCTGTGAGTGTCAGTCCGGCTGAAACGCACGACGTTTCACAAAAACCACATTCAATACATTTATCAATGATTTCGTCAACCTCCGGGGTTATCTTCAGATTTTTAAGATGAATTTCCGGATCATCGTTGAGAATAACACCCGGATTAAGGATATTTTGAGGGTCGAAAATCTTTTTTATTCTTTTCATTACCTCATAAGCCTCTCTGCCCCATTCCATTTCAACAAAAGGAGCCATGTTCCTTCCCGTACCGTGTTCAGCCTTAAGTGAACCGTCGTATTTTTCAACAATCAGATGCACCACTTCTTCCATCAGGTTGCGGTAACGCATAGTTTCATTTTCATCCGCAAAGTTCTGACTGAGGACAAAATGGAGATTTCCTTCGAGGGCATGTCCGTAAACAACAGTGCTCTCGTAACCGTATTTCGACAGAATATGATGCAGATCCGTTACTGCTTCGGCAAGGCGGTTAACAGGTACGGCAATATCTTCAATAATTGCCGATGTTCCACGTTTTCTCATAGCTCCTGCTGAAGGGAAAAGTCCTTTGCGGATTTTCCATAATTCTTCATATTCTGCCTGAACATAAGCAAATCTGAGGGGCAGTTCTGAAGGAATATGCTTTATTCTTCTGAGTATTTTATCAATATGTTCTTTTAGTTCAGCCTCTGACCTTGCTGTTGTTTCGACGAGCAGTGCAGAAGCATTGCTGCCCAGTCCTTTCAGAAATGCAGGCATTCCCGGTTCATCTTCAACTGAACGCAGGCCGTTGCGATCGATGAACTCAACTGCTTCAACCGGCATTTCTGAAAGCAACAAAACAGCCGTGCATGCTTCATTTACACCCGGGAAAACCATTAATGAACTGGCCCTGCAGGGTTTTTCAGGAACAGTATCAAGGGTTATTTCTGAAATAAACCCTAATGTTCCTTCCGAGCCAATCATAAGGTGTTTGATAATGTCGAACGGGTCGCTGAAGTCGGTTAAGGCATTCAGCGAATAACCCATAGTGTTTTTCAGCCTGTATTTGAATCTTATACGTTCGTAAAGTTCACTGTTTTTCTTTACTGCTTCTGACAGCTGAAGTAAATCATTAAAAAATTCAGGATGTGATATTAAAAAATCTGTTTTACTGTTTTCATCGCCTGTATCCAGTTTTGTCCCGTCAGCAAATATTATTTTCATATTCCTGACAGTGCTGTAACTTGTACCTGCTGACCTGCTTCTGAGTCCGCTGGCGTTGTTTGCAACAATACCTCCTATTGTTGCGGCATCTATTGAGGCGGGATCAGGCCCTATCTTCCTGCCATACGGAGCCAGCAGGGAGTTTATCCTGCCACCTGTCAATCCGGGTTGAACTATAATTTTAGTTCCATTATCAGATATTTCGTAATTTTCCCAACTGTCGCCTGAGATTATCAACAAAACTGAGTCTGTTACTGCCTGGCCTGAAAGGCTTGTGCCTGCGGCCCTGAAAGTAACCGGTATATTATGTTTTAATGCGGCTTTCAGAATAAAAGAGACTTGCTCTTCATCTTCAGGTTTTACAACAAGCCGGGGTAAATACCTGTAGAGGCTTGCATCTGTACCAAAAGCGGTTGTATGCAAAGGATCGTCGAAAACCTTTGATTTTCCAAGTTTTCCAAGTACTGATAAATAAAACTCATGACAACTTCCGGACATCATAATATGTAAATGGCATAATTTACTTTCATCCTGTTATCTGACAAAGATAGATAGTCTGGTCAATTACGGAAGAAAGCCCCGGTAACAATATACCGGCTGAATAGTACGATTATTATGGCACCCTGGCCAACTCTGATCCCGGCAATTGCAGGGAACGCGTATTAACACAGATGGATTACAGATAAAATGTATCAAATCATTAATACTTTACCGGATAAATCAGCGGAAATCCCCGATGCCAGGTATCAGTCTCATCCTTGTGCTATTTTATCAATGAATAGTCCTGCCCGGGGTCTGTTCACATTATTTCATGCAATTGTCAGAGATTATCCGGCCGGTAAGCCACGCTTGCGCGGCCGAATGAGCATATCATTGCATTACCGGCGAACGATTTATATTCCTTTGCCTGGCAGGTTCCGTCAAGGATGCTTTTCACGCATGCCACCTGATCGTTAATAAAATCTGATGGGATGGGAGTTCCGTGCCCGGGCATAAGAGTTGTAAACTCTGCCATTCTTTCCTGCTGTTTCTGAAGTGTTTCAAGGTATCTGTGCAACGAGGTGCAGTTTTGAAGGAACAGCCATACGAGGATGTTGTTATTGTCGCCACTGAAAAGAAGTTTATTTTCAATATCGAGAAAACAGATACTTCCGGGAGTATGACCGGGGGTTTCCATCACCTGAATTCTTCTCCCTCCCAGCCTGAAGACATATCCTTCTTTTACAGGAATGTATTTTGTATCATAAGGTTTGTCCTTGTATTTTTCTTCATCCGCGGGTGTGTTTCCCTGTGTCATGGCACCTGCTGACCTGCCGCGTGATTCAGGAAGGTTAAACTGTTTTGCAGCTTCGATGTCTGAAGCATGCATAAATATTTTTTCAAACTGGTAGTTTGCACCTGAATGGTCGGGATGACCGTGCGTATTGACAACAATCAGCGGTTTGGTTGTGATTTTTCTCACCACCGACACAAGGTCTGCCACACCGAGTCCGGTATCAACCAGCAGTGCACTGTCACTGCCTTCAATAATGTATATGTTGTCAGCACCATGGTCACCTATAACCCATACTCCTTTGCCGAGTTCCTTCACTGAAAACCATGGTTCTTTCTGCTGTGAAGGTGATATAACTGAAAAAGCAAAACAAAGAATTGCCGAAAAGAGAATTGTTTTTTTCATAACTGAATAACTTTTGTATGATTACATCATCGGAACTTGTTTATGAAATTCCCCGCATGAAATTATAGTGGGTGCTATTTGTTTACCCTGTTAAAGAATTCAAGTTGTTCCCTGAAGGGAAGAGGTATCACTTTAACGGCATCTCCGAACTCCATTACCTGGGGGTTTTCAGGATTAAACCATGGCCATTCAGGCAGATTTGTTCCATTTGGGTTTCCCGTTGTTGCAAAGTTTATCCAGTAAGAAGACATTTTTTCCGACAGGTTGTAATCGGTATCTGTAAAAGGACGATTCCAGAACTTGAGTGTTTTCAGGGCATAACCGAATTCTGCCGAGTGGAATGCGCCGTAGTTTGGCTCACCAGGAGGGACATGTGTGAAATAGTACAGATAAGCTTTGTTTTTGCCCTTTTCCGACTGTGCCTTAGCCCAGAAATAGTTTTGCCAGCCGAAAGAGAGAACACTGGCGAGTTTCTGTGATTTTTGTGCCTGGTTGTCGTCTCCTGCAGGGAAATACTTCAGGAACTCATTCGCAATTTCGCCATATTGTTTTTTAGCATTTTGTCTGAACATTTCAGCTGTGATATTTACTCCCATCGATACGCCATCGTCGGCATTCCATCCCGATATCAGGGGCACATCGTTAAACATCCCTGTTTCATATGCCTGACGCGCAGGCAGAACTACATATCCATCAAAGACAACACCCCAGCGGCCGGGCACTTTTATTAGTTCCTCCGCTGGTTTTTTCCGGAGTTCTTCGATCGAAGAGACATTCAGCTGTTCTACATATCTCTTTCCGGATGATTCTGCAGTTTCAAGGTCGTTGACCAATCCGCCGAACCTACTGAACATTCCACCGCTATGTGCTATTGCACGGTGAAACAAACCTTTTGCCAGAGGCGATACAACAAGTGCATTTACACTGAATGCACCTGCCGATTGCCCTGCTATCGTAACATTATCAGGGTCTCCGCCAAATGACATTATATTATTTTTCACCCACTTAAGAGCTTCTATCTGGTCAAGTATTCCGTAGTTGCCCGAGACTTTTGCTGGCGACTCGGCAGAGAGTTCCGGATGAGCAAGAAACCCAAAAACCCCAAGGCGATAGTTAATTGTAATAAATACCACACCTTTCTTTGCCATCTCCTCTCCATTATACAGAGGTACTGTCCCTGAACCTCCAGTAAAGCCTCCTCCATGAATCCAGACTATTACAGGTCTTTTTTCTCCGGTATTTTCCGCTGAAGTCCATATATTAAGATAAAGGCAATCTTCAGACAGCGGTTCCTCAGGAGCCATAAACTCCTTCGACCACATCATAAACGGAACGGGCTTCGACTGCATGGCACTGGGAGGAGCTGTAAGACATTCTCGGACACCTTTCCAGTGCGGAACAGGCTGCGGAGGTTTCCATCGCAAAGAATCAACAGGAGGAGCGGCAAAAGGTATTCCCATGAAAACTTTTACTATTCCGTTCTCAACCGTCTTACCTTTTACAAACCCAGCTTCAGTCTTAACTTTATTTACATCAATTTTCTTTCCTGCATCCTTACAGCCGGTAGCAAAATAGGCTACCGGCATAAGGAGTGCGAATAATCCCTGAATGAGTATTTTTCTCGTCTTCACGGTTTTAATTCATTTATTTTCACCTGAGGTGCCAGGGCAACACTCTCTTTTTTGACAGTCAGATTTCCAGGCAGATTAAACTGCGCGGTAAGTCTTATATCTTTTGATGAAGCACCTATTTTCACGGTATATTTTCCAGCATCTGCTATCCACGATGACGATGATTCATCAAAAGATGCCAGCGACATAGGGTCGAGAGTGAAGGTGAGAGTCTGGGATTCTCCCGGCTGCAGCAGACGGGTCTTGGCAAATCCCTTAAGTTCGCTTTCAGGCTTATGCAGACGTACGGCCGGTGCTGAAAGGTAAAGTTGAACAACCTCTTTGCCTGCCACCTTGCCGGTATTTTTCACATCAACACTTACCGTAAGGCTCCTTCTGAAGTTACTAGAACTGAGTTTAAGGTTTGAATATTCAAAAGTTGTATATGACAGTCCATACCCAAACTCATAGGATACCGGAACATTAAAGGTATTATAATACCTGTATCCTACATAAATACCTTCCTCATAAGTTACTTCCGATGCACGGGGTCGCATGAAGGCAGAAATCATATCCTGCTCACCTTCCTGCTGGGGCTGAGCCTGCTCAATAACCTTTCCAGGGAAATTTTTTGCTGACGGAACATCCTCATATTTCACGGGGAATGTTGAAGCAAGTTTTCCTGAAGGATTGACCTTTCCGGACAGAATATCTGCTATTGAATTGCCTGTCTCCTGTCCGCCCTGCCAGGCCAGCAGGATTGCATCGGGTTGACCTTTCCAGCTGGCAGTCTCGACAACACCTCCAACATTAAGAATTACAACAACTTTTTTATTCTGTTGATGATAGATGTCACATACCGTTTTAATAAGGTTCTGCTCTTCATCAGTCAGATAGAAATCGCCTTTTTCAGCCCTACGGTCACGCCCTTCTCCTGAGTTTCTTCCAATAGTAATCAGAGCAGCATCTGAGACATTTACCATACTGTTGACAAGGTCGTTATTAACTACGAATTCAGGCACCGGGAGGGAACCCATCATAAATCCCCTGCTTCTTGGCCGTCCTTCTTTCACAGCAGCAAGATAGTTGTTGTACATATCCATCAGGTTTTTATTCAATGCATATCCTGCATTCTGAAGTCCCTCTACAAGTGATACGCTGTATGCCTCGTTTACATCTCCGCTGCCTGTTCCGCCGGTAATAATATCGTAGGATGTGTTCCCAAATACTGCAAGTTTCTTAATTTCAGATGCAAAAGGGAGTGTATTGCTATCATTTTTCAGGAGAACCATGCCTTCTGCAGCAGCCTGCCGGGTAACTTCTGCATTTGCCTTTAAATCGGGCTTGTTCGAAAATTTATACCCTTTAAATCTAGGTGTTTGCAAAATGATATTGAGAATTCTTTCAACATTTCGGTCAAGGACCGATTCGCTAAGTTTTCCTGATTTCACAGCTTCCAGAATAGCCTGCGACTGGTTGGGGTTTCCCGGCATGAGAAGGTCATTACCTGCAGCCATCATTGCAACAGCGTCCCTTCCTCCGAACCAGTCGGTCATTACCAGCCCTTTAAAACCCCAGTCATCCCTGAGAACCTTTGTAATCAAGTCGTAATTTTCCGGAGCGTAAGTTCCGTTTATGAGGTTGTATGATGACATTATGGTCCAGGGTTGAGCTTCCTTTACTGCTATACTGAACCCCTTGAGATAGATTTCCCTCAATGCTCTCTGGCTTACAATGGTATTAAGGGAGTTGCGGTTTGTTTCTGCATTATTGGCAGCATAGTGTTTTGCGGATGTACCTACACCCTGCGATTCAATTCCGTTTATGATGGATGCAGCCATCTTACCGGTAACCAGGGGGTCTTCGGAATAATACTCGAAATTTCTTCCGCACAGAGGATTTCTGTGGATGTTCATACCGGGACCAAGGATTATGTCCACGCCATACTCCAGTATTTCTTTACCCATAGCCTGGCCTACCTTGTTCACCAGGTCAACATCCCATGATGAAGCCAGGAGTGTAGCCACAGGAAATGCTGTACAATAATAAGTGTTAGGGTCATTTGGCCTTGTGGGGCTAATACGGAGACCGGCAGGTCCGTCGGCAACAACTATTGAAGGGATTCCTAATCTTGGCACTGCATGGGTTGATCCGGCGGCACCAGGCACAATGTTCTGTGTCTCACCGATCACAGGCTCCTGTTGTTGCTGCTGGCGCCTCTGACCCTGCCCCTGCCCCTCACCGCCTGCCGGGGGTGCACCGGGCATCCGCATGCCAGCCCCAACAACAATCGATACCTTCTCCTCAAGAGTCATGGCAGAAACAACCTTTTTTACAGGGTCTCTGCCCAGCTGAGGCAACTGCTGTGCTCCTGCCTGCAGGAACAAAGCAAAAATAATTGCCAGTGTAAATATTCCTTTTTTCATATCTTTTTAAAATTAACACATCATATTTTTATTAAAATTCTGAATATATTTTCATTCCTGTAATCCCGTGCGTCTGCTTTCAGGTATTGAAGGATTATTTAAACAGCAGGGGAGCAAATTCCGAAAGATATATTCTCCAGTTTGCCCATGTATGACCTCCTGTGCTTTCGCGGTAAACATATTTAAAGTTATGTTTATCCAGGAAATTACGGAAGTTTACCACACTCTGATACAGAAAATCATCTTTCCCGCAGCCAATCCAATAAAGTTTGTAGCCGCTCTTCTGAAGAGCAATCAGTTTGCTTTCCCTTTCTTTCTCGAGTTCTTCAACATTCTGGTCTCTTTGCCTGAGATTCATCAGTCCCATGCTGAACACACCGATGTATCCGAAAAGGCCCGGATTGTCGAAAGTTATTGTCTGAGTATGAGCTCCACCCATTGACAACCCTGCTATAGCTGTATTATCCCGGCCGGTAAGGACTCTGTAATTCTTTTCGATATAAGGTTTGACATCCTTAACGAGGTGTTCTTCAAACTTTCCTGCGTATCTCTGGTAAGCTTCGATGCTTTGCATCTCCTGTTGCGGGACAGGTGGAACCTCATTCTGAGCTCCGGCCTGGTTAGCATTGCCATTAGTCATGACAACGATCATTGGCTTTGCCTTACCCTGGGCTATGAGATTATCGAGTATCTGAGCAGCTCTTCCCATGTTTGTCCACGCATCTTCATCCCCTCCTGCACCGTGAAGGAGGTAAAAAACAGGGTATTTCTGACTTCCGGTCTCATATCCTGGAGGAGTGTACACATACATACGGCGGTCCATTCCCAGCACTGACGACCTGTACCATACTTTCGAAACATTACCATGCGGCACATCGTGTTTATGGAAATAAAGGTCTGATTCCGGGCCCGGAACGATGAAGAAGCTCTGATAGCGTGCGCCGTCACGCCGCACCTGTACATTGTTAGGATCGATAGTTGCTACACCGTCAACGATGAAGTTATAGCCATACAATTCAGGTTTCAGCGGTCCGACTGTCAGTGTAAAGAGCCCTGTATCGTTCTTTACCATAGCTTCTGAGGCACCGAAACCGCTTTGCCATTCTCCTGTGACTGCCACTGTCGTGGCATTCCTTGCATATAGTCTGAACGTCACAGTATTGTCGGCATTAATCTCGGGCGAGACGATTCTTGCCGGCATGCGCATCTGCGGCCTTGCCGCCGGTGCTGCAGGAGCAGCCTGACGCTCCTGACCTGCCATGTTGTTAACAGAAACTGCAACAACAGCAATTGTTAACAACACCGATTTAAATAGATTTTTCATAATGATTTTTTTTAAATTAAATTCATCTGGTAATAATAGGTAAAAAATACATTCTTCTGACCCTATCCCTCTACTTATCCTCCATTTTCTGAAGGGTGGGAAAACGCGGGTTATTTTTTTACATCACCTTAAAATATACATATTTTTTCTTTCAGGCGGGAAGTGCTTTTCTTGCTTCGCGATCGGGATCGTTTTTCACCTCACTTACATCATCCAGCACCATCACTTCCCCGTTTTCGGGTGTGTACTTCGGCCATGCCGGTAAACCTCCACCGTCGGGGTTACCTGTTCGCATAAATTGAAGCAGGGCGCCCGACATCTGTTCAGAGAGTTTTCTTGGTCGCGGTCCGCCACCAGTGTGTGTCAGCATCAGGTCGGTATTATAAAACCAGAAGCAGATATCCGAACAATGGAATGCCCGCTGGCGGCCATCAAACAGTGGCGGTTGCCAGCAAAACCATGCAACATAAACCGGTGCAGGCTGTTTGGCTTTGGCATTTGCCAGGGTAACGACGCTCTGGCGTGTACTCATAACCATTGACCAGATTTCCACAGGTTTCTTGTCGGGAAATGCCTTTGCATATGCTTCAACTACCTCCCTGGCCTTATCACCATAGCCCGAACTGAATCCTGCTCTTTGCTTCACTCTTTCAATAACCTCTTCAAGCGTGATATTTTCGAGAGCTGCGTTATCCCTGCTTGGCGACATTTCATTCATAGTTGAGCAGATTATCATTGGTATTTCTGCAGCAAGCGGAGTGGCTTCAGGGTAATAGGGATGCTGGGGCAGAACTGTTCCATCGACACATGGATTGAAACCTCTTCTCAGTCCTCCTCCGGGTCCGGATTCTGATGCCAGTTTTGCTACAGCGCGGTTTGCCAGGGAATAATACTCCATCCATGGCATTTCGTGCAGTTTACCAATTTCCGAGGGTTTAAGCCCGGCTTCCTTAAGGATGTATTCACCAAGTTTCTCGGCATAATCCTTATCGCCCGACATTACTCCTGCACCGCTAAGCACAACAGCTTTATGGAAAAGTCCTTTTGCGGCAGGCATGGCTGTTATTGTGGTCACTTTTGCGCCGCCGCCCGACTGTCCCATAATAGTTACATTACCCGGATCCCCACCGAAATTCTCTATGTTATCGCGAACCCATTCAAGGGCAGCAATTATGTCAAGCATACCGACATTACCGGATGCTGCATATTTATCCCCACCCACGGCAGCAAAATTTGAAAAGCCCATGGGCCCTAACCTGTGATTTATTGAAACAAAAACTACATCACCCTTGCGACAGAAATTCTCACCATTATATCCATCCTGTTCAATGCCGTTACCGTTTGTAAAGCCCCCTCCATGAAGCCATACAAGCACAGGCCTTTTCTTGCCGTCATTAATGGCCGGGGTAAAGACATTCAGTCTGAGACAGTCTTCACTAACGTCATCATAGTTCCAATGGTCACAGAATGACTGGTAACGGTTTGCATATCTGCCTTCCATGATCTGTGGAGCAGAATTACCCCACCATACTGCCGGGAAGACATCATCCCACGGTTGAGGTTTCTGAGGTGGCATGAACCTGTTAGGTCCTGATGTATCGGCACCATAAGGTATGCCAAGGAAGTAATATATTCCTCTCAGAATGTATCCTTTTACTTTTCCGTACCGGGTTTCGGTTACTGCAATGTCATCGCCAATGAACAGAACCTGTTCATCATAAGCGACAGGTATTCTGGAAGCAACCGTTTTGCATCCGGACGTTATCAGAGGAGCTCCGATTGCCAAACCGGTTCCGCCTGCCCCTACGGTTTTAATAAAATTTCTTCTGTTTGTTTTCATGACTTGTTAGTTTTTATTTTTATTTAACTGTTTAACATCTTATTATCAACATATTCATTGCAACAGGCAACAGATTGTATTTAATTACTCTCTGTAGCATTGTTCTTTCCTATTTAAGTTCAACAACCCCAGATGCTTTCATGGCCGAAACAGCCGTGGCAGGCAGTTTCCAGTTATTATCAAAGAAACCTTCTGATAAAACATTATCCGGAGTTTCCTTAAAAAGAATGAAATCCTTATAGTTTCTCAGTACTTCTGCTTTCAGGTTCATAAAATTGATACCTGAACCCTGCTGCTGAACTTTTTGCGGGGTCCACCATGGTAGTCCGGAATTCACCAGTACATAATGATTATTAAGGAGGAAGATATAAACCAGACCATAATCTTTTTCCGCTTCTTTTTTCAGGTGGACAGGCAGCCTGTCGGCATATTTTGCTATTATTGAATTAGTTTCGCTTGTTCCAAACAAAACAAGGTTTGAAGTTTCAAGGTCACTCTGTCTTACCTCCCTGTCGGACAATACCCGCGGGAAGATCATTATTCTACCCATCATTCCACGGTCGGCTGCCCAGTCGGCCGCTGCTGCTGCCTGAGCCCTTCTGGCGGCAAGCTCTTCCTGTGAAGGGTTTCCGCCTGTACCATATACATAGACGTGATTATGGCTAACGGCTGCATACATGGGGCCTTCAGCACCCGGGCCCTTTGCCGTCAGTCCAGGTGTAAACTTCTTATTAATCCAACCTCCCTGTTCCTTTGTAAAGGATACTGAGCCGCCTGGTCTGACTGAAAATGACTTACCATCAACTTTTACAGTCAGCCTTGCAGAAGGATTAAACTGGGGATGTCCTTCAAGGTTAAGTGTAAAAGCAGAGAGTTCAGTTGTAGTTACTTCAATATTATTCTGTGAAACAAATTTTGCATCAATGGTAGCAAGAGTTCCTGGAGTAAGGTTGTCAATTTTCACCCAGTATGCTTTGTTATATTTGAACCACCTGGTTGCAAACTTAACATCTGAGGGATAATTGTTTCTTTTGAACTGGGAGAACCATTCGAAAATAAAACCGTCTTTATATGCCCACTCCCAGCTATTGTGCCCCACGCCGGGATATTCCACGTAATTGAACACAGGGGCGTATTTCTCAAACCTTTCTTTCCATGTCAATGCTGTCTTATACAGGAAATCTTTATCTCCTACAAAAAGGTGAACCGGAAGGTTTGATGCATTGCAAGCCAGTTCGTCTGATCCTGAGGGAGGTGCCGGACAGCATGGTGCTATGGCAGCCCATATATCCGGACGGGAAAGACCAAGCCATACCGTCCCCCCACCCCCCATTGAGAGACCGGTTAGATAAATTCTGTCTTCATCAATGTTGAATCTGCTTTTAATATCATCAAGCATCTGGTATACATCCTCTTCCGGTATACCCTGGTATCCTGCTGTTCCCCTTGCCAGTGGAGCCGCAACGATATATTTGACTTTCTTGAGATCAGGCCAGTACCTTGTGGCTTCAAGGTCGGTTTCTATGACTACACGGTCGGGTTGAGTGAATTCCATACCGGCAATATTGCCCTGGCCAAATGCTCTTCGCAGTCCAAGTCTGTGGTTCGACATGGCCCCATGAAGAAAAATGACGAGCGGATACTTTACCGATTCATCATAATTTTCAGGGATGTAAATAGCATACGGCTGGTCTGTTTCATCAACCTTTGAGAAAAAACACAGGTCCTGTGGGCCCGGTTTAAGCTTCTGTGCCAGAAGATTTGATGAAAAAACAACTAACGTTAAAAGTACTGGAAGAACTTTCAATTTTTTCATTTCTCAATATTATTTAAATATTTGTTAATTCTCTCCTATTTCATTTAATCTTAGAAATCTTGCAGCATTGTTATATAAGATATCTCTTTTCTGTTCTTCTGTCAGGTAACTTGCATTCTGAATAACTCCGATTGAAGTTTTTATCATATCGGGGTAGCCTATAAAATCGGTGCCGTACATTATTCTTTTACCAAATCCTGCCTGAACAAGTCTTTTTATTACCATATGTATCTCTTCAAGGGGATAACTCCAGATGAAACCTGAGATATCAAGGAAAACGTAAGCGTTCCAGCCCATGACGGCAATAAGTTCATCAATAAACGGATAACCTGCATGCATTACCCATACTCTAAGTTTCGGGTGCCGGTGAAGGAGGTCTTCCAATTCCAGAGGGTTACCCATTGCGGCACGGAATTTGGTTCCCATAATATTTGCCATCCCGTTTCCGCCTGTACCCATATGGATACCTACCGGAATATCAAGTTCCTCTGCGATTGAAAAATACTCATCAAGTGACATGTCGCTCGGAGATATACCCTGGTACTGTGGCGCACATTCAGCCATTACCTTATAGAATCCTGATGAGAGGGAATCGCGCATCGCCTGCACTGTAATGTTTTCAGGAACACTTACACCTATTCCGGGAATTATGCGCCCTGGTGCAGATTTTTTCCACCGATAAAGAATTTCAGGATTATCACAGAAAACAACGGCAGTAATATTTAATTTTTCAAGTGTCTCCAGAAAACCGGCAGTCATCTCATTATCATCTTTTGGTGGCTTCCATGGATCAACACAATCTTTTGAAGGGAATGACATACCTGTTTTGGGGTCAGTCCCCGGCATTTCCTCAAGAAACCATGGGCAAATTTCTCCCAGTCTGAAATTGTTTACTGAGATTGAGTGAACATGCATATCTATTATCGGAAGAGGCTTCTTTTCTGCAGGTTTTGTTTGCAAGCTCTGTTGTGCACTCAGAAAATCAGAATAATAGAAGAAAATAATTAAACATACTATTAAAAGATATAATTGTCTGGTCAGCTTTCTCATAAGAAATATTTTAAAGTAAAACAATAAATTCCGACAATAAAAAGAAATAAAGTTATAAAAACCTGTAAAATATTTTTTTTCAATAATTTAAAAAACCTTAAAAATTTCAATCAAAATATTTGCTGATAAATGCTATCGCTTTAGGCAGGCAGGTCATCCAGAAGTTCCAATCGTGTGTACCCGGCCGTGTAATAAAATTATGTTGAATTCCTTTATCCTCAAGAAAACGGTTAAACTCGACATTGCCGGCATAGACAAGAAAATCTTCAGTGCCTGTTTCCATAACATAAGCCGGCAGGATTGCGAGTTCACCTGGTTGCTTGCGGTTTATAATCTCCCTGATATCGGGAGCACCGTTTACACCGGGTAATGCTCCGCTCATTGAATAGCAACTGCCAAAAAGTTCAGGCCTTTTGTATGCATTGAGTGTTGCACCGTATCCTCCCATTGAAAGGCCTCCTATTGCCCTGTTATTTCTTTCCTTCTTCACCCTTAATTTATCTTCTATTGAAGGGATAAATTCAGTTATGAAGAAATCCTCATAATTAAATCCCTGATTATTGAAATTGTTGCAATAAAAAAGGTTAAATCCCTGCGGCATAACTACCACCATTGGTTTGGCTTTCCCTGCAGCAATGGCATGATTCATTTCAGATGCCATTCCGTTATTGATCCAGTCGCAATGGTTACCGTACATTCCGTGAAGAAGGTAGAATACAGGGTAACTTTGTTCAGTGGAGTCATACCCCGGAGGAAGGTAGACGGAATATCTCACTGTAATTCCCATAATACTACTGGATATTGTGAGGGATGTATCCGTTTTACCAGCGGGAATAATTTCTTTCATGGCCGGTGTTTCCTCCTGTTCCAACGTTTTCCGGCAGTAAACCAGTAAGAACAGCGGCAAACAAGTCATGATCAGAATTAACAATCTCTTAATCATGGCAAAAAAAATTAAAAACGTACCATTTATCTATTGACGGTCTGTAGTCAAAGATAAATGGTACGTTTAAGAAATATGAACCTAACCTAACCAACACAATTACCAGCCCGGATTTTGTTTCAGGTTTGGATTAACCATAATCTCATGTTCCGGGAATGGCAGGAATTCATGCTTCCCGGTTTTATAACCGTAAACTGAATTGGTATGCGGATATGTAATACTATCTGTAACACCATCCTGTTTAAATCCCCAGAATGTAGGTATTTTCTGACCCTGGTTTGCGAGTGCTGCCGGAGCATCGCCCCATCTCTGAAGGTCTAGATAACGAACACCTTCAGCCCACAGTTCGAGTCTTTTTTCCTTTTTGATATCATCAAGCGTAACAGACGAAAGTGCCGGCAACTGAGCACGTGTCCTGATCTGGTTAATATAATTAAGCGCTGTTGCCTGATCGGATGGTGAAGAAAGAAGGCTTGCTTCAGCCCCAAGCAAAAGCACCTCGGCATATCTGACATAATGCAGGTTGACATGCCATGCAAAGCCATATCCACCATCAATTGCTTCGTTACGCAACATACGGTGTTTCCAGGAAAATTTACCGGAATGACCGTACAATCCCTGAGAACCAACTGTCATCTGAAAGCCCGGTACTGGACAGAGGTCAAGCACCTGCTGGTAAGTCTTCATGCTGCTGGTGAGCCTGAAACCGTTTGGTCCTTCCATGTCAACAAATGCCTGGTATACTTCAGGTGTCGCATTACAGAAGCCCCAGCCTCCATAGTGAATATTGTGCAAACCAAGAAAATAGCCCGACATATTCATATGGTCACCCCTCCAGCCAAGCATGTTCATAAGAAAACCTGAAGATGCACCAGACCAAGCATTAGCAGGGTCATTCAGTCCGATCACCTCCCAGATGCTTTCCGGTCCAAGGTCATGTACCTGGCGCAAAATATTCTCAAAGTCGGGTATTAACTGGTATTTACCTGAATTTATCACTGATGTGAATTGCTGGGCAGCTTCGTTGTATTTTTCCTGCCACAGGTATGCCTTTCCGAGAAATACCTGGGCCAGTTGCTTTGTAATCCTGGCACCAATTGATTTATCGGCAGGTGAACTTTTCTCTGGCAGAGCATTTGAACCGATGGCTTCGGTAAGATCTTTTTCGATCTGTGCCCATATTTCTACAGGGTCGCCGTTCGGTTGCCTGTACTCACTGGGAGCAAGTGCATGAAGAACGAGAGGCGGGGTACCCCAGAAATTGACCAGATTGAAATATGCAAAAGCCCTGGCAACCTTTGCTTCAGCGATAGCCCTGTCCTGAGCAGCTGTACCTCCGTCAACATTATCTATTACCATGTTGCAACGGTAAACGAGATTGTAGAGAGAGCTGAAGAACCCTGATATTGTTGAGTTTGCCGGATTAAACGTATACTCGTTCATCTGCTCGAGATTGGGGTTATCACCTCTTCCTCCACCTCCGCATGTTACATCATCAGACAGAAGGTTATTGATAAAGAACCAGTTAAAATACATACTTCTTATCTGAGCATAAACGGCTGCGATGGCTTCTTCTGCGTCCTGGTCGGTTTTATAGAAATCTTCTATCGCTGTGGTACCAGGTTGCTCAATATCCAGTCTGTCTTCACAGGAAATCACACCTGTTATCAGAAAGATTACCGCAATTATTTTATATAATGTTTTCATGGTATTCGATTTAGAAAGTTAAATTAACACCAAACATAAATTTTTTGGGAATGGGGTAAGAGCCCTTGTCAATTCCCAGCGAACTTCCTGCATTGGTAGAAACTTCCGGGTCATAACCGATATAATCACTGAATGTGATCCAGTCGTCCAGCGAGCAATAAACTCTCAGGTTGCTGATTTGAACTTTCTTCGTAATGTTTGAAGGAATGGTATAACCTAATTGTATTTGCTTGATTTTGAAGAAAGAGCCGTTGAAGATTACACCGCTGCTAGCGTAGAAATAATCAATCCTGTTTGCACCAGGTCTTGGTATAGTTGCATCCGTATTTTCAGGTGTCCATCTGTCTTCATAAAAATACTTGAGTTTATTTCCGTTCGGACGGTCAGATCTGGTGAAGCAATTATATATCTGATTTCCACCCTGTCCGGCACCGAATACAATTAAATCAAATCCCTTGTAATTGGCTGTTAAAGTAATGCCGTAGGTATAATCCGGGATTCCTTTACCTAACATCACCTTATCGTCATTATTGATCACACCATCAGGTTCATCAGCCACGCCGTCGCCATCTGTGTCTATTGTGGGCTGGTCAACGAAAACCGGGTCACCGGTTGCATCATCTATGTCGGCAAGTTCCCAGCCTCTCATGTACCAGACCGGATACCCCTCTTCAAAAACTGTCAGACCTGTTGATATATGCATGCTGGCACCATTTATTCTTGATATACTCGGATCTAGGTATGTCACTTTGTTTTTCAGTGTAGCAAGGTTTGCATTTATTCCGTATTTGAAATCACCGAAACTATCCTGCCATCCCAGTTCCATGTCCACACCGGAGTTTCTTACATTACCTGCGTTAATGGTGGCGGAGGACATTCCAGTCTCATAAGGAGGAATAATGGTAACCAGGAGATCTTTTGAGTTTTTAACAAACCAGTCGAAACTGAATGTCAGTCTGTCGTTCAATGCTCTCAGGTCAAGTCCTATATTAGTCTGTTCTGTTGTTTCCCATGTGAGTTCGGGGTTTTCCAGCCTGTTGGGTGCGGATGCTGTCTGATAACTGATGTCTTCTGTATATGGGACTGATCCTGCTGAAGCAATGGATGCTCTCCATAGAAAACCGTTGAGATGTGCATAGGTACCGTTCTGACCCCATGAGGCTCTCAGTTTCAGGTTATTTATAATATTTGTTTTCGGGAAGAAATCTTCCTGGGAAATAACATAACCAACCGAGAAAGCGGGGAATATACCTATATTCTTACCTTCTGGGAAATAGTTTCTGTCGCCTGCATCACGGCGTACGGAGGCCTGTAAGAGGTATTTCCCTTTATAACCGTAATTGGCACGTCCGAACAAAGAATACAATCTGCCTGTTTTGCTTTCCGAACCACTGACAGTCCTTGTTGCCGTAGAGGTCTGATATGCAATGTCGTAATAAAGGGGATCATCTTTTATTACTTCATTTACCGAACCGCCTGTGGAACTGGAGAAAGGTTCAATATATGACATTCCTGCCATCAGATTCAGGCTGTGTCCTCTAAAGGTTTTCATCCATGTGGCGTAATTATCCCACTGGTATCTGTAGAAGATGCTGTTTGTTCTGCTTATCTGCCTGTTATCTCTGTTTACAATGGTATTTCCATAGTACGGTTTTGCATGGGTATAGGAACTGCCGTAACCTATCCTGTACCCGAATTTTGAAGTTACCGTCAGATCCTTTATGGGAATCAAATCCATTGATACAGATCCTGTGAGGTTAAAGCCGTTGCTGTAACTGTCAGTCTGGTCTCTGATGATCATCGGGTTTGTCATATCCTGAACATTGGCATTTGACCATGCCCAGTATCTTCCGGTTTCTTTGTCCTGCAAAAGAGGATAGATACCGCCATTAAGGACTGACAGCATATAACCGGGTAAATCCTCATAAGCATATGATACTGGGGTGAGTGGATCCTGAGTCAGTGCGGCACCGAGCAAACCGCCATATTCGTTTGCCTCCGACACTGTTTCAACATGGTATTTTTCAAGCAGGTTATTGGAACTGACTTTTAGCCAGTCTTTTATTTTATAATCCATATTGAATACCCCTCCAAGTCTTTCATATACATCTTTGTCGCCCACGACTATTCCGTCCTGGTTGGTATAGGAAGCTGACATATAATAGGACATTCTTTCGTTCCCACCCTGAAAACCTAAATTATGTCTCTGTGTTATGCCAGTTTCAAACACGACATCCAGCCAGTCGGTATCTGTAACTCCGTCCCAGTAATCATCAATAAAGGATTTTGAAAGGTAACCTCCTTCAGTCATGTAATTGATATACTCTTCAGCGTACATTATATCCGGAATACGTGGAAGCTGGCTTGTAGAAAACTGATAGTCGTAGGTTATCCTACCCTCACCAGCTTTTCCTTTCTTGGTTGTAATAAGGACGACGCCGTTACCTGAAGAAACGCCGTATATAGCCGCTGAGGCAGCATCCTTCAGTATTTCAATTGATTCGATATCGTTGGGATCAATGCCAGAGATGCTGCCGGTTATTATACCGTCAACAACATATAGTGGTTCGGCAGCATTATTTGATGATACACCTCTAACCCTGATGGTTCCGCTTCTTCCGGTTTTCTGTTAGTAATGTCGCAAACACCGGATGCCGGTTTCGTAGTGGCTTTGATTATTTATTACATCCCTTTTATTATTTACTTTTTAACATATTTCTGTGTCCTGTTGTCGCTTATCACTCCTTTCCAGTTGAGCCCGAACCCGAATTTGTAGGTATTTCCTTCGCTGTCGGTATAGCATTTCATGTCGTGAGGTACGTCTTCGAACTGTTCTTCAACAGTTTTCATATCGGCAGGCATGTTGAATGGCAGCAATGCCGAAGGTTCGGCTTTACCTGAGATAATATCCAGTATTGCCTGATCCTGTACAGCAAAATGCAGGAGGATTGCGTCGCAAATACTCTCCATCTCTGCAAGCACGAAGGGATTGGCAGTATTTACGACAACAATTAACGGTTTATTCCCAATAGCTTTGCGCGTATCCTTTATGAGTTTCAGGTCGCTATTGTTGGTTGCGGTTACTGTTTTTCCCCTGTAAGTACGGTTGGTGAAGTTTTCAAAAGGGCTGCCTCCCGCAATACTTACGGGACGGGCATTGACTGCTGTATATTTCTCATACTGAAGTGTTATTGGTACGTATCCGGTGCCACCTTTACTGAGTTCATCGGTGTTGAAACCTGTCCCTCCCCTCGGACTGTCAATAACAACAATGGCGGCATCGGCTTCTGCGGGATTACCGGTGAGTTCAAAATAACGGCCTGCAATGTCTGAAGACAGACAGTCAACAATTCTTTCTGCTGCCGGACCGCCAAAAAATCCTCCGCCACCTGCAACACGACGTTTGGGAATATAGACTTTTATCTTTTCCTTCAACGGAAGCACATTATTCTTATTTTTCAGCATCACTATTGATTTCAGCTGTGCCTCATATCCTGCTTTCATAAATTCCGGATTTCCAACTATTTTTTTAGTTTCTTCCGAATCCAGATATGGATTTTCAAAGAGGCCAACCCTGAAAATATTTTTGAGCAATCTTACGGCTGATTCTTCAAATCTTGCACGCATAAACTCCTCGCCATACTCTTTCACTCCCATGTTATAGGCATCCAGCACAGGACCTTTATCGTTATTACCGCCGAACTGGTCTATTCCTGCCATGATAGCTTTGTAATGTCTTTCACTGACAGTCAGTTTCTCGACACCCCATGGTTTTCCCTGGAACTGGTAAACTCCCTCAACGTTGCCTGTGATCCCCCAATCACTGCAAACAACGCCGTCGAAATTATATTTTTTTCTTAGCAGGTCTGTTATTACAAACTTGCTGTAAGAGTTCCCTACGTTTTCATGATAAACGGTGTCGATATTGTAAGAGATTGTATAATAAGGCATTACCGCTGAAGCCATTCCTGTGGGGCCATTAAGTTTGAAGGCTCCTTCCACAAATGGTTTCAGGTGATCTTTAAGGTTATTTCCGGGGTAGACGGCGTAGGCACCATAGCCGAAGTGGCCGTCTCTGCCTCCTTCTTCCGGTCCGCCTGAAGGCCAGTGTTTAACCATAGCATTAACTGAGTGGTAGCCCCATCCGTCTTTTATTTCATAAATAGAATCGGAAGTCTGGAAGCCGTCGACGTATGCTCTGGCCATATCTGTTGCCAGATCGGGGTCTTCGCCCATTGTTCCGTTAAATCTGCCCCAGCGGGGTTCGGTTGCAAGGTCAATCTGTGGCGACAGAGCGGTTGCGATGCCAAGGGCCCTGTATTCTATGGAGGCTATTTTACCGAATTGAAGCATGAGGTCAGGATCAAAAGTAGCTGCAAGCCCAAGAGTATTAGGCCACATCGAAATGTTACCCCCTGCACCAAGGTTGAATTCTGCTGTTGCCTCGGTGCCGTGGCGTGGGTCGGAGCTTGTGTTGACAGGTATTCCGAGTCCCAGACCCTCGACAAAAGCCTGCACATTGTTGTTCCATTGTGCTGCCACTTCAGGGCTTTCGACTCTGGTTATCAGCACATGCCTGACATTATCTTCCGATAGGAATTTCTTCTGCTGGTCGGTCAGGTCGGAAGGTTTTGCACCACTTTTACTGAAGGGCTGGCCGTTGTAAGTAGCTCCCATTCTTCCTCCCTCACCTGCAGGGATTGATTGATGACTGCTGTAGAGCATCAGCCCTGCTATCTGCTCAACGGAAAGTTTTGAGGCAAGATCTTTTGCCCTTTCGTCTGCCGACAGGCGTCAGTCTTCATACGCATCGAGTTTTCCGTTCCGGTTAAGGTCCTTGAAGGCATAACCTCCTGTAGTAATAATCTGTACTCCTGAAGATTTCGAGTAGCCTAGAACCGGACCTTTCCTGTTATGCACCAGAGTATACCCCTGTTTTTCTTCTTCAGTCCACTTTTTACATGACTGTAGTGAGGTCATAACCATAGCGGTAATGACAAGAATACCTGATAAAATGATTGTTTTCTTCATAAGCTATTATATTATAATTGTCAAATAAGAATCTCATTTTGAATTCATATTACTCACATTACCGTAGTACACATTTCACTATCTATAAGTTAATTTCCAATAGCCTTTCATAAAGGTATTAAATTTTTAATATTGGCTCTCCTTGTAATCAAAACATCATTTCCCGATTAAAAATAACTTTAGGAATAATAAAAATGACAATTCATTGCATTCCCGGGGTTTAATCATTTTTCTTCAACCATTACTTTCGTTTGTATGATTTTGTTCTCACATTATTTCCTTCTAATATTTTGAAAGATAGCCAATTAAACGATATTCACATATAAGCACCGATTTTGTTATTGATTTTATGTATCATTAAACAACAATTTTCAGATTGTGCAAATAGAATATCAATATTGTGACAAACTTAATTTTTTTTTCGAATGCTTTTATTTATTACCATAAGAGAATGAATAAGCGGGTCGACAGTATTGGTTTTGACATGGCAAGAATTGGAATAATTTTTGTAATTTTGTTGTCTGATTACCGGGGCTGACCTGGTTTTGACAGCATGGGAGGTGGTATGTAAGCATGCAGCGTGTGGTGACGCGTCGCTATAAACGGTGTCACGGACTCAATAAACGGCGAATACAATTACGCTCTCGCTGCTTAAACGAACAGAGTAGTTTAAGCTTTATCCCGGCACAGTGCTGGGAGCGGGACGTCTCCCGGGCGGCGTAGCCGCGAGCCAACCCGATAAGGAGGCGCGTGGAAATCGGGGCTGGCCCGAAGGTTGTTCCGGCCAGAGGGCGAGACAGAAACGGAACTACGGATTATCAGGGTTGTCCTGCACCCGGATGGTCCCGACAATGGAGCAGGACTAAGCATGTAGAAAGCATATGGTCTCCATGACTGGACGCGGGTTCGACTCCCGCCAGCTCCACCTCCGCCCTCCGAAGTCCCGAGCAATCGGGACGAAAGAGGGCTCGGTATCGCCCTCCGAAGTCCCGAGCAATCGGGACGAAAGAGGGCTGGGTATCGCCCTCCGAAGTCCCGAGCAATCGGGACGAAGGAGGGCTTCTCATTTTAGTGCCGAACCATAAAATTTGTTTTTCTACTTAATACTTCGTCGGGCTACGGTGGACGCAGTCCACATTTATTTTGTAAGTTTAACAAAATTCCTAAATTTGTCTGGCTGCATTTCTATTATGTAATAAACATGGAAGAATTTTGGTTTGTATACATTCTTAAATGTGTAAATGCCAGATATTACACTGGTCTAACCAGAGACATCGGCAGAAGATTAACTGAACATAATTCTGGTAAAGTTCATTACACAAAGGACAAGAGGCCTGTAGAACTTATCTCATTCGTTGCTTTCACGGATAAATACAAAGCAGTAAATTTTGAAAAATATTTAAAGTCTGGTTCTGGTATTGCATTCAGAAACAGGCACTTAATATAATTTTACCATCAAACATCTATTGTTTCCCGGACTGCAACCAAAAAACATTAGTCCCGAGCAATCGGGACGAAAGAGGGCTCGGTATCGCCCTCCGAAGTCCCGAGCAATCCTTTAGATTTACCCTTTTATTTATTCTTTTATAAAATGATGATGAAAATTTTTCTTTTTGGTTCTTTTTCTTTTGTTGAAATGTGTTAATATGTTAATAAATCAACACCAGTAGTGGCGCATTATCCGCGCAGCCTTTTAGACGATGTTCGTAAAAACGGTGTGGGACAGCGTTATTTAATCCAGCATTCTGCCGGCAGCGGCAAGTCCAATTCCATCGCCTGGCTTGCCCATCAGCTTATCGGTGTACAAAAGGACGAAAAACCTGTTTTTGATTCTATCATTGTGGTAACCGACAGGCGTATTCTCGACCGGCAGATTCGCGACACAGTGAAACAGTTTGCCCAGGTGAGTGCTACTGTGGGACACGCAGAGCGCTCTGGAGATTTACGGGCTTTCATCGAAAGCGGCAAAAAAATCATTATCACCACACTGCAAAAATTCCCCTTTATTCTGGATGAGATCGGCAGTGAGCATCGCAACGGGAATTTTGCCATCATCATTGACGAAGCCCATTCAAGTCAGGGTGGCCGCACTCAAGCCCAAATGCATTAGGCATTGTCCGCAGCTATCAATATTGAAGACGATGACGAAACCTTTGAAGATGAAATCAACAGGCTGATAGAGGCAAAAAAACTTCTGCCCAATGCCAGTTATTTTGCCTTTACCGCCACGCCCAAAAACAAAACCCTTGAGATTTTTGGTACCCCTGTACCTCAGCCCGATGGCAGGGTAAAGCACATACCATTCCATAGTTATACCATGAAACAGGCCATCCAGGAAGGGTTTATCCTGGATGTGCTGGCTAACTACACGCCGGTTAATAGCTACTATCATCTGGTTAAAACCATTGAAGATGATCCACAGTTTGACGTGAAGAAGGCGCAGAAAAAACTCCGTCGTTTTGTAGAGAACCACGAGCATGCCATACGCCTCAAAGCAGAAATCATGGTGGATCATTTTCATGAACAGGTAATTGCCAAAGGAAAAATCGGAGGGCAGGCAAGGGCAATGGTGGTTACACGCAGCATAGTCCTTGCTATTGAATACTTCCATGCTATCCGGCAATATTTGCAGGAACGAAAAAGTCCATACATGGCTATTGTGGCATTCTCAGGAGAACATGATTATGGCGGTAAAAAAGTCAGCGAAGCCAGTCTGAACGGTTTTCCTTCCAACATGATTGCCGACAAAATCAAGGAGGAACCATACAGGATTTTAATCTGTGCCGACAAATTCCAGACCGGTTACGATGAACCCCTGATGCACACCATGTATGTTGACAAAACACTCTCCGATGTAAAAGCCGTACAAACGCTTTCGCGGCTCAATCGTTCCCACCCGCAGAAGTACGATACATTCATTCTGGATTTTGCCAATGATGCCGAAACCATTCGCAAGGCCTTTGAGCCATACTACAGAACAACTATCCTCTCAGAGGAAACAGATCCTAATAAACTTCACGATCTCAAGGCAGGTCTGGATGGCTATCAGGTGTATACCAGAGAGAATATAGAGGAAGTGGTGCGTCTCTATCTGGCAGGGGCAGAGAGAGATAAGCTTGATGCAATACTTGACAATTGTGTGGCAGAGTATTTGAAACTGGATGAGGATGGACAAATAGATTTTAAAAGTAAAGCAAAGGCTTTTCTCCGCACCTATAATTTTCTCTCTGCAATCTTGCCATACACGAATGCTTCGTGGGAAAAGCTTTCTATATTTTTGCAGCTTCTGGTTCCAAAGCTCCCTATGCCAAAGGAAGAAGATCTTTCAAAAGGCATATTGGATGCTATCGACATGGATAGTTACCGGGTAGAAAAACAGCAGACCATTCGTATTGCGCTCAACGATGCGGATGGCGAAATTGGACCTGTTCCAACCATAGTTGGTGGGCATAAAGGTGAGCCGGAGCTTGATCTTTTGTCGAATATCATAAATTCATTTAATGACCTTTTTGGTAACATTGAGTGGACAGATAAAGACCGTGTGCAGAAGCTTATTACCGAAGAAATACCTGCACGTGTCGCTGCTGATACAGCCTACCGGAATGCGATGAAAAATTCAGACCAGCAGAACGCCCGCATCGAACACGATAAGGCATTGGAGAGGGTGATGACCGCTATTTTGCAGGACGATACCGAGCTTTTCAAGCAATTCAGTGATAATGATTCTTTCCGCCACTGGCTCAGGGAGAAAATATTTGCGTTAACCTATACAAATCAACAGACAGAATCTTCCTCGCCGTAGATAAATCGTTTGGGGCAATTCATGATTTGCCCTCAGATAAAGATATAATCCAATGGGAGCGGGAAATAAATAGGTTGATTTATAAATTGTACGAATTAACCGATGATTAAATTAAAATTATTGAAAATCAAAAATGACCTACAATCCCGATAAACACCACCGCCGTTCCATCCGGTTGCCCGGATACGATTTCATCGGCCGGGGCGTATTTCATTACCATTTGCACGCACAACCGTGTATGTTTGTTCGGGAATATTGTGGATGGGGAAATGATATTGAATGAATCCGGGAAAATTGCCCAACAATGTTGGTCGGAAATACCCCGTCATTTTCCGGATGCATCATTGGATGAATTTGTGATAATGCCAAATAATGTGCATGGAATCATTATTATTGTACGGGCACAAAATGCTGTGCCCCTAAAATCCATAAAGTAGGAATTGGATAAAAATTATTCAAAATGAATTGTAAGGGTTCAAAATGTCGGGGTTCAAAATTTTGAACCTGATTCGCCTTCAGATCACCTGATCCTAAAGAACCAGGTCTGCACAATACTCTTTATTTTTCTGCAATCCTTCGTCAGGAACGTTCTCACTGCCAGTTTACCTTCACCTGCTTCAGATCAGCCGAGTTCGGACCGGCATAGATGATAAACTCTCCCGGTTCCCAGTTGTAACTGAGATCGGTATTGTAAAACTTCAGGTCTTCCGTTGTAACTGTAAATGAAACTTCTTTCTTCTCACCCGGTTGTAGCAACACCTTCTTAAAGCCTTTCAGTTCCTTAACCGGTCTTGATATGCTTGCTACCGGATCCTGAATATATAGTTGCACTGTCTCTTCGCCGGCATACTTACCTGTATTGGAAACAGATATGATAACCGTTAATGTATCATCACCTTTTAGTTCTGTTTTGTCTGCAACCAGGTCACCGTATTCAAAGGTTGTGTAACTGAGTCCGAAGCCGAAGGGATACAACGGTTCGTTAGGTATGTCGAGGTATTTTGATGTGAATTTGTTATTTGCATCAAACGGGCGGCCTGTGTTTTTATGGTTGTAATAGACGGGTATCTGTCCGGTGTTTCTTGGAAACGACATTGTGAGCCTGCCCGATGGGTTATAGTCTCCGAAAAGTACGTCAGCTATGGCATTGCCTGCTTCGGTACCCGGTGCCCATGCTTCAACGACGGCAGGTACGTTCTCATCTTCCCATGCGAGTGTAAGGGGTCTGCCGTTAATCAGCACCAACACAATGGGTTTTCCCGTCTCAAGCAGTTTTTCAAGAAGCCTTTTCTGTGTGGCAGGAAGGCCGATATCCGAACGGCTGGCAGCTTCACCCGACCATCCTGCCGCTTCACCGAGAACAGCCACCACCACATCTGATGCCCGTGCGGCCGATACAGCCTCACGAAGCAGTTTCTGTGCATTGGTCTCAACTTCCTCTCCCGGCAGGGACTGTACCGGTGACCCAAAGAATGAGAGTGCAGCATTCAACCCCGGATCGTCCGACAGTTCCGAACCTTTAGCATAAACAACCTTCACACCCTCTCCCCCAACATTTTTTATTCCCTGAACAACGGTAACAATCTTCGACCTGTCACCGAAAAAGGCCCACGTGCCCAGCATATCTTCCGGCCGGTCGGCAAGAGGACCAATCACCGCAACAGTTCCTGACTTCTTCAGAGGAAGAACATTGTTTGCGTTTTTAAGAAGTACTATTGAGCGTTTTGCCGCTTCACGTGCAAAGGCCAGGTTTTCAGGTTTTAAGATCTCCCGCTTTGCTCTCGCTTCATTGATATGCCTGTACGGGTCTTCAAAAAGGCCCATCTTGTATTTTGCTTCAAGAATTCTCCGGCATGCCTGATCAATTTCCGCCATTGTGATTTTGCCCTCATCAAGTGATTTCTTCAGTGTGGTTAGGAATCCTTCTCCTACCATATCCATGTCGACACCTGCCTTCAGTGCCAGGGCTGAAACGTGCTGAAGGTCTCCGAGACCATGGTTTGTAAGTTCATTTATTGCTGTATAATCTGTGACAACAAAACCTTTAAAGCCCCACTGATTTCTGAGTACCTCCGTAAGCAGCCATTTGTTTGCGGTTGCCGGTATGCCGTTGATGTCGTTGAAGGATGTCATAACGCTCCCCACGCCGGCTTCAACAGCTGCCTTATAAGGTCTCAGATAATCCTGATACATTCTTATCAGGCTCATATCCACAGTGTTGTAATCCCTTCCGCCCTCGGCTGCTCCATAGAGAGCATAGTGTTTAACACACGACATAACTGCTGTGCTGTCTTTCAATCCCGGACCCTGATACCCCCGTACCATTGCTGCTGCGATAAGGGAGCCAAGGTAGAGATCTTCTCCTGCACCTTCGGCAACACGTCCCCAGCGAGGATCGCGTGCAAGGTCCACCATTGGTGAATAGACCCAGTTCAAACCGTCGGCGGCTGCCTCCGTAGCGGCAATCCTTGCCGATTTCTCAATCAGATCAATATCCCATGAGCACGACAGCCCCAGCGGTATGGGAAAAACTGTACGGTGACCATGAATGACATCCATACCGAAAAAGAGAGGTATTTTGAGCCTTGATTCGTTAACCGCGATATCCTGCAACTTTTTCAGCAACTCAACACCCGAGACACCCAGAAACGCTCCTACCTGCCCGTTACGTATCTTCTCAGCCGACGCATCGTTAACAGTAGATCCGGTGACAACTCCTCCCGTATATGTTGCCAGATTCAATTGTCCGATTTTCTCCTCAACGGTCATTTTCTTTATAAGGTCGCCGACAAAGCGGTCCATTTCGCTTTCCCTGCTGCAATTCTGAAACAGCAACAGCACAGTAAGAAATAAAATCAATGAATTTAATCTTTTCATCGGATTTCAATATTTAATTATTTCTATCAGATTGTCTATCAAAAACCTGAGTCTTTTAGCCAGTCGTAAAATCTTTCAATCCAGGTATCGGTTGCCATTCCCCGCTTCTGCATCCCGAAGCCATGTCCTCCTTTTGAATATATGTGAATTTCGGCAGGCTTACCGGCCGTTCTCCATGCTTTGTACAGTTCAACACATGCCGATGATATCTGGTCATCAGCGGCTGCAAGGGTAAAGAGGGGTGGTGCAGCATCAGGCACTTTTGATTCGCCTAACCAGCCGCCATAGATGGGAGCAACAAATGCCGGCATTTTTCCCGGTATACTGTTAACGACCGAATAGACAGCCACGGCAGCACCTGCAGAAAATCCCATTATCCCTACTTTACCGGGGTCGATACCAAAGTCTCCTGCATGGTCAATAACATATCTGACAGCCTTAACTCCGTCTTCCCCTCCGGGATATTTCTCGGCCGGTGTGGGAAGCGGTGAAGACGAACCTCCGGCTTTTAAAGATTCGGATATTTTTGTTAAATATTTAACAGAAAATTCCTGAAACTCTTTCGGGTCTTCCGGTGTCCTCACAAGCCTGTATTTCAAAACGAAAGCTGTTACACCCTTACCGGCAAGCCATTCAGCCACATCGGTTCCCTCGCTGGAGTATGAAAGCCAGATATTGCCTCCTCCGGGGCAGATTATCACAGCCGTTCCTGTTGGCTTTTCAGGAAGGAAGACCTCCAGTGAAGGATCAACAACATTCCTGATCATCCTCCCCGGCATCATCGGGGATGTCCATTCTATCTCCCTGTAATTCCAATCTTCAGAACCGGGCGCTCTGCCTTCGTAAAGGCGAATCACCCTGCTCTTTTGCCCGGCAACTTTCTCCTGTTCCTGGGAATATATTCCCAATGCGGGAATTAACAATAAGAACAAAAAACAGATTGTCCTTGACATTCCGGTCTTTCTACCAGTCATTTATTCTGAACCTCTCAATTATTAATTCAGCTCATGGTTTAATAAAAACAGATGGGTCAACAGGTTTATTCAGTTCAACCTTTGATACGGTACTGTTTATCTCCATCATATATCCGATGCTTGTATAAACCTTGTAGGGAACCTTATATCCCCCGTTATCCCTGTAGTCATCGTACAGGACGGTTACCTCCACTGGCTGGCCTTCCATCTGACTCTGTTGCATTGATTTGACAAGATAGCCGGTTTGGGGATCAAACCAGTGGTAGAGGATTATACTGTCCGGGCTGGTCATCTTGATTTTAGCAGCATTTATACCTCTAACATCCTCATTGCCAACATATTCTGCTTTATATCCTTTTTCTTTGTAAACAGAAAAAGGTGCACCGATATAAATCTGGTCTTTACCTTCCTTGAACTGGTTTTCAGGCATATCTTCAGCTGTTGAAACGCCTGCAAACGGATTGATAGTCCAGCCACCCTTTTCTGTAAAACAGTTTACAAGAAGCGAACCCATTACATCAAATTCCGATTTATAACCGACACCATTTAATATGGTGACTTTCTGAGGCAGTTGCATACCCTGTACATCAGCCATACTTTCTATGTAAACCGACTTCAGGTTGCCAATAAATTCTTTGCCACCGATTGCTTTGAGATATTTATCAATTATCTCGTCTGCATTCTGTGCATGACACAATAGAACAGTAAACAGCAATAATGCTGCAATTAAAACATTTTTCACTTTCTTCATATTAAAATGAATTAATATTGACAAATTGTTATTTTGTTGAAATTCTATAAATTACTACCGGTCCTAACAATCCTGACGGGAACAGCGGTGCATCGGCCCTGTAAAATGCCTGTGTGGTATAGGTTATCGGTTTTTCCACTCCAGGCTGCTGGTCTCCGATCAATCTGTTAACCCACAGGTTTGCAACCTTTATTTTAAGTGTATTCTCACCCGGTTTCACAGCTCCGCTGATTTTCACCCTGAATGGTTTCTTCCAGACTATTCCAAGCGGATGGTCGTTTAGTGTAACCTCTGCCAGATTCTCCACATCTCCAAGGTCAAGCCACAGTTCAGAATTGTCATCAATCATTCCCTCTTCGATTGTAACCGTTTTGACATATTCTGCCGTACACGAGAAATATTTTATACCGGGGTCCTGATTCTCATTCCATGGTGTTAGGGATGGGAACAAAGCTTCTTCAGGGGCTCCCCTGCCCGGCTGGAATTTAACATTCCATTCACCCTCAACAGTTAAGAGCGGAGTTTCAGATGGTGCAGGCATCTCAAATGAATCTTTATCTGCTTTCTCCCTGAAGACTATAAATAAGGCATCATCAGGTGTCATTCTCAATGTAACCTCCGTCCGGCCGTCTTTAATGCTATAAGGTGCATTTGTAATCTCTCCTGAGACAGGATTCCATATTTCCGGTTTCAAACCTGTAAGGCGGAAAGAAACCTTGTTTACGGAGCTAACTTTACTGGTTGTACTTACCCAGTAAATATGGTCATTTCCAGCTGTACGGTGAACAAATTTCATTTTGCTATCAGCGGTATAAACAAAATCGGGTGTAATTCCAAGTTCTTTTAAAACCTCATCAACAGTGTATTCTGAATAGACAGCACCTTTGCCTGTTTTCTTACTGCCTTTACCTTCGGGCCATAGTTCATCTGCTATACTCTTGAATTCCGTTCCGTCATCATTTAATGAAGGTGTATCAACAGGTTTTGGTCCCGCAACTACTGCTCCTGCACTTACCAGATCTTTAATTTTCTTAAGAACGGGTAGTGTCATATATTTTGTACTCTCGTCAAGAACAAGCAATTTGTATTCCATCCCTGAAGGTGTCACTATCTTATTTCCTTTTACCGAAAGCACGGCCGGTATAGCGCCTGCATTGAGAAAGTCGTAATTATATCCTTCCGGTATTTCAGGCAAACGGTTACCGAACAGAGCTGTAAGATTGTGACCCTGTCCATAGGCATATATTATGTCGGCAACGAACCTACCCTGCTGAAGCAGGTATGAACTTCTTGCCAGGTAATCAATCCATGGACGTGCCATCTCTGCCCATGTCTCATGGCGTGTGAACCATTGTCCGAAAGGACCCAGACCAAGACCCGGTATTTTATCATTTACAGGCTGGTGTACTGATGTATGAATCACGAACCTGTTGAGTCCGGCAGCCAGCATAAAATCAGCTGTAGGCTTAAGTCTCTCAGGATCAAATGCCCATGCGTTCCTGCCTGTAGTAAACGATTCAGCTGCCACTATGTTCTGTCCATAAATATGGGCTACGGATGCCGATTCCCTTATGTCTGTCTCATGGCGCACAGCAACTCCTGCCGTTTCACTCCCGCCCAGGCCTCCCGGTGTCCATGTGGCGCTCATGGGAATATCAGCGCTCCTCTTAACTTCCATACCGTCGCCAATAAAGGCGCGACCACTCTCGTGTGACTCTGTGTACCGCCCCATCCTTCTCTCCTTAAGTATCTGTGTGAGATTGTCATAATGATATTCTGCAAGCATCTCCTCAAGGGTGTTTCGGAAATCCCATAAGAACTTTTCGCTCTTTGCGGCACTCTCAACAATATTACCTGCCAGTACTGGCAGCCATGGCAGAATATCGTAACTGTTTCTTCTATTGAATTCTTCAACCATTTTATCTGTCCAGTTTGCTACTCCTGCTTCCCAGCTGTCGGTTATTATGTATTTAAGACCCCTGTCTCCCATCAGGCCACCCGTGGCATCTTTGTACATATCAAGGTATTGGGTAAAATAACTTCTCACGTGGTCGGGATTGAGTTTATCAACCTCAAGTCCGGTTGCTTCAGGGGATGCAGGGTGGTTTTGACGGCCTGTCAGTGAATAACCGAACCTCATTATTTTCCATCTTCCCTCAGGTGGGGTCCAGTCGAGCGTGCCATCTGATCTTAATTTATCTGTGATATTTATTATATCTTCAGGTTTAACAGCACCTTCCGGCAACAACTCAGGTGTAATTATATCTTCCACATTTGTGACGACTGCAAAGCCTGCTTTCTCCTCAAAACGGTGTATTTTCGGCACGGTATGAAGAACTATTTCTGCTATCTGTGTACCCTGGGGTTGTTGCTCACCGCCAAGTCTCATTCCGAACATCTGTCCGATACGTGCCAGTTCATCATCCGAGGGTGGATTAGTTATTGTAATCCTGAAATATTTAGCGGTTACCGGAGAAAAGGTAATGGTGTTCTGGGGCACTCCACCACCGGGAATATCCGTTACCTTCCTGAAAATTTTTCCATCGTCGCTTGCTTCGAGTGAGCGGCGCTGGCGGCTGCGGCCTATTCCGAACCTGCCGGGGCTACCGCCTCCTACCATCGTAAGAGAATATATTGTTTGCGGCTGAGAAAACTCAAATTTTATCCATGCTACACTGTCAGCCCTGTTAATCGGAAGCAGGGAACTCACTGAAAGATCTCCATCGGTAAGCATCTCAAGAGTGAACTTTCCACCACTTGATGTTACTGTCGGTTTAAGTTCCATCAGTGAAACATCCGGCTCAGGAATACGGTATGCTATTACTGCTATATCGGAATAGTATTCGGGCAACCCAACTCCTTCACCTCTCTGTCCAAAACCACCTTCTGCTCCCAGGTTCTGAAAAACACCACTGTTAGCAGGAGGGTGAGGTAAAGTACCGGTGAAAGGAGTTCCTCCATTTATAATTATCTCGCTCCATACCAGTTTCTTCATACCTTCTTCCGGTTTAACCCATGGGCCACCGCTCTCGCTCCACCCCGGTGAGCCGGCTATTGCCATCTCCAATCCGAGTGAATCGGCCAGAACAGTCGTATGCCTGAAGGCATCTTTCCATTCAGGTGTCATGAAGATAAGCCGTTTCTCAACAACCTGGGGTGTGGCTAAACCTGCATCGAAGTTCTGAAAACCTGCTATACCCGTGCGGTGCATCCATTGTAAATCCGCACTTATGCCCTCCTTTGTTATGTTACCGTTCATCCAGTGCCACCATACACGCGGACGTGCGCTTATAGGTGGAGAAATAAAATCATTCTCCACTTCCTTGCTTATGCCTTTCTTTGCTTCTCCGCAACCAGGGAGAATAAGCAGAAAAGCAAGAATTAACAATATTAAATTAATCCCGATTAAAAATTTTAACTTTCTCATTATTAAATAACTTATATATCTGAATATCAATATATTTCTGTCTCTGAACAACATTTTATTTGCTTCTTCTCCCTTGTGACAAACTTAAGCCTTCAGATATGCAATTTAAAAAATAAAATTACAATTAAATAAAATGGTTAAGTCTTTGGAAGAATTTTATTAACTTATAAGGTCAAACGAATCAATACATACCACAATAATGATTCACAATTTACATAATGAAAACAATTATGAAGCAAACAGATACTTTAATTATCTTCTTCTCAGTATAATTTTTGTTTTTATTGCAGGTATAGTTACATACGGTGAAAAATTCAGATTCTGGGAATATGCATACAGTTATATAGGCATGTATCGAACACCAGGCGGAAATCCAAATACTACCTCATTTCTCATTTTTATTGCCGGGAGCCTTTTCAACTCGTTTATATGTTTTAAGATCAAAAGTCTCTTTGAAAAGAAGCTGTACCAGTTTCTTTTTGCCATTTGCGGAACCGGATTTATTCTGCTCACATTGCCCTGTGACATTCTCAATCCGATTCATTCTACAGGCGGTGCAATGGTTTTTGGTTCACTCTGGATTTTTTCTCATCTGGGGATATATGATATATATCATTCCGGCAAAAGCCAGAAGGCACTGGTTTATTTTGTGCTTTTAAATATTACAGTGTTACCATATGCATATCTCTACTTCTTCAATTCACCTCATCAGTTGATAGCCCAGAAGCCTGCAATTATTGGTTTGGTATTTACCGTTAAGATGGTTATCAGTGAACATGCTGACAAACACGTGGGTGAGAATTTGAAAAGAGAAGTTGCACAATAGGCTTATTTTTCTGTAAACGGGAGTGTAATAATTTTCTTTTCCAGGCTAAATAAAGATTAAGATTTACTCATCCGGGAAGAATATTTATTTTTTCTTTACAATTTTCAGAATAGAAAAATTTTATCTTTAAGCGCCAAACAACTTCCTATAAAAAGATTAAGATGTCAAAATTCCCGGATGGTTCAACTGAACAGAGATTTACCACACGTATAGGACTGATACTAAGTGCTCTTGGTATAGCTGTTGGTACAGGCAACATCTGGAGGTTTCCAAGGATAGCGGCCCAGAACACAGGTGATACAGGCGCAGGTGCATTTCTGATTGCATGGGTGATTTTTCTCTTTCTCTGGAGCATCCCTCTGATTATTGCCGAGTATGCATCAGGCAGGAAGCATCGTTCGGGCGTTGTAGGTGTTTTCATTAAAGGAATGGGAGAACGGTTTGCCTGGATAGGTTCATTTGTTGCTTTTGTACCTCTTGCCATTACCTTTTATTATTCTGTTGTTGTGGGCTGGTGTGCATATTATTTCATATACATGGCCACCCATAGTCTGCCCGACACTTATGAATCGGCGATGTTCATCTGGAACAGTTACCAGGCGGGTTACTGGCCTTTAATAACTCACCTTTGTGCTATAGGGTTAGGGGCGCTTGCCATCTGGAAAGGTGTAAATTCAATCGAGAAGGTGAATAAAGTTTTGATTCCTACTCTTTTGCTTATTGTTCTCATATGTGTGATACGGGCTGTTACTCTACCTGGAGCTGGTGAAGGGCTGAAGTATCTTTTCAGTGCAGACTTAAAACAACTTGGCAGCACCAGGACTTGGATTGATGCACTTACCCAGAATGCATGGGACACAGGGGCGGGCTGGGGACTTTTCATGACTTATGCAGCCTACATGAAGAAAGAGCACGGGCTAGTTGGCAATGCCTTTCTGACCGGCATAGGGAACAACACTGTTTCGATACTGGCAGGAATAATGGTATTCGGGACAGTTTTTTCTGTTCTCAGGCAAGAAGCGGGCATAACAGATGCCCGTATTCTTGAAATTATGAGAGATAGCGGACCGGCATCGACCGGATTAACATTTATCTGGATGCCCCAGCTATTCAACAAGATGTTCGGAGGAAGTGTCTTATCTATGCTGTTTTTCCTGGGTCTGACATTTGCAGGATTTTCTTCGCTTATTGCAATGCTTGAACTGCCCTCAAGAGTGCTCGTTGATGCAGGAATAAAAAGAAACAGAGCAATATCTGCAATAGCAATACTGGTTTTTGTTGCAGGAATTCCTTCAGCAAAAAATCTGAACTTTTTATCAAATCAGGATTTTGTATGGGGAGTTGCGCTGATGATTTCAGGAGCATTAATAGCCATGATGATTATCAAACAGGGAGTCAATGAAATAAGAACGGAAATAAATTTGCACGACAACGATTACAGGCTTGGCAGGTGGTGGACATACAACATAAAATGGTTTGTTCCTCTGGCGGCAACTGTTCTCATTATATGGTGGCTGGCACAGTCGTTTGTTCCGGGCCAGTGGTATAATCCGTTCAGGGAATTTTCTTTTATGTCGTGTGTTTTTCAGTGGGGGATTGTGATAATTCTCATGATAATATTCAATAAACGGATTGCAGGGTTTTTTACATGAAGATGTTGTTGTTTTACCCTTTCATGGCATTATCGTTGTTACGTCCCTTCAGGTAAAATTAAAAATAATAGGCAATTTAAAGTTATATGATTATGTTTTTAACCGGCAAAACAGGTGCTTCAAATCCCAGCATTGAATTTATCAGTCTGAAATGAGAGAACCGTTGAAGTTCATCAACCATAATCGTCTCCTCCTTGATAACCCCATGCTTGAGAAGCATTTCCCGCATTGTTCCCCGCAAAAGGGGTGTGTTGGGAGTGATCCACCGGTACCCGTCATGAAATACTATGTTGGCAAAAGAACAGTCAGTTACATATCCGTTTTTTATTATCAGAATATCATCCGCCAATCTTTTATCAACAAGCACATTCAAGCTGCTCCGGTCCAGATATTTATAACTGTAATCTATGGAATCCCCATCAACTAACTTAATAGTTTTTATTTCATTTGCTTTATATTGTGAATATTCAACCGACCTGACTGACAAATCATAAATTACACGGCACCTGATAATTATGTTCTCCATCTCCGGCATGACTTTAATAAAGTCTTCAATATGTATTATATCTTTCGCACCAAAGAGTTCGTACCGTGAACGGTTCATCCGTTCTTTATGAAGTGGCAGGTTGATAATTTTACCACCTGCTATTTTTATGGTTTCAAATAATAGGGACATATATTTTATCAATCATTTCCCTGTACTCAGTTTCACCATTACTGAATGATGTTATCCCTCCACCGCTTCGGAAAATATATCCCTCATTTCTTTTTTCTATAAACCGTATCATCACTCCGCTGTCAAGATTTTTTCCATCAAATATCCCAAAGATGCCGGTATAGTAACCCCGTTCGCTTTTTTCCACTTCCCTGATAATCTTAGTTGTCTTCTTTTTAGGCGCTCCACTTACTGAACCCGCAGGAAGCAATGAAAATATTATATTACCGATACGTGATAAATAATTACCTTCCAGTTCTCCGGATATTTCCGAACTTACCTGTAAAAGCTTCTTCTCACGGGTTTCAATTGTTTCAATGTATCTGAATCTCTCAACCTTCACATATTTTGAAACGGTATTAAGATCATTCCTTATAAGGTCAACAATAGTATAGTGTTCGGCACTTTCTTTCGGGTCGTTTAAAATAATATTACCTGCATCAGGGATCGAAGCATCTATCGTACCTTTCATCGGGAACGACCGTATAATTCCATCACGGATAGTAACAAAAGTTTCGGGTGAAAAACATACGAATTTTTCATCGACCCACAGTTTGTATCTTGCGCGGCTCATTAGGAAAACATCTCTGAGTGATATACTCAGTTCAATGGGAGTAGAACAGGTCAGATTCAGAAGGTAACTGTTGCCATAGCGTATTTCTCTTTGTACATGGTTGAATTTACGGAAATATTTTTCATATTCTTCAGGATGTTTTATCAGCTGAACTCTTTCTCTTGTCACCACACAACCGCTACTATTTGTGAAATTATTTATATGAAATAATATTTTCTGCGGATCAATATCATTCAGTCTAAAGATCAGAGGTTTCTGTTATTCAAAATCAATTATGAAAAGATATGGGAAACCTCTTGCAGCCTAGTTATTCATCAATTTTATTATAGCACATAATATATACAATATCAAGGGTGTTCAGTTTCACCCTGAGTCATATATTTCCTCATTCGGTCAGAAGATTATTCATAACTGGATAGAACAACTTATTATTCCTTTTTAACCATGATCAATCATACATCCCGGCGGAGGATAACAAAAGCAGTCGCTATTACATCCGTCAAAAGTCCATATCAGGTTTTGAAATATTCGGCATTGGTGCTACCAGTTGCCAGAAAATCTGTTACTGAATCTCATAATTTACCGCCAAATAACTTGATAAATATTCTGAGGGTCACATTCTTTTTCATAAACGATTATACACTCTTTATTCCAGGCTTTGTCGCTCTAATCCCAGAAAAAATATATAATTACCGGCCCTGAAACTATGTTTGGTCGCCTGATATTAATAACACTGAATAATGTAATTACTTAACATATCTTCCATAATCATTGTCAGACACCGAAATGAAATAATAAAATACTTTTTTATTTAAACACCTTTATTTCAAGTCCAGAACTTTCCAGACCATCTGATTCTGCCATCAGTTTGACCAATCCTTCTTCCTTCCCTGACCTGATAATTACTAGACACCTTCCCTGCCAGGCTTTTCTTTTTGGTTGTTTATAACTTTCCGAACTCATGGGGTTTGAACTTCCGACCGATAATATCTCCCCGGACCCTTCAACTAAAAAATTAATCAAATTATCTGCTGCCGGATTGATAATTCCTTTTTCATCTGTCACTTCCACAGTAACAAAGCATAAATCCTGTCCGCCTGATTTAATTTCCATCCGGTCGGGAGAAAGTCTTAACCGGGCAGGTTTCCCGGCTGTTCGCAATTCTGATGAAACAACCTCACCGTTACTGCTGTTAGCTGTAGCCTTAAGAATTCCAGCTTCATAAGGGACATCCCATGTTACAATAAATTTATTTTCAGTTCCGTTACTTTTCTTTCCGAGCGACCTGCCGTTCAGAAACAATTCAACCTCATCGCAGTTGCTGTAAACTTCCACTTTCAGAGGTTTTCCTTCATACCCATCCCAGTTCCAGGAAGGAACCACATCGTGCCACTCCCACTTGCTCCACGGTGCCTTACGGGGATTAACCGGGAAGGATGGAACTGGAGGCTTTACAAATACTGAAACTGTTTTGTCTTCTCCCCAGAGGACGTCACGGTAATATGACTGCGGCCTTCTGAACCCGCATATATCTATATCACCGCAGTAAGCCTGATGCCAGGGATAAAAACTGCCTTCGTGAGGATATCCCAGCCATCCGATACTTGCCTCGCCTAAATAATCGAACGAGGTCCAAACAAAATCACCTATTACCCAGGGGTTTTCAACAGTAGCCTGCCAGTACTCAAATGCCTCAAGCGGAAATGATTCTGTCCCCATAATGATTCGCTCAGGGTGTCGTTTATGATCACTTACATATTTATCTACAGCGTAATTATATCCACATATGTCAAGAGCAGCAAAATATGGATCTTTATCGGGCGTAACGAAGTTTACAGCAGCTGTCACTGGCCTTGAAGGGTCAAGATTTTTCACATACTCAACCATCTCCTTTGCCAGTGCAGCTCCTTCGGGTTTGCCTCTCTCAGGCACCTCGTTGCCGATACTCCACATTATTACCGAAGGATGGTTTCTGTCGCGCAGAACCATGCTTTCAATGTCCTTTTTCCACCATTCATCAAACCACAAATGGTAATCATCGGGATTCTTTGCTTCACGCCACATATCAAAAGCTTCGTCAATAACAAGCATTCCGAATTTGTCGCATGCCTTCAGAAATGCTGGCGAAGGAGGATTATGAGCGCACCGTATAGCATTGAAACCGCTGGCTTTAAGAAGCTCAACCCTTCTCTCTTCGGCCCTGTCGAACGCTGCAGCACCAAGCGGTCCATTGTCATGATGCACGCATCCACCTTTCAGTTTGAAAGGGATACCATTAAGAACAAAACCTTCATCAGGAGTAATTCTGAAAAAACGGATACCAAAATCGGTCGAATAAATATCCACCAGAGAGCCTGTGCTATTAATGGATTTTTCATATATTTCAGCTATTGCAATATAAAGAGCTGGTTTTTCAGGCGACCATAACTGAGGGTTTTTCACAGGAACCTGCCAGATAATATCCTTTTCCTCACCGATACCAATACTAATATCCTGTTTAGCTTCACCTGCATTGGCTCCCTGAGGATCAATAATTCTGACCGATGCAGTAAAATTTTCACCGGAATATCCGTTGTTAATTATTTTCGCGCTTATACTTGCTATAGAATTTTTTAAGTCTATAACATTTGCTGACACTGCCAGAGACCATTCCTGAAAGTGTACTTTTTCGGCTATGGTAATCCATACATGCCTGTAAATTCCTGAACCGCTATACCACCGACTGTTATGCCCTTCATTTCTAACCTGTACTGCCAGAACATTTGTTTTTCCGGGTATTATATCCCGGGTTATGTCGTAGAAGAATGAAGTATAACCATAAGGATGATTGCCAAGATGCTTGCCGTTTAGCCAGACATCTGAGTTCATGTAAATACCTTCGAATGTGATAAAAAAGGTTTTACCCTTCAAAGATGAGGGAACATAAAATGATTTCCTGTACCATCC
>JBASIK010000203.1:0-1681 GCA_049654745.1 Bacteroidales bacterium
CAAAAGGGTTTCAGAGCTTCCGCAAAGTACGAAATTAGAAAACTGTTCTCAACAACCAATAACCCGACACTATTTATGTTGGGTTAAGTTGAATAAATGTCGGGTTAAATAAAACGGAAAGAAAAAGTGTGAAATGATACTTTAGAGTTTACGCAAAGTATCATTGATGATGTTTATATCGAATCCGGGTGGCGGAAACTTCTATAATAGAAATAGAACTAAGGCTGCTATGCGTAAAACTTTTGCAAAATAAAAGTTTTACGCATATAATCTGTTAAGGAGGCCTACATGTTTATTAAAAGAGAAAACCTGCTCAACACACTTATCCGCTATAGACACAAGGATTTGGTCAAAATCATTACCGGTGTCAGACGCTGCGGTAAATCAATCTTATTAAATGAACTGTTTTACCGCTATATGCTTGAAGATGGAGTTCAAGCTGACCATATCATAAAAATTGCCTTTGATATGAAAAAATGGGAGAACTTGCGTAAGTCGGATGGGTTATATTCATATTTATTAGGTCAATTTGCGGACGATGAAAAGTATTATCTTCTGCTCGATGAAATTCAGATGGTTGAAGGCTTTGAGGAAGTTCTCAATGAAATTCGCAGCGAATACAACACCGATATCTACGTGACGGGTTCAAATTCAAAGCTGCTTTCGAGTGATATCAACACAATATTCCGAGGCAGGGGCATAGAAATAAAATGCTTCCCTCTATCATTTCAAGAGTTTTATTCTTTTCGCAAAGGTGATAAGAGAGAAGCCCTGGATGAATATATTTTATTCGGTTCCTTGCCGTATACTGTTACAGAGCCGGATGAACCCGCTAAAAGAGATTATTTGGAAATGGTGGCTAATACTGTTATAACGAGAGATATGATTGATCGTTATGATGTAAGAAATGAAGAAGTCTTCCGCGGGGTGATTCATGTTCTTTGCTCATCTATCGGCTCGGCGGTATCGCCGAATAAAATAGCGAATACATTGCAAAGCAACGGATATAAATCTGTTGATAATGAGACTGTGAGCCGTTATCTGAAACACATAACTGATGCTTTTCTTTTTTACAAAGTAGAACGCTATGATCTCAAGGGAAGAGCCTACCTCAAAACACAAAATAAGTATTATGCCTGTGATATGGGTCTTCGTAATGCGCTTATTCAATATCGCCAGCTTGAAGTTTCTCGTGCGATAGAAAACATAGTCTATGTGGAACTCGTAAGACGGGGTTATGTCGTCGATATAGGGAAAAACAGGAATGAAGAAATTGATTTCGTTGCAAGAGATGCAGAAGGACGGAAAAATTATATTCAAGTCACTTACAGCTTAGAGAATCCAAGTGTAAAAGAGAGAGAACTGTCCTCTTTCCGCGGTCTGGATGACGGTTATAAAAAGATACTCATTACAATGGACAGGACGCCGTTTTCAAACCTCGAAAGAGGCTATCGGCTATTAACAGTTTTAGATTTTTTGGAAAATGATAATTCTATTGAGAACGCATAAGGCAACTATGCGCAAAACTTTAAAATACAGCAAGTTTTGCGCACAAGATGACTCATGCACTACCGATAATCGAGGAAATTGAAAACAAATTGAAATAGATAAGTTAGAATTTGTGAGGTAGAAGATGATTGTCAAAGATAGGGCAGGAAAAAAGAATATAGTTATTGTATTA
>JBASIK010000204.1:0-11120 GCA_049654745.1 Bacteroidales bacterium
ACGCTTATGTCGTCACAATAAAGACAGGTGATGGTGAAACTGCAAGAGCTTCAGGCAGATTGATAATATTATAGATTTTATACAATAACATGGGCAGAAAATTGTTTTATATTTGCGGAAATTCAGAATCAAGAAATTACAGAATGAAAAAAACGTTAGTTGCATTACTGCTTGGTAGTCTTTTAATATTGACGGTAAAAGAACTAGATGCACAGAGCTCTTCTGATGAATTGAATGCTATTCAGACTGTTGTTCCCTTTCTAACGATAGCGCCTGATTCGAGGGCAGGTGCAATAGGAGATGCAGGTGTTGCAACCTCGCCGGATATTTACAGTATGCACTGGAACCCGTCAAAATTTGCTTTTATTGATGGCAAGGGAGGCTTCGGAATTTCTTATTCACCATGGCTCAGAACACTGGTACCCGATATCAATCTCGCGTATCTGTCGGGTTACAAAAGAATTGACAGCAAGCAGGTTATAGCCTCAAGCCTTTTTTATTCTTCTCTTGGAGATATACCTTTTACAGATGACTTCGGCAACCTGCAGAGAGTTTTTATACCTACTGAATTTGCAATTGATGCAGCATATGCTCGTCTGTTCGGAGAAAACTTTTCAGGAGGTATAGCTTTTCGTTTCATCTATTCGAATCTTACAGGAGGGTTCGCCTCAGGTGGAACAGAAACACATCCTGGAGTCTCTTTTGCAGCTGATGTTTCAGGCCTTTACAGGAAAGAAACAGAGATTCTGAATAAAAATGCACTTTTGAGCATCGGATTCAACTTTTCCAATATTGGGTCCAAGATGAGTTATTCAAAATCGAAGGAACCCGATTTCATACCCATGAACATGAGAGTGGGTGTTGGATGCACCTTTAAATTTGACAACTTCAACGAACTGACACTAACCACAGATTTTAACAAGCTGCTGGTACCTACACCTCCAAAATATGACCCTGACAGGAACATTATCGCCGGGAAAGATCCAAATGTTTCTGTACCGGTTGCAATAATTCAGTCGTTTTTTGATGCACCTGGCGGTTTGAAGGAAGAACTGAGGGAGATAACTGTTTCGATGGGAGCCGAATACTGGTATAATCAGCAGTTTGCAATAAGGGGGGGATATTTTTATGAGAATGAAACAAAAGGTAACCGAAAGTATTTCACTGCTGGAGCCGGTTTCAGAATGAACGTTCTCGAAATTGATTTTTCCTACCTGATGCCTGTAGTGCAGAACCATCCGCTGGCACGCACACTGCGCTTTTCGCTCTCCTTCGAATTCAGCTCATTAAGAAATGCTTCAAAGGGATGAATTTCCGCACAGGACAGGGAATTGATTTTCACCGCCTCGAACCAGGTCGCAAATTATGGATAGGAGGTATATTAATCCAGCACGACAGAGGCTGTATAGCCCACTCCGACGGTGATGTTCTGCTGCACGCCATTTGCGATGCCCTCCTCGGCGCTGCCGGACTAAACGATATCGGCCATCAATTCCCGGATAACGACCCTCAATTTTCAGGTATCGACAGTAAAATTCTTCTCGAAAAAACTGTAATTTTAATCAGAAAAGAGGGATACGAAATAGTCAATATTGATGCTACCGTTTGCCTCGAAAAACCCAGAATTGCAACTTATATTCCCGAAATGAAAAAGATAATCGCAGGTATAACAGGAATAAATACAGGGGATATTTCAGTTAAGGCAACAACTACCGAAAAAATGGGATTTACCGGCCGCGAAGAAGGTATCTTCGCCATTGCATCCGTTCTGTTAAGGAAACCTTGAAAAATCCAGGATAATATTATAATCAATTATTTCCCCTTCCCTTTCTCCTGGGGCTGACTCTCCTTAATTATTTCTTCATCAACCAGAATGCGTCCGCAATACTCGCAGACAATAATTTTCTTTCTTGATTTAATATCAAGCTGCCTCTGCGGAGGAATCTGGTTAAAACACCCTCCACATGCATCACGCTGTATGGATACAACTGCCAGACCATTCCGCGCATTGGCACGTATTCTCTTGTAAGCCGTGAGAAGCCTTTCTTCAATCATTGCCTGAATCTTTTCCGACCTTTCGAGCAGGGATTCCTCTTCCTTCTGCGTGTCGGCAATTATGTCCTCCAGTTCTTTCTTCTTATTCTGAAGATCCTGTTTTCTTTCATTAAGCTGTGCCTCCGATGCAGAAATCAATGCCTTTTTTTCTTCAATCTGAGCATTGAACTCTCTTATCTTTTTATTACAGAGTTCAATTTCAAGTGTTTGATATTCAATTTCTTTAGAAAGCGAATCAAATTCCCTGTTATTACGAACATTTTTCTGCTGCTCCTCATACTTCTTAATAAGTAGCTGAGCTTCAGCAATTTCATGTTGTTTCTTGGAAATAGCTTTTTCAAGGTTAACAACCTCTTCTTTCAGGTTATTAAGCCTGGTTTCAAGACCTGCAATTTCATCCTCAAGATCCTGAACCTCCAGGGGAAGTTCACCACGCAGGGTTTTTATCTTGTCTATCTCCGAATCTACAAGCTGTAGAGAATAGAGAGCTCTTAATTTTTCTTCTACGGATATTTCGGTTTCCTGTGCTTTTGCTTTTTCCATCGTCAGAAATAATTTATCGGATTAGTGTTTATGTCAGAAAATCGGACTGCAAATTTAGGGAATTTTTTTGTAATTAACTCATATAATATTTCGAGGCAAGATATTTCACTCTCATAATGGCCAATTTCCACCAGCATTATTGATTTGCCGAAGTCTAGAAAGTCGTGGTATCTTATTTCTCCGGTAATGTAGGCGTCGGCTCCGGAAGAAATTGCAGCCGAAATAAAAGGTCCCCCTGCTCCTCCACAGAAAGCAACCTTGAGTATCCTGCCTTTTGCCGGCTTTGAATATTTCAATCCATCTGCACCAAATATATCCGAAACCAGCCTCAGAAATTCATTTTCGTCGAGTGGTTCAGGCAGATTGCCGGTACAACCGCTACCAGCACCTGCGTATTCATTCATAAGAGGATAAATATCATAGGCAACCTCTTCGTAGGGGTGAGCTGCCAGCAGTGCCTTAATCACATTATTTTTAAGATGTGACGGAAGAATGGTTTCAATTCTTACCTCTTGCTCCCTATGGTACTCCCCTTTCTTTCCAGCAAAAGGATTGGTATGCTCACTGCCCCGGAATGTGCCGAATCCCTCTACATTGAAACTGCACAGGTCGTAGTTGCCTATTACACCAGCTCCTGCCGAAAAGAGAGCCTCTCTCACCTTTTCTGCATGGCTAACAGGAACAAAAGTTACGAGCTTTATAAGTCTGTTTTCGAGAGGCACCATGACTTTTATATCCTTCAATCCAAGTTTTTCCGCCATCTTCCTGCTCACTCCGCTACCGAAAACATCCAGATTTGTATGTGATGAATAAATCGCAATATTATTTTTCACCGCTTCAATAACAACTTTTTCAGCCAGGCTCCTGCCGGTCAATGACCTCAGCGGGTGAAACAGCACCGGATGATGGGTTATTACTATGCCACATCCCTTCTCAGCAGCTTCATTTATCACCTCCGGTGTTGCATCAAGTGCAAGAAGAGCTGATTCCACTTCCGATTCAGGATCTCCTGCCTGCAATCCGGAATTGTCATAGCTTTCCTGATATGCAAGTGGTATGGCTGAATCGAGATAAGAACAGATCTCTTTTACTTTCATAGTTACAGACTTAAATACTGTTACGCAAGTCTATTAACAACTCTTTGATATTTAAAAGAGTTTCCCTTATTGCCAGTTTATATTCAGTTTCTTCCATCTTTTCTGAAAGATGTTTCCTTGCTCCTGCTATTGTCATTCCCTTTTCTTTAAGCAGGTAATGAATCATCTTCAGGTTTTTAAGGTCTTCAGGCATAAATAGTCTGTTTCCTTTTTTGTTTTTACGGGGTTTCAGAATCTCAAACTGGTTTTCCCAGAAACGTACCGTAGAAACCGGCACATTAAGAATTTTTGAGACTTCTCCTATTGTATAGAAGAGCTTTTCTACCGGTTTTTCCTTGTATGGCATATTTGTTATCTTTTTATGATTTTTCCATCATCAGTTATTTCAGGGCCTGTGTCAGGGAAATCAAGCAAAGTTAACTCTCTGATTTTAAAAATAGCCCTTTTCAAAGGATCGTATCTGACAATTCTTTCAGCGTCATGACATACGGGTATTATATCACCCGAAATAAACCGGCCGGTAATGTCAGTTTCTACTCTGACTACCGGGGCTACCCCGTTTGGGCCTGCAACGTTTATTCTCCGGTAAGTGCAAAAGTTACCAAGGCTGTAGCATATCAATCTGTCTTTATATAATTCGATAGCCCGGGTGACATGTGGTCCGTGCCCGAATACAACATCTGCACCTGCATCAATCATTTTATGGGCAAATTCATAAACGTTGCCACGGTCTTCTCCGTGGAAATATTCACGGTTTCTGATAACCCTTTGATTTTCTGCCCCTTCAGCACCTCCATGAAATGATACAATAACTATATTGCACTCACTGTCGAGTTTCCTGACAATTTTCTCTGCAGTTTCATAATCGTTCAGGTTGAGAGTACCTTTATTTACCGAAAAGGCACTGAAGCCCACAGTTATTGAATCCCTGGTTATTATTGTATATGGAACTTCCTCAGTTCCAGCATATTTTATTCCAAGGGAATCAAGTAGTTGTATTGTACGGATTGCTGCCTGCGACCCGAAGTCCATGAAATGATTATTGGCTATGCTTATCAGATCGAAACCTGCATAAGAGAGTATACCGGCATACTTCTCAGGTATTCTGAAAATATAGCAATTTGTGGTATCCCTGCATTTTTTAAGTGGCACACCTTCGTTAAGGAATGAGCCTTCGAGGTTTCCGAATGTAATATCAGGCTCTCTGAGGATATCGGCTACATTCTCAATCAGAGGGTAAGGATTATTATTTGGCGGAAGATATTTCGGTGAAGGATAAGATGTTCCGGGCATTATATCGCCTACGCCGGCAATAATAACCCTTTTTGCCGTCATGCAGGAATCACCTGTCTGCGCTTTTGGTTCCTCTAAAACAAAAAAAAGCTGATAGCAAACAATAATTAAAAAAGGTATAATGCTTATCCTCATAAAAGCATTGTAAACAAGATAATCTTAATCGAACGACTGTCCGCTTCGTGAGGCTATTTCAATTATGCGCTCGTATTCCTCAGGAGTGAGGTCGTGGAAGAAGTAATTTGATGGATCAACCTTAATTCCGTTAAGTTCAACCTCATAGTGCAGATGCGGTGCTATTGACAGACCTGTGTTGCCTACAAAACCAATAACATCACCTCTTTTTACTTTCTGTCCCTGCCGCACATTAAATCTGTCGAGGTGAGCATAGAGTGTCTTGTAACCAAAACCGTGGTTAACAACAATATGATTGCCGTAACCTCTCCTGGACGAAATGATACTTTCAACAACTCCATCGCCGGTTGCATAAACTTCAGTACCTACAGGTGCAGTAAAGTCCATGCCATAGTGAAACCTTACGATTTTGTAAATAGGATGGATTCTAAGTCCCCATCCAGAGGCAGTTCTGGTAAGGTCTTTGTTCGAGACTGGCATTATAGCCGGGATTGAAGCAAGCATTTCTTCTTTTTCTCGTGCCAGTGAAATAAGTTCATCAAACGATTTTGACTGCACTACTATTTTTTTCTTTATTCTATCGAGTTTCTTTGCAGTCTCTATAATTAGTTTTGCATTACTGTAGTTCTCAAGTTCTTTATACCGGTTGATGCCTCCAATTCCTCCTTCCCTGAGAGTTGATGGCACAGGTTCTGCCTCAAAAATTGTACGGTAAAGATTGTCGTCGGTTTCCTTAAGATGATCCAGAATTTTTTCCACGTTGTCCATTTCCCTGTTCATAAGCTCATATTGCAGGGTAAGCTGTTCTATTTCCCGTTTTAAGGCCTTCTCCTTAGGGGAATCAAAGAATATTGCAAAAATCACACCATAAATTGCTGCAATAAAAAGTGAACCGAGAAAATATGCCATAAATCTCAACAGAATATCTCTGAAACCCAGTGTTATTCTGTCAAAACTCAGTGATTCCGGATTGAATTTATATTTTGCTTTTCCCATGCGATTGCAAATATATAAATTAAAAGGGAAGAACAAAATCAGGTAAATGTGTGATTTAAAACACTTATGATGAAATTTATCAACAGTGAGGAATTATTTTCAGCGGAATTTCGACTTTGAGTTCAGGGTCATTATCATATCTCGGTATTCTTCCGGTGTGAGATCATCAGAGAAGAACCATAGAGGATTCTGGTGGGTTCCGTTATAATCGATCTGATAATGGAGGTGTGGACCTGAAGATGTCCCTGAATTTCCGCTCAGGCCAATTCTGTCGCCCCTTTTGACATTTAGTCCAACAGGAACATCAATCTTGCTCAGGTGTCCGTATATTGTTCTGAATCCGTACCCGTGGTCGATAATAACATGATATCCAAATCCGTTGGGGCTCCAGCCTGCAGCTATGACGGTACCTGCTCCTGTTGCATATACCTCAGTACCGTATGGTGCAAGGAAATCCTGCCCGTAATGCCATCTTGCAGTTCCAAGAACTGGATGTTCCTTGCGAAATTTAATTCCGTCACCTCTGGGTATTGAGACATCAACAGGACATATTTTCGGCAGGTGCTCATTTTCTCTTTTCCATTCATCTTTTCTTTCTTCAATTTCCCTGAACGATTCTTCCTGGACTTTCGTCATGTTTTTCAGTAGATCTAACTTACTTCTGGCGTCAACTATCAACTCAGCATTTTTCAGGTTCTTGAATTCATTGTATCTTTCAACACCTCCATATCCAGGATTCCTGAATGACGATGAGATTGTGTCCATGTTCAGTATGGGCCGGTAGCGCCCGTCGTCAGAAAGCCTCAGTTGCTCAATCACCCTGAATGCATTATCAAACTTCATCTCCAGTATTGAGTACGAAAGCTTAAGATTCTCAATTTCGTTCGTTAACATTTTTTCTTCAGGGGAACCGAACCGGTTGAAAAAAATTTTTAGATAAACAGATGATACTGCAATTGATAGTATAAACCATATAAAAAATCTTAATAGTCTGATTTTCAATGGCAATTTAACTTGCTTAAATTGCAGATCACTATGATCAAAAATGTATTTACGGTTTTTTAAAAACAAACTGAAATATCTTTTTTATTCAGGTTCCGACAAATCTAAAGTAAATAAATTAATTTTACAAGCCCGATGCGGGATAATTTTTTAACCACTTAAATCAGAATTAGTCAATGAGATCCGGTGAACTGAGGCAGAAGTTTCTTGATTTTTTCAAATCCAAAGGACATGTTATTGTGCCGTCGGCAAGTATGGTTGTAAGGAATGACCCCACACTAATGTTCACCAATGCGGGCATGAACCAGTTCAAGGATATTTTTCTGGGTCATCAGCAGGCCGTTCACAGGCGGGTTGCAAATTCACAGAAATGCCTTAGGGTTTCGGGCAAACACAACGACCTTGAAGAGGTAGGCCACGACACTTACCATCACACGATGTTTGAAATGCTCGGTAACTGGTCGTTTGGTGATTATTTCAAAAAGGAAGCTATTGAATGGGCATGGGAGTTTCTCACTGCCTGGCTTAAAATTCCAGGGGAGAGGCTTTATGCGACCGTTTTTGAGGGTAGCGAAAATGAGAATGTTCCATTTGATGATGAATCGTATCGCTACTGGCTGAAATGTTTCAACAATGTCAGCAACAAAGTTCTCAAAGGCTCAAAGAAGGACAATTTCTGGGAGATGGGAGACACAGGTCCATGTGGACCATGTTCAGAAATACATATTGACTTGAGGAGTGAGGATGAAAGAAAGGAAATGCCGGGTCATCTGCTTATAAACAAGGGACATCCGCTGGTTATCGAGTTATGGAATCTCGTTTTTATTCAGTATAACAGAAAAGCCGACGGAACTCTTGAGCCGCTGCCTGAAAAGCATGTGGATACAGGCATGGGATTTGAACGCCTTTGTATGGTGGTCCAGGGTAAAACTTCAAATTATGATACAGATATTTTCCGGTCAATTATAGACGAAATTTCATCAGTAACAGGTAAAGAATACGGCAGTGGAGGGATGCAGGACGTTGCCATGCGTGTAATTGCCGACCATTTGCGGGCAGTCTCTTTCTCAATAGCTGATGGGCAGCTCCCTTCAAACAATAAAGCCGGCTATGTAATCCGTCGCATTCTGAGAAGGGCTGTAAGGTACGGTTATACATACCTTGGCATGGAGGAACCTTTTATTCACAGGCTTACCAGCACACTTGCCAGTATAATGGGTGATCAGTATCCGGAGCTTATTAAAAATAAAGACCTCATTACCAGAGTTGTACAGGAGGAGGAGGCTGCTTTCCTCAAGACTCTCGGCAAAGGGCTTAGAATGATTGAAAAGAGAATTTCAGAGCTCAGAGAAGAAGGCAAAGATACACTTCCGGGAAATGAGGCATTTGAACTTTACGACACTTATGGATTTCCTGTTGACCTCACCGAGCTGATTCTCAGAGAGAATCAGTTAAAAATTGATAATGAAGGGTTTGAAGCAGCTATGAATGTTCAGAAAGAGAGGTCGAGAGAAGATGCTGCAGTTGATACGGGCGACTGGGTAATTGTAAGGGAATCATCTGATACAACTGAATTCACAGGTTATGAGAAAACAGAAGATGATGTACTCATTACAAGATACCGCAAAGTTAAAATTAAAGGAAAAGACAAGTATAATCTGGTATTTGACAGAACACCTTTTTATGCCGAATCTGGTGGGCAGGCAGGTGACTCGGGAATTCTGACATGCGGGGACGAAAAAATAAAAATTACTGATACAATTAAGGAAAACAATTTGATTATTCATATAACCGACCGGCTGCCTTCTGATCCTTTTGCAGTGTTCAGGGCTTCGGTTGACACCAGGAAGCGACTCATGACAGCCTGCAACCATACAGCAACGCACCTGCTTCATCATGCATTGAGGGAAGTTCTTGGTAAACATGTTGAACAGAAAGGGTCACTCGTTACCTGGGAGCGCCTGAGATTCGATTTCAGCCACTTCACAAAAATGACTCAGGAAGAAATCATGAAGGTTGAAAAAATTGTAAATCAATATATAAGACAAAATATCGACCAGATTGTCTATAAAGATGTTCCTTTTGAAGAAGCCAAAAAAATTGGTGCCATTGCACTTTTTGGCGAAAAATATGGCGACACTGTGCGAGTTGTAAAATTCGGCGAGTCGGTTGAGCTGTGCGGCGGAACACATATCAGGAATACAGGCTCGATAGGAATTTTTAAAATCATCTCTGAGAGTGCAATATCTGCAGGAGTTAGAAGAATAGAAGCCGTAACCGGTGAGAAAGCGGAAGAATATATTAACTCAAGAATCAGTGAAGCTGATGAGGTGGCAGAACTTCTTAAGAGCACTGGTAACATTACAGAAAATGTAAAGAAACTTCTTTCGGAAAATGCTGCCCTAAGAAAGAACATCGAGAGAATGCAGTCGCAACTTGCTGCAATCTACCGGAAAAACCTTGAAGATAAAGCCACTGTTATTAATGGGATTAGATTCATAAAGGGTATCGTGGATACCGACTCACCCGAATTGCTGAAAAACATTGCTCACCAGCTCAGAAATATTTATGACGATATGGTATTTGTAGCTGGTTCATCTTCAGATAAAAAGGCACATCTGATAGTTCTGATTAGTGACAGGCTTGTTAAAGAGAAAAATATTTCGGCAACCGACCTGATTAAATATATTTCACCCGCCATTGAAGGCGACGGTGGCGGACAACCCTTCCTTGCAACTGCTGGAGGCAAAAAACCGTCAGGACTACAGGATGCTCTGAACCTTGCAGAAAACTGGATTAAAAACAGGTAATCAAGGTCAATTCAGCTTTTCCGTAACAGCAGTCTTCTGGTCGAAAAACTCATTTGTTTTCTTATCTTATATTAAATTGAAAATAAATTACTTAGCACGAATATCCCTGATATTCTTGTGACAATTTTGTATTTGTTCGAAAAATTTTATTAGAATTGCATTTTATTTAAAAGTGAAGCAAAATGGAAGTAACCAGAACTTTTGACATCATTGAGCTTAATCTGAAGCAATATCCAAGGGATGATATGTACGGAGGCAGGAATGATGGGGGCTGGTATACATATTCAACCAAAGATGTTGCAAATCATGTAAACTGGGTAAGTTATGGACTCATGGCAATGGGTTACAAACAAGGAGACAAGATTGCCACAATATCTCCAAACAAGCCTGAATGGAATTTTATTGATATGGGACTTGCCCAGGCTGGAATGATTCATGTGCCCGTCTACCCTACAATTGGAACCGACGAATACGCATATATTCTCGACCATGCTGAAGTAAAAGCTATTATTATAGGCAATAAGTCAATATACAATAAGGTTAAACCAATTGCGGACAACTTAAAGAATCTCAAAGATATTTTTTCATTCGAACCCGTTGAAGGTTTAAGAGACTTTTCGGAAATAATAGAAGCAGGTAAATCTAATGCTGACAAATATGCTGATGAGTTGAAGAGAATCAAAGATAGTATCCGGCCTGAAGACATGGTTACAATAATTTATACGTCGGGCACTACGGGAAATTCGAAAGGTGTGATGCTTTCGCATAATAATCTGATATCCAATGTAAAGGCTACTGCAGGAGCTCATCACATGGGTTATGGACACAAAGCTGTCAGTTTTCTGCCGTTATGCCATGTTTACGAAAGAATGATGAACTACCATTTTCAGTATAAGGGCATAAGCATTTATTATATTGACAATATGGGTATTATTGCCGAATGTATCAGAGAGGTAAAACCTAATCTTTTTACAACAGTTCCGAGGTTGCTTGAAAAAATATATGATAACATTATTACCAAAGGCAAGAGCTTGCCTTTAATTAAAAGACTTATTTTCTTCTGGGCGGTAAACCTGGGATTAAAATATAAACTGAAGGGTAAATCAGCCTTTTACAAATTTAAGCTAAGCATAGCACGTAAACTTGTTTTCAGCAAATGGAGGGAAGCGCTGGGCAATAATGTGGAAGC
>JBASIK010000205.1:0-16471 GCA_049654745.1 Bacteroidales bacterium
ATTAAAACGGAAAAGAAGGAAACGCTGGATGAAATAATATTTAAAAGTTTCAGGGATTGTGTTGATGAGATTTCTTCAAAGTATGGCGCAGATACAGCAAAGTGGAAGTGGGGAGATATTCACAGGATAAAATTATCACATCCTCTTGGCTCGGTTAAGCTTCTTGACTTTCTTTTCGGGCTGAATTCAAAGGAGTACAGGGTTGGTGGGAGCAATCATACTGTTTCACCATATACTTACCGGGAAGGGTTCGAGGTTTATCATGGAGCCTCTGAGAGGCATATTTTCAATACATCGAACTGGGATGAGTCGTTTACAGTTGTCCCGACAGGAGTTTCGGGTATTCCTGCCAGTGAATTTTATTTGTCACAGACCGATGCTTATATAAACTGCAGGTTTTACATGGATCATTTCAGTGAGCCTGCAGTAAAAGCATCAGCGAAATATAAAGCTATTTTTAAGCCGGCAAGGTAGTTATGTAAAGCAAAACAGAGCCGGGGAAGAGTTGCAACCCTTAAACGGTCATTATTTCTTTTTCTTTGATTGCTAGTACCTTTTCGACTTTAGCGATAAAGTCATCCGTCATCTCCTGAACGTCTTCGATTGCTTTTTTCTCGAGGTCTTCAGGCAGTCCTTCTTTACGGAGTCTCTTCAATTCATCGTTAGCCCATTTACGGGAGTTACGAATGCTTATCCTTGCTGTTTCCCCTTCGTTTTTCACCTGTTTTACCAGCTGAAGCCGCCGTTCTTCAGTAAGTGGTGGAATAGTAATTCTAATAACTTCGCCGTTATTTACAGGAACCAGACCGATATTAGCTGCAAGAATAGCTTTTTCAATGGTTGTAAGCATGCTCTTTTCCCATGGCTGGATTAGGATAGTTCTGGGGTCGGGTGTATGGATGTTTGAGACCTGGGATAGGGGTGAGTTGACGCCGTAATATTCTACAGTTATTCCGTCGAGAAGAGCCGGATTAGCTCTGCCAGCGCGCATTCTTGCAAGCTCATGCTCAAGATGCTCAAGGGCTTTCTGCATTCTTTCCCTGGCTTCTTCCATTACCAGTTCTATTTCTTCATTCATATCCTGAAATGTTTATTTATCCATTAAAGCGAAACAAAAATAATAAATTATAGATATTGAGTATTAAATTGCCATATGTACAAGGGTGCCAATTTTCTCCCCGTTCACTATTTTAAAAAGATTTCCCCTGATATTCATATTAAAGACAACAATAGGCATGTTATTATCGCGACACATGGTAAACGCCGTTGAGTCCATTACTTTGAGGTTTTTCTGGATTGCCTCGTCGAATGATATTGTTTCAAATTTTTTTGCTGAAGGGTCTTTTTCCGGGTCGGATGTATATACTCCGTCAACTCTTGTGCCTTTCAGCAATACATCGGCAGAGATTTCCACAGCTCTAAGTGCTGCTGCAGTGTCGGTAGTGAAAAAGGGGTTGCCAGTTCCTGCTGCAAGCAGGCATATGGTTTTGTTTTTGAGTGCTTCTACTACACGGTCGCGGTTATAAAGCTCACCTACTGGCTCCATTCTTATTGCTGTAAAAAGTCTTGCTTTTCCGCCCTGCTGGTGAATTTCGCTTTCGAGGGCCAGGCTGTTTATGACTGTAGCAAGCATACCCATCTGGTCTCCTTTTACCCTGTCAATTCCTGATTGTGTTCCGCTAAGCCCCCTGAAAATATTGCCTCCTCCCGTAACGACAGCCACCTGGCACCCGGCTTCCGATATTTCGATAATTTGCGATACATATTCCTGGAGTACCTTTTTTGAAATTCCGTGACTTTCACTTCCCATCAGTGCTTCGCCACTGAGTTTTAGTAAAATACGTGAGTATTTCATTGTTTTTATCACTTGCCTTCTGTCAGCTAAGGTAATAATAAAATAAAAAAGCCATCTCTTCGGATGGCTTCAGTTTATCATATTTTGAATTAAAAAATTATGAATTCAGGGCATAACGTATGAACCCTGTAATTTTTATTTCTTTGTCGACCGATTGAATATATTGTCTAACAGTCAGTTTGCTGTCTTTTGTAAATTCCTGATTCAGGAGAGTGCTCTCCTTGAAAAACTTATTTAATTTACCCTGGGCTATTTTTTCCAGCATTTCTTCTGGTTTACCTTCCTGTCGGGCCTGTTCCTTGCCGATTTCAATTTCTTTTGCAATGATTTCAGGGTTTACGTCTTCTTTATCGATTGCAACCGGATTCATTGCAGCAACCTGCATTGCAATGTCCTTGTAGAACTGGATGTCGAGGCCTGCTTTAGAAAATCCCACCAGGGATGCAAGTTTATTTCCGGGATGTACGTATGCCTGTACATAAGGAGCTTCTATTTTGTCGTAAAAAGAAAGCTCAATTTTTTCCCCTATTACTCCTATATATTCCACAATTTTTTCTGCAATGGGGGTACCATCGAGTTTAAGAGATTTCAGGCTTTCAAGATCGGCAGGTTTATTTGCGAGTGCGATATCGAGTATGTTGTTAGCCAGTTTCAGAAATTCTGCATTTCTTGCAACAAAGTCAGTTTCACTGTTAAGTACGATCATTGCACCATGTTTTCCGGTGGGGCATACTTTTGCAAGCACTGCACCTTCGGTTGCTGTTCTATCGGCACGTTTATTTGCAACTGCCTGACCTTTCTTACGTATGATTTCAACAGCTTTATTGAAATCTCCCTCTGCTTCTTCAAGAGCTCTTTTGCAGTCCATCATTCCTGCAAGAGTAGCTTTTCTGAGTCTTACAACATCTTCAGTTGTTATATTAGCCATAATATCTGTCTTTAAATTTAATTAATGATTTTAACTTTCCTGCTGTTCCTCTTCTTCTTCCTCTTCAGATTCTTCGATTTCTTCTTTTACAAGAATTTCATGTTCAGGTGAAAATTCTTCCTCGAACATTTCAAGAGATTTTCTTGCTGATTTTATTTTTATCTCCTCGTCCTCGCTAACAATAACATCAATAATTGAATCCGGAACGGCCTGGGTTTCAAGTTCTTTACGTATTTCCTTCTTGTCTTTTGGAATTACTTCTTTGTCTTTTTCAAGTTTTCTTTCATTAAGGCCTTCCTCAATTGCCTTACAAAGAACATCGACTATGACTGCTATTGATTTGGATGCATCGTCATTTGCAGGTATAGGGAAATCGATATCTGAAGGGTCTGAATTTGTGTCCACCATTGCAAAAACAGGGATTCCAAGCCTCTTAGCTTCACGTACTGCTATATTTTCCTTGCAGACATCAACCACAAATATTGCTGATGGCAGCCTTGTCATATCGGCAATACTTCCGAGAAGTTTTTCCAGCTTTGCGCGTTGGCGTGTAATCTGGAGTTTTTCACGTTTGGAGAGGTTTGCAAAGGTCCCGTCGGCTAGCATTTTATCGATCGATGCCATCTTTTTGACTGCTTTCCTGATAGTAGGGAAGTTGGTTAGCATACCTCCCGGCCATCTCTCGGTAACGTAAGGCATATTTACCTTTTTGGCTCTTTCAGCAACGATTTCCTTTGCCTGTTTTTTTGTGGCCACGAAGAGAATCTTTTTGCCTGAACGGGCTATATGCTTCATTGCCGAAGCAGCTTCTTCAAGTTTTTCAATGGTTTTTTCCAGGTCGATAATATGGATTCCATTGCGCTCCATAAATATATAAGGAGCCATAGCTGGATTCCACTTTCTTTTCAAATGGCCGAAGTGTACACCGGCCTCCAGTAATTCTTCAAAAGTAACTCTTGGCATTTTATGGTTTTTAAGTTTACATTCTGTTTTATCAACCGCAGAGTAGTTCCGCTTTGCGGAAGTCAATGCGGTTTAGATACTAAACTTATATCTTAAATAAATTCACAGATTTCTTTCCTAACGTTTACTGAACTGGAATCTTTTCCTTGCTTTGGGTCTTCCGGGTTTCTTTCTTTCAACTTCCCTTGGATCGCGGGTAAGAAAACCATTATCTTTCAGAACTGACCTGAATTCAGGATCAACTTTAACAAGTGCCCGGGAGATGCCCAGTCTGAGGGCTTCAGCCTGACCTTTTATTCCGCCTCCGTCGAGATTGGCTTTAATGTCGTATTTTTCTGCAACATTCAGAAGAACCAGTGGCTGAGTAACCACACTGGAAAGAATTTCGTGTCCGAAATATTCTTTATAATCACGGTCATTTACCGTTATATTCCCTTTACCCGGGGTTAAATAGACCCTTGCGACAGCAGATTTCCTTCTTCCTGTAGCGTTAATAACTTCCATGCGAATTATTTAATGTTTGTTATATCGATTTTTTTGGGTTTCTGTGCCTCATGCTTGTGCTCACTTCCAGCGTATACATGCATGTTTTTAAACAGGGCTCTTCCCAGCCTGTTTTTCGGTAGCATACCCTTAACTGCATGCTCAATGAGATAAATCGGATTTTTCCTGAGCATGTCTTCAGCTTTTGTTATTCTCTGTCCTCCGGGGTAACCTGTATGCCTTACATATTCTTTTTCATTCCATTTTTCCCCGGTGAGAATTACCTTCTCAGCATTGATGACCACTACATTGTCGCCACAGTCAACATGGGGTGTGAAATATGGTTTGTGCTTCCCGCGCAGCAGAGAAGCAATTACCGATGCCAGACGACCCAGAACCTGTCCTTCAGCATCAACAAGTACCCATTCCTTTTGGACTGTAGATTTATTGGCCGATTCTGTTCTGTAACTTAAAGTATTCACTTTATATTGTTTTTATTTGATTTACTTATATTTATAAAATATTTCCCCGATTAACGGGTCTGCAAAAATACAACATATTTTCAAAAAAAAGAACTGTATGAGTAATTTTATTTAATTCTTATTTAAGCCAGCATCCCACCATATATCTTTAATTGGCTAATTAATAGATTATTAGATGATACTTTTAACTTCTTTAACTCATTGAATCGGCATAATACATAAATACGATTTCGATATTTATAAAAATTAAGATATTAGCAGAGAACTTTTCCTGAATAGGTTATGGTATCGAAGAAAAGTGAAGAAACATATTGCGGTAAAAGACTTATGGCTGATTTTTATGAGCAGGATGTACTCACCGTTGCTCCTTCACTTCTTGGGAAAATACTTGTTGTGAAGCAGCCATCAGGGGATGTCTTAAGGTATAAGATAACAGAGACTGAAGCCTACAGGGGACATGAAGACAGGGCCTGTCATGCCTCAAAGGGTAAAACTCGGCGCACAGAGGTTATGTTCAGGCGTGGGGGATATGTTTATGTTTACTTTGTTTATGGTATGTACTGGATGCTCAATGTTGTAACCGGACCTGAAAATGAACCACAGGCAGCGTTGATAAGAGGAATTGAAGGATATGAAGGACCTGGAAGACTGACCCGTGCACTCGGAATTGATGGAACTTTCTATGGAGAAGACCTTACATCTTCAAAGCGGATATGGATAGAAGACAATGGCTATAAAGCTTCCTATATTACATCACCACGGATCGGGATCAACTATGCAGGTCAGCCATGGGTTGATATGCCCTGGAGATTTATTCTCACAGCCTGAAATTATTTATTCCTTGATATTGAACAGAGTTATTCTCCTGTCGAAGTTTATATGAAGTGCAATGGCGGTGTCCAGACGTTTTAGATTGAAATCATAATATCCTTCGAACCCCAGCATAAATTCAAAAAGCTCATGTGGAAACAGATTAAGATAAACAGCTCCGGTCCAGATTTTTCTTCTTGAAATAATATATCCAGGCTGGTAATCAGAAACACTACCATAAATCTGATTTCCATCGGGAGCATAAAAATTGTGAGAGAACCAGAAATAAGAGCCTATATAAAGTGACCGGTAACTGTAATGTAACCTCAGCCATGAAGCATTTCCTTCCGTTATGCCCATATCGCCCTTTCCTGTAAGTTCCCTGTAAACGAAATGGAGATATTCAACTCCGGGAACCCCTGCTTTTGCGCCAATATTGAAATTTAACCTGGCTCCTCCTGCGATATTTAAAAAAGTCAGAACATGTCCATTGTAGTTACTTATCTGACCTCCGAAATGTTTGAATTTTAACTGAACGGGGATATTTAAACTTATAAAACCATCTATAAAGTCACATTTGTAACTGAAAGATTCTCCCGCAGTAAATACCTCCCGCACTGTATCTCCCCTGAAAATAAAATTCTCCCAGTTTAGCCATAAGTCGCTGAAGAGTTTACCTGTCTCAGTTACAAATGATGCACCATTTTCGGTATAGGAAGTGTAAATTCGTTCAGAATCAAAATGCGGGTCGAACATTCTGTGTTTGTTACCTCCATCAAATGCTCCGAGAGTAAGAGTACTGTTCCGGGTTACTTTCCATCTGGTGCTCAGAAGAAGTTGTGGTTTAATGAAAAAAGGTTCACCCGAATAAATTTGTTGGTGTAATCCTGCACTTATTTCAAACTTTTCTGTAGGGGCATAAGTAATAACAGGCCTTAAAAAACTTCCTATCAGAGTATAGCCTTCTACAACAGGATTAAAATATTCGTTGTTCTTAATAAAACTTATGTTTTTAAGATCCAGAAAAACTACACCCTTGCTTTCGATTAAAGATTCTTTCTCCTGAGCTGTTAATTTTATCGCGCAGCAGATCAAAAACAAAAAAGAAAAAATCTGTTTCATCAGTTTTATTTGAGCCATTAAAAATAATAAATTGTATTGTTTACAGGTTAAAATGGCATCATAATGAATCACAAGTGATTTTTTTTGCGTTATTTGTCTGGCATTTGTAATCAATTCTATCATGGATTCATCATACATCATTTTCAGGCGATGGAATAGCATTACCGGGTGGTTGATGTTTCTGATTTCCACTACAGTATATTTGATTACCATGGAGCCCACTGTAAGTTTCTGGGATTGTGGTGAGTTTATTCTTTCAGCTTTCAGACTTCAGGTAGGGCATCCTCCCGGTGCTCCGATGTTTATTATGCTTGGGCGTATTGCTACGTTGTTTGCAGGAGGAGATACATCAAAAGTGGCAGTTACAATGAATGCCCTTTCAGCGATATGCAGTGGATTTACGATTTTGTTCCTCTTCTGGACTATAACTCATCTTGTTAGAAAGGCTCTTTGTAATGATGGTATTCCTGCCTCAAATCAGATTTTTCCGATTCTTGCAAGTGGTGTAACAGGAGCTCTGGCATATACTTTTTCTGACACTTTCTGGTTTTCAGCTGTCGAAGGTGAGTTATATGCAATGTCGTCTCTTATAACCGCTCTTGTATTCTGGGCGATGCTAAAATGGGAAGATGAAGCTGATGAACCCTCTGCTGGCCGGTGGATCGTTCTGATAGCATACCTGATGGGACTGGGCATGGGTATTCACCGGCTTAATCTGCTTGTACTTCCTGTTCTGGTGTTCATTTATTATTTCAGGAAATATGAAGTGACTGTAAAAGGGTTACTTAAAACATTTTTTATAGCAGTAGCTCTTCTATGGTTTGTAGTTTTCGTTTTTATTCCTGGAGTTCCAAGGGTGGGAAGCTGGTTTGAACTTCTATTTGTTAATGTTTTTAGTCTGCCTTATAATTCAGGACTTTTATTTTATGTGGCATTTCTCATTGCATTTTTAGTAATACTTGTAAGGTATTCTCTAAAGAAGCAAAACATTCTCCTTAACTATGTTGTTACCATATTGACGGTTATTCTTATAGGCTATTCATCATATGCCATGATAATTATAAGGTCATCGGCAAAGCCGCCTATGAACCAGAATGACCCGTCAAACATTTTTTCGTTTATCTATTATATAAACATGGAGCAGTATGGCAGTTCACCAAAAGTTTATGGTAATTATTACAATGCTCCGGTAACGAGAGTCAGGGAAGTTATTGCTGGATACAACAAGATAAACGGAAGATATGAACCTTATTACAGGCCGAAATACGGATATCATGAGAAATTTGAAACAATTTTCCCTCGCATGTACAGTTCAGAACCTGACCATGAAGCTGCATACAAATACTGGGGGAAAATAAAGGGCAGGCGTTATACTGTTGAATCTTCATCAGGTAAAACGACTCTTGTTTGTCCGACTTTTGTGGAGAATCTGAGATTCTTTTTCAGGTACCAGGTAGGGTTTATGTATTTCAGGTATTTTATGTGGAATTTTGCGGGCAGGCAGAATGATATTCAAGGGAATGGAAATCCTCTTTACGGCAACTGGATAAGCGGGATAAAATTTATAGATAACGCAAGGCTTGGCGATCAGGATAAAATACCGGAGGAATTAAGGAAAAATCCAGGGCGGAACACATATTACTGTTTGCCTCTGCTCCTGGGCCTGGCAGGACTGCTCTGGCAATACAAAAGGGACAAGTACAGGTTCTGGGTGCTCCTTGGCTTCTTTTTCATGACAGGACTGGCAATTATTGTATATCTGAATCAATATCCAAATCAACCCCGCGAAAGGGATTATGCCTATGCAGGTTCGTTTTATGCATTTTCTGTCTGGATTGGGGCAGGCTTTATGTTTTTTTATGAGTTTATTAAAAAGCTTGTTTCTGAGAAACCTGCAGCTATTCTCACATTTGTATTGTTGCTGGCTGCAGTTCCGGCTCTTATGGCATCACAGAACTGGGATGATCATGACAGGTCGGGCCGCTACACAGCACGGGATATAGGTGCAAACTATCTTAAGTCTGTTGCACCGAATGCAATTCTGTTTACTTATGGAGATAATGATTCATTTCCTCTCTGGTATGCTCAGGACGTTGAAGGAACCAGAACAGATGTAAGGGTAGCAAATCTGAGTTACATTCAGGCTGGGTGGTATATTGAAATGATGAGACAGAAGGCATGGGATTCTGATCCTCTGCCCTTCTCACTCAGTCAGGATAAATATATTGAAGGCAAGAGAACCCAGTTGCCAGTTGAAGACCGTGTTGGGAGGCCTGTGCCGCTTAAACAGGTGGTGAATTTTGCCGGACTTGACGACCGGCAGGCAAAATTAGATATTACAGGAAGGGGAGATTTTCTCAATTACCTGCCGGCAAGTAAATTTATAATTGATGTTGACACTGCGTTTGTACTTGCAAACGGAACAGTAAAGAAATATTTTGCCGACAGCATAGTATCACCGATGATATGGGAGTATACCGAAACAGATGCATTTAAGGGTGACCTTGCAATTATGGATATACTCGCGACGAACAACTGGGTTCGTCCAATCTATTTTTCAACCACAGTACCTTCCTCTCAGTACAAGGGGCTTGAGAAGTTTTTTGTGCAGGAGGGGCTTGCCTACAGGGTGGTGCCTGTACGAACGGGGAAACCACTGCCTGGAGAGTTCGGAATGATTGACACACATGTCATGTACGACAACCTGATGAATAAATTTCAATGGGGCAATGCAGATGCACCCGGTGTTTACCTTGATGAGAACAACAGGAGGATGTTCAGCAATTTCAAAAGGATGTTCGGTTCCCTTGGCATCAGGCTTATTGAGACAGGTGATACGCTCAGAGCTCTCGAAGTTGCTCACAGAGGACTCTCTCTGGTGCCTGAAGAGAAAATTCCGCATGACTATTTCACGGTTACACTTGCAGAGGTTCTAATAAGAGGGGGTGAAAAGGAAGAAGGTTTAAGGCTGATAAATAAAATACTGGATTATGCACGTAGTTACCTTCAATATATTGTAAGAATACCTAAGGAAAAGAGATTTGGACTTGAGTATCCTATAGGGGTAAATATGCAGGCAATGATTGACATCTACAGAATGTATAACCGTTTGGGAATGCTGGAAGAGGCAAAGGGACTTGAGAATGAGCTTGGAATTTATTATCAGGAGCTTTATCCGGCAACATCACAATGAAAATATGGCGGTAGTTTACAGATTGCCGTTGGTTGCGAAATGGCTTTATCCTCAAGCAGTGTGGTCCGTTAAGTTTGGCGAGCAGGTTTTATGCCTGACTTTCGACGACGGACCCGACCCAGGCTCAACTCCTTATATAATGGAGATTCTTAACAGAAATGCTATAAAAGCTTGTTTCTTCTGCACAGGAGAAAACGCTGAAAAATTCCCTGAACTAGTTTCAATGCTGGTTAAGGAGGGACATGTATCAGGGAATCATACTTACAGTCATTTAGATGGGATTAGAGTAACAACAAAGAGGTATCTTGATGACATTCTTAGAGCGGTTCCTTATACCTCCAGTGTTATTTTCAGACCTCCTTTTGGCCGCATGAAACCAGGGCAATACAGAGCTCTGGCAGGTTGTTATAAGATAGTTCTATGGGATCTTCTGCCAGCAGACTTTGCAGAAAATGTTTCGGGCAAAAAAATTATTGAGGAACTGAAAGTTAAAATAAGATCCGGGTCAATAATAGCACTGCATGATAAACCTATCAGCCGAAAGAAGAATTTTCTTGAAGAATTTATAAAGATGATGAAGGATTCTGGATATACTTTTGTATTACCTGACTTTAATATGTAAACTTTGAATTTTATATCCGTCAGAAATACTATTTTTGAAGAAATTTGTAAGAAGAAATGAAGATACTTATTCTGGGATCAGGAGGACGAGAGCATGCTATTGCATGGAAACTTGCTCAGAGCAGCAAAGTGGAAGAGATTTTTATTGCTCCCGGCAATGCAGGTACTTCAATGTGTGGAACGAACATAAACATTTCGCCAGAAAATTTTTCTGAGGTAAAGGAGGCGGTCCTTTCGACAGGTGTTGGCATGGTAGTAGTAGGACCTGAGGCACCTCTTGTAGGAGGTATACATGATTTTTTCCTTCAGGATGATGAGCTTAAAAATATACCTGTGATAGGTCCTGTTGGTGCTGCTGCAAAACTTGAGGGGAGCAAAGATTTTGCAAAGGGATTTATGAAAAAATATGGCATACCAACAGCTCCATACCGCACATTTGACATTAATAATGTAGGAGAGGCCCGTTCATTTCTCGAATCTCTCAAGCCACCCTATGTGCTTAAGGCTGATGGACTTGCTGCAGGGAAGGGGGTTGAAATTCTGAATACTGTTAACGAAGCACTTTCAGAGCTGGATGCAATGCTAACAGGAAAATTTGGAGAGGCAGGAAAGAAAGTTGTAATAGAGCAATATCTGAGGGGAATAGAGTTATCAGTTTTTATTGTAACAGATGGTAAGAATTACCGTATACTTCCTGAGGCAAAGGATTACAAGAGGGCAGGAGAGGGTGATACGGGTCCGAATACTGGAGGAATGGGTGCAGTTTCACCGGTGCCTTTTGCTACTGAACATTTTATGTACAGAGTTGAAAAAAGGATTATTAAACCCACCATTGAAGGCCTTGCAAATGAGGGTATCAGATACAAAGGATTCATTTTCTTTGGCTTAATGAATGTTAATGGAGAACCTTATGTAATTGAATATAATGTACGCCTGGGTGATCCTGAAGCTGAAGTTATACTTCCGAGAATCAGTTCCGACTTTTATGACCTTCTTGAAGGAGTAGTAAATGGTAACCTTAATCGCCGGAAAATACAGATAGACAGCAGGTATGTTGCAACAGTAGTGTTGGTGTCAGGAGGATATCCGGGAAAATACGAGAAAGGAAAGGTAATTTACGGGCTCGATCTTGTTTCAGATTGTATTGTATTTCATTCGGGAACGAAAATAGAAAACGGTAACATTGTAACGAATGGCGGAAGAGTGCTGGCTATAACAGCCTATGGTTCAACATTATATGAGGCACTACAGAATGCTTACAGAAATGCCTCACTTATTTCATGGGAAGGAATGTATTACCGTACTGAAATAGGTTTTGATCTGTTATGAGATGCTTAAAGCAATTAAAGGCGTAACACCTGGTGTAATTCTGTTAAATGTTTTTATTCTGCTGGCACTCTGGTTCAGTGCTTTTCTTTTTCAAGGGCAACAATCGGTTTTTTCCGATCACAGATCCATGCCTCTCTATTTTATTCTCAGGAACTTAACTGGCCCTGGTCAAATAGAAATTATAATAAGTTTGGTATTTATTCTTCTAATTTCCTATCTGCTTGTTCATTACAACACGATTCTGTTTTTTATTCCTGAAAGAACGATTGTCCCTTCGGTGCTTTATGCCATTTTTACAGGATTCTTCATTAATTATCAGACGCTGCATCCAGTTATACCTGCTTCGGTTTTTATGCTGATCGCATTGAGAAGAATTATTGATGCATATCACATAAACGGAACGGCTTTCAGTTTTTTTGATGCTTCCTTGCTTATAGGAGTCGGAAGTCTTTTTTATGCAAATCTGGTATGGTTCGGCATTATTCCCTTGATCGGGGTTATAATTCTTAAAGGTTATAAACTGAAAGAAATGATGCTTTCTATAGCTGGTATACCGGTAACTTTACTGATAACTGCAGGAATTTACTATCTGTTTTACCCCGACATTAGCGAATTGATTGATAATCTGAGATATAATCTTTTCAGTGAAGTTGATTCTTATAATTTTTCAATAGTGGAACTTGCAGGAATTGCAACAGGAGGAATTACCTTGCTTGCCGGGATTATTTTTGTTTTTAAGCGGATAAAAAATATGAAAATAAAGTCAAGAAAAATATTCATACTTCTATTATGGTGGTGTTTAATATCTATTGCATTATATTTTATTTCACCGGCAGTTTCGGTTGAGATTTCATATCTTGCAGCTATTCCTTCAGTCTATTATATTTCATACTATTTTATTTTCAGCAAGAGCAGAATAATACCTCTTGCAATATTTATTGCATTTATCGTGTGTACTTTAGTAATTCAGGCTTTGCGATATTTTTAGTGATAAAATAATAGTTGCTGCAGCTGGAGACTATTTAACAAGTGAAACGACTCCTACCCCAAGTCCCTGTTGAAAATCTTTAAAATCGAACATAATTTTATATGTACCGGTTTTGTTGCATACAAATTCGATTGAAGAGAAGGTTTTTCCGGTTTTAGGGTCAAATGAAGTTAAGATGGTTCTCCCTGTGTCGTCGACGAGTTTCATTATAAGTTCTCCCTGCGAGTTTTCCGAATTGCAGAGGGTAAAACGGTATTTCATGTTCTTGCTCAGGGCAAATACCTGTTTATATCTGAAATCCTGGGCAGATAATGCTTTACCAAGCTGGATCCGAAAGTCTTTCAGATAAGTGGCATTTGGACCTGCGTTCATCACACATTTTCCCACAAGCGGATCGCTTGCCTGGCCTGATGCGACAACAGGCACAAGCATTATTATCATTATAAAAGCAACAAGCTTTTTCATATCACTCATTTGAAATTAACCTGTTTCGGATTTTTTCTGTAGTGTTAATAATTGCTTCAAGTTGTTCATCAGTCATCTCTACATTACTCCGGTCGGTTTGAACAACAACCAGTGCTCCGTCTTTTTCAACCATTTGAGGCTCACCTACTGTAAAAGTAACTTTAACGTCCCTGTATTTTTCCTTGAGTTCCTGCATATCCCTGCATAGATCAGTATATTCTTTGCTTACGTTACAGTATGGTGCAAGGAGCATTATAATATCATTGAGGATAACCTTTTGTTCTCCAACCCTGTTCCTGAGAAGGGTGTCGGGATATTGTTTTAGTACCTGAGTTGCCAGGTATTGGCCTTCTATCCATACTCCGGTGACCATAAGTGCTGAAAGCTGGCCTCTTCCTTTCTCACGGAGGAATCTGTCTATCTGATTATAGGATTCAAGCGACAGGAAAAGAAGCGAATCGAGATTTGACCTGTTCAGTGAAAGTCTTTTAAGAGTTTCAAAATCAAAAAATTGACCAACATTAATACCATCAGCAAGTTTTTTAATTGAAGACAGAATGTCAATGGAATTGCCAGTTTTTTCATACATATTAAGGTATCCGAGATCTGCTCCGAGAATACCCAACTTTAATGCTCTGTCGAAACTTGTTGTTACTCTGGATGCATCGATTGAGGATGCCAGATAACTGTTTGAAAAAGGCACATTCATCCGCTGCAGGATATTTGCTATTTCAACAGGAGATGAAATGTTTCTAGTTATGTCATCTATTGCTTCATCACTCAGTTGCTCAGCTTGCGACAGGGGTATAGAGTCTTCGTCAGGAAATAAAAACTGAGTATTTTTTTTTGTCGACGAGTTACACCCGGCCAGTAAAAATGCCAGAGTGAAAAAAGACAATAACAGTAACCTCCCGGTCATTATATTTAATTAATGTAAATTAATTAAGTACAAAAATATAAATAAAAAAATATAAACAGAGTTTATTATATGACTTTTTTTAATTTAAGTCGGTCAATGTAATTAACCAATCTGGCAAGAAGTTCATAGTAAAGCGTCACGTACAGAATAATTGAACAGCAAAGAACCAGCAGAATATTAAAATCGAATGTATCGTACATTTTACCCATAAAATATTTTGAGGGTGCAAAAAAATGAGTTCTGAATGACAGAAATCCTTCGTAATCAGGATCCATATAAACGGGATCATAATTTTGAATGAAGGAGTTCTTATATTCCAGTATTTTGTTTTTATCCCTTTCATAAAATTTGGTTACTATCTCCTGGAGTTTCAGATTGCTGTATTGGTCTTCGAGCCTGCGTATTTCATCTCTGTTTTTAATGTAAAACTTATCCCATGAATCTGATAGTTTATTACCGGCGCTATTGAAATTATCACTCAGGTATCTGAGATGTTCGAGTGTCTTTTCGTACAGGTTTTTATTGTATTTCTCAGGAGTTAAGTCATTTATATAATTAAAGGATTTAAGGTTTGGGAATTTTTTCTGAATTTTCATCAGTTCGTTCTTTATCAGAGCCAGTTTACCTGAAGTTTTCAGTTCGTCGTTAATCAGTGGTAGTTTACCAGTGTTTAAGATATTCGATGTTGTTTTGACATATATTGAATCTGTTTTTTCGAGAGCATTAATCAGGGAAGGAATAAGTCTGACGGAATAATAATTGGCAATACTGATATTTTTCTTGAAATCATAAATTGTCGGGCCATATTTACTTTCGCTGAACCGGCTATATTTATTGTCTTTAAACTGGCTGACCATCAAAGCTTCGTATGTCCATCGGGTAGGCATTAATTCTGCTATAACGGGAACTTTTCCTACACTGCTAATTTTCCTGTTCAGTTTGTCGAATGGGAACATTGCTCCGCTGAGAACCATCATTGGTATTATTATCAGAGGAATAACTATATATATAGTGATGGCTGAATTAAAGCTTGCAGAAATATTCAGCCCAATCAGATTTGCAAAAAAAGCAGTTGTAAAAAGTGCAATAAAATATTTTCCGAATAGTCCTCTGAGCTCAAGAATAGGATTTGCGATTATCAGAAAGAGAAAAACCTGTATTGATGAAATAATGATCAGTATGGCAATTTTTGACAAAAGGTAGCTATGACGGTTAAGGCTGAGGAATCTTTCCCTTTTCAAAATTTTTCTGTCACGGAATATTTCTTCGGCACTTATAGTTAGTCCCAGAAACACAGCAACGATAATCCCCATAAATATATAAATAGGTATGTTTTCGTTTTCGAAAAAAATGTAGACATCTGATGAGGGATCGGGGATGTATCGGATTATAAATGAAAGAATAAAACCAAGTATCGGAGCTTCCAGAAGTGTAATAAGTATATATTGCCTGTTTGCTATTTTGCTTTTCAGATCTCGTACCAGATAAATCAGAAACTGTTTAAATGCAGAAGGTCTGTCGAGGTTGCTGTGTGGTTTTTCGTCCGCTTCCTGAATTTTTGTGATCGGTCGTTTTTCATTATAAATAGATGCCCATTCCTGTGGTTTGACTTTTCTTTTTTCGGTATACCGGCCGTACTCATCTACAACCTTTGCTTCGATGATATTAAAAATAATTTCAGGGTTTACGTTTCCGCAAGTCGGACATTCACCTATTGATGAATTTATTTGGGCATCAAGGGTTTTGAAGTAAATAACAGCTTCAACCGGGTTTCCGAAATAAGCCATGTAGCCACCCTGGTCAAGAATGATGATTTTATCGAACAGTTTAAATATTTCGGACGATGGTTGATGAATTACGGTAATAATTAGCTTGCCTTTCAGTGTAAGGTCGCGCAGAAGGTCCATTATATTTTCCGAATCGTGCGAAGAAAGGCCAGAGGTTGGTTCATCGAGAAAGAGTACAGATGGTTCTCTTATGAGTTCGAGTGCTATGTTTAGCCGTTTTCTCTGCCCTCCACTTATTATGTTCTTTAAAGGAGAGCCCACTTTCAAATTTCTTTTTTCCCACAGGCCAAGGTTGATGAGCATCTGATCAGTGATTTTTCTGATCTCTTCCTTGCTTTTCCCTCCAAAGCACTGACAGGCTGCATAATAAAGGTTTTCAAAAACTGTAAGGTCTTCAATCAGCAAGTCATCCTGAGGGACATAGCCCAGAACACCTTCAATTGATTTATAATCTTCGTTAATATCAATACCGTTGATTTTTATCTTGCCTGATGTGGGTTTCATGATTCCGCTCATCAGGTTAAGC
>JBASIK010000206.1:0-22048 GCA_049654745.1 Bacteroidales bacterium
AACTGATTTTACCATTTCAAATGATGCTGCCGGAATGAGAGGTGGTGGCGGAGGCGGCGGTGGTGGAGGCGGTAGCTTCGGAGGTGGTGTTATGAATTATAGCTGGAACACATTCTGGGATGTAAAAACAACCAGAGATGACAGAGGATGGTATGTGGAAATGAGAATCCCTTTTTCAAGCCTCAGGTTTAAAAATGAAAATGACCTGACATTGATGGGGCTTTCAATTGTCAGAAATATAGGAACTAACAATGAGGTTGATACATATCCTGCTATTGAACCTAAATATGGCATGATGGCTATCTATAAACCTTCTCTTTCAAAGAAAATTGTATTTCAAGGACTCAAGCCAGCTCAACCTGTTTATTTGTCGCCTTACCTAATTGGAGGATTTACAAGAGATTATTCATTGAATGAAGAAGGAACAGAATACCTGAGAACAGATAAACCCAACTTTAATGCAGGTTTCGATATCAAATACAGCATTAAAAGCAACTTTACAATTGACCTGACAGCCAATACCGATTTTGCTCAGGTTGAAGCCGATGAACAGCAGGTGAACCTTACACGTTATAGCCTTTTCTTTCCGGAAAAGAGAATGTTTTTCCAGGAACGCTCCAGCCTGTTCAGTTTCAGCCTCGGAGGAATGGCCGACAACCTGTTTTACAGCCGTAACATAGGAATTGCCGGGGGGCAAATGATAAGAATTCTGGGTGGTGCCAGGGTAACGGGTCATGTCGGCAAATGGGAAATGGGTTTTCTGAATATGCAAACAGATAAATATGAAGATATACCTTCGGAAAATTTTGGTGTTTTAAGAGTACGACGGCAAGTGTTCAACCCCAATTCCTATGTAGGCACTATGCTGACTTCACGTATAGACCTTGATGGCAATAAGAACATTGCCTACGGTCTGGACGGTATTTTCAAAGTAAAAGGGGAAGATTACCTGAACATTAAATGGGCACAGACATGGGACAACCAGACAGGCAATAGCCTTAGCTCTCTAAGTTCATCGTTTATTTATGCCAATTGGGAGAGACGCTCTGAGAGGGGATTTGCCTATAATTTTAGTTATAATTATTCGGGCCTTGACTTTAATCCACGTGCCGGATTTATGAGAAGAGGAGGCCTTCAGGGTTTTAATGGTCAGTTACTTTACGGATGGTTTCCTGGTGAAAAATCAAAGATATTCAGTATGGCTGCAACCCTCAGGGGAGAATATTTCACCCGTATTGAAGACGGAAAACTGGAAAATAGCATAATAGAACCGGGATTCAGATTCAATACTAAAAAGGGATACCGTTTTGATATCAGCATGGAATACAGAACAGAAGGTGTGAAAGATAATTTCGAAATTGCCGACAGCATTATTATATCAAGCGGTGAATATTCCTTTATTAACTTCCAGAGTCGATTTGGTACTCCCTCGTCAAAATTATTTTCTATTATGGGCAATATAGATGCCGGTAAGTATTATGACGGCTACAGAGTGACAATTCGATCAAATTTCAATCTAAATCTTTCATCCTCCTTCAGGGTTATGGCTGGTTATGATTACAGTGCGATAAGGTTTCCAGACAGGAGTGAAAAAAACAAAATTGATATTCACCTTGTAAATGCCAACCTGATGTACATGCTGGACACAAAACTTTCGGCAACATTGATGCTTCAGTATGTTAATACCAGCGATGATTTCATTGCCAACTTCAGATTGAGGTATAATCCGAGGGAAGGGAATGACCTGTATCTGGTGATTAACGATTATCAGGGTTTTGACCGCTTTGATGTAATACCTCATAAACCTCCATTCTTTAACCGGACAATCGTTATCAAATACACTCACACTTTTATTCTTTAACACTTCTGTCCGAAATAAATATTTATCGAAAATTGCAGATGATATAAAATCACTAATAATTTATCATTGATAATAGAATGATTTTAATAAAAACCTTTTCCTGAAAACAATGAAAGTGAATATTTTGTCGGCATAGATATTTTATAAAACGGATTGTTGAACCAGAATAACAGATCAATTTTTACAAAGAGGATCAATCTTATAAACGTTATCAGTTTTGTCAAATGCCACTGGTTCACCGCCTTTTGTTTAAGGAGCGTCAGAAAATGGATGTATGAATTTTAACAACTCGCGTTACTGCATCTTTTTTTTACCTGCTACTTTAAATGAAATTTTACGATACCAGCGATTTCATTTCCGGATTTATAATAAAATTTACTTCAGGTTTTGTTTTATATCATAACCAATTATGGGCAAAAAGCTCTGCTTGTTTCAAAACAATCTCGGTAGCTTTTTTTTCTTTATCAGGAGGATATCCGTATTTGCGCAAAATCTTTTTAACTTCCAGCCGCAATTTTGCCTGTACACTTTCCCTGTGTGTCCAGTCGATTCAGCCTTTTTTTGTTTTAGCCAATATTATGCTGATTTGACACCAAATACTGATGGTGAATTTTTTGATATATCAGTCAAAAACAAAAAAATCGTGTTTGTTTTACCTTTACCCGGTCTTTGACATTATGACAATTCTTTATATTTCAAACACCTCTTTATATTTCAAACACCCTCTCCATTGGTGAATTCCAAGTTGCTAAATAATCTTTCTGGCCAGTCTTTATCTTCCAGAAACAAAACATGCTCTTCTATATATTCATCTTTTGATGGAGGAGAGGTCCTTCCCTCAATGAGTTTATTGTAAGGTGTTATTGAAAGGATAAATGATTCTAATGTTATGTCATCCCCACCAAGTTTCTTATTAATTTCCTTTATATCATCATGAGATTTTATCTTTTCATCGTCAAGCCCTTTTGCATGCTCTAATCCATGGGGATCAATAAAAACTATAATCTGTTTTCCTTCTTTTTTAATCCACATGATAAAGTCAGGATAAAAGGCTGACCATTGAAGTTGAAACCCAACGCCAGATTTTGGATGATTTCTCAAAAGATAAATCTCAACCCCTGAAAAATTAGTCCTATTCTCTTTTAAATATTGCTTTAAACCCCGAATAAAATTCTTCTCGCTTTCTACAAGACCTGGTGGAGAAATTTTATCTATCTTCTCGGTTTGAAGGAGAATCGGGACATAGAGATGATTATCAAAATAAATTCTTGGCAAGGTCTTGTCGTCTTCATTAATCAACTTATTAAAATCATTTGCGAGTTTTCTTATTTCTTGAATAAGCTCATATTTCCGCTTATCAATTTGAACTGAGTAACTGTATTTATCTTTATGCTTTTCAAAGACAAAAAGTGGAAGCTGTTTGCCAACGGTATCATAGCGTAAGTTTTCTGTGTCAAATTGCTTTTCGTATTTTCTGTAGAAAAGGTCTATATATTTTTTGATAACGAGGATTGCTATGTCTTTTACTCGGGTTACATCACGCTGTATTTTCACCTCAAAAATCTCTGGTAATGTAAGAATTTTGTATCTATCTGATAGGAGTAAATTCCTCAATGCCACTTTTTTAAAAACTAGATTCCAGTAACCCTTAGTAATTTTGAATTCACAGATCTCTTCCCATATCCTTTCCCAGTTCAACAGGTCTATTAAATCTTCTGGAAATCTCTCTTGCTGTATATCTCCGGTTACTTGTGCTGTAGTGATACTTCTTTCTTTTCCCAAATACATTGATAACCTTGGCACAAGATCAACTGTAAAATAAATTTTGTCATCTATTTCCAGTTTTAAAAGCCTTTCCTCTTCAAACCTCTTTACTTCATCCTTTTTAAGCGTATATAAGCTTGCCCATTTTTCATTATGCTGTGGTTTAACTGGTATCTCTATTACCTCAAACTCAACCTCTTCCTTCCTAATTGCCTCTAAAAATTTATCCAGGTAATCAGCTTTAATACCATAGATGTTGAGAGTTTCAAGCAATCTAATATGTCCTTTTTCTTCACTCCTTTTGAGGGTCATCTTCTTTCCTTTTAATCTTACTCCTCTTCCAAACAACTGTATGATTTGTGGACCCTGTCCTTTACCAATGTTTAAAAGCCCCATTGATGAGACACGCCAGGTATCCCAGCCTTCAATGAATTTTTTCGATCCAATAAGGATGTTTATCTTGGAAGTCTCCCTTTTGATATCATAAAAAAGTGATCCAGAAACTACATCCTGGGAAACTGTTATATCTTTTTTCTCTAATTGTTTCTTAAAGTCTGAAATATTACCAATATTTATAACGCCAAAATAATCATTCTCTCCAACCTTTAAGCCAAATTCTCCATCTGCATTCTTTAGTTCGTATATACCAAAAGCTCCTTTCCCTCCAAAAACTCTTCTGTAGAGATCATCAAAATCAACCCTACTTGTTGCCTTAAGATACTCAAACTTATTTTCGAAAACATCCTCATCATTTTCATCTTTAAATCCGCTTTTGCCATTCAAGATAGATTCAGCTTTCTCCTTTAACCAAGTTTCATCTTGTATTACTTTTTTAATAAACTCTACAATCTGAACAACATCTGATTCTTCTTCTTTTCCTGTAACTGTTGTCCCAACGAATATCCACAGAGGTTTTTCAAGGTTATATTCTTTTGCCTGATGTTGATTCTCTTTATAGACTAAAAGTTGCTCGTAGAAGGATAGAAGGTTTGCAACAAACATCGTCTCCTGGAATTTTTGATCGCTTACACCTTCCTTCTTAACATTGAGCACAGAAAAATCTTTTCCATATCCGTCAAGATAAAAATACTTGTAAGAATAATCAAAAATGATGGAGTTTGCGTACTCTTTTAGAACTTCTTCATTTTTTTCGCTCAAAATCTGTCCAAATGTTGCACTGTATTCAAATACAAAACCATTCTTGGCAAGTTTGTCTCTTAATCTTGCCCATTTTTGCTCTTCGGACTTCCTGCCTTTGTGTCCCTCATCTACAAAAACAAGATTTTTTCCTTCAAATACATCAACTGGAAGCGTTACACCACCACCTTTTTTCTCTTCTACAAACTTTGTCATTTCAATAACCAAAACTTCATTATCACTCTTTAAACTATCGTTTAAACTACCGGTATAAAGCCGGCAAGGAATACCACTTTTTTGTAGCTCTTCAAAGTGTTGTTTTGAAAGACCTTCATTGGGGGTAATGAGAATAATGTTATCAGGAGAAAATATCTTATAGTGAAAAAATTGATGATAATTTATATGCATAATCAATGTCTTTCCAGAACCTGTTGCCATCCAGAAGGCAAGTTTGTTTAAATCCTCATCAAGAATCTCGTCTATTAAAGAAATATCATGCTCATTTTTGTAAACTTCTAAAAATTCATTCAGATTATTCAAAAATTCATGTTTTCTATTCGTAAGATTATCAAGAACAATCTCAGTAAAAAGCACAGCAAGATACTGGAAGTATTTAAGGACAATAGGATCTCTTCTGTAGTTTACTCTCTTTACATATTGCTGGATGTTCTGGTCATATTGAAGGAGAAGATCTACAGAAAGAAGATCTTCAGAAATTTTCAACCTATTAAAGGATGGACGAAGAACATTTACAAAATATGTCCTTCCCTCACTGTCAACTCCTGATGGTGCGTCTTTTAACTTCTCTTGTAGCTCTCTAAACTCACTTACGCCAAAGAGTGAAAGTAGGTATTTATTAAGAATGAGATATTTTTCTATGTTCATTACCATTCTTATCCCTCCATTAACTTTTTAAACTCTGGCTCAATGTATCTTACTTCCCACTCTTTTGGTGTAAGTATACTTTGTCCATTTACATAAACGATATGAGGTTTCCAATCTGTAAGCTCTTTTATGATAAATTCTTTGTCTTCTTTGAAATCCTTATCAGTCCAGTTATCTGAATACTCCTTCCAAACAATTGCAATATTTTTACCTTCTTTCTCTCCAAGGATAAACAGGTATTTCCTTTTGTTATTCCTTGTCTTTATTCTCTTTACCTTCAATCCCACGAGGTAATTGAATGTTTCTGGAATATCGATCACCATCTCCTGTGGTTCTCCTACTTCTGAAAGATTGGCTTTTAGTTTATAAGCAAAATGATTTTTAAGCAGGTCAATGTTTAATAGATAAGGGCTTTCTCTTGTCTCGTAATCAAGGAAGTATTTAAGAAGGTATTCATCTTTGAAAAGCTCAAGGGCTTTTTGGTTTTCCTTTAGTTCAATGTTATCAAGGGTATCTTCGTATTGCTCTAAAATTTGGTACTTGAAGAAAACTCCAATTCCATCTGTATCTTGTGGTTTTCCATCTTTCCAGTTAAAAGAATAAGCTACTTTCTTTATCCTTGGAATAACAATTGTATCAAAGTAATCTGCCATTTCTACTAATATAAACTTTCTTCTTCCTCCATCTTCTTTGTTAAGCTTCATAACTGCGTGTGCGGTTGTTCCGGAGCCACCGAAGAAGTCAAGGATAATTGAATCTTTCTTTGAATATAAAGAAGTTAGTATTTCAATTAAAGGTACAGGTTTTATAGTTGCCTCTTTTGGAGATTCATTATAACCTAAAATATGGATAAATAGAGCATCTTTTTCATTCTTAATATTTAGATAACTTGGAATTAAAGATTTATTTCGTTCTTTTACAATATAAGGTATTCCATTTTTATTAAAGAAAATATATTTATATTGTTGTCCGTTGTCATCATAAACTTGCTCACCTTTGAATAATTTCTCTAAAACAACAGGCATACTCCACTCTGCTTCTAAAACAACATCTTTCTTCAAAATACCATTTTCAATTATAAGATCACCTTTTTTAACAAAAATTTTTTCTTTAGACGAAGGGTTTATATAATTACCCTCTTTTATAATTTTGTTTACTCTGATATCTTCCCTGCCAATTCCAGCAGGAAATTTTATTTCTCTTTTGGGATTTCCTCTTTTTGTTAATCTTGTTTCTATAATATCTGACATATCTCCTGAAATATATTTTTTAAAAGCAGAGTAACTTGATATATCATTGTTTAACGGAATGGTGTTATTATAATATGCCAATACATATTCTGTTGAAACTTTAATACCTCCCTTTGTTGGTAAATTTGTTCCATCAGGTATATCCCTAACTATTTGAGCCAAAAATCTATCGTAACCGAAAATATAACTAAGTAGTATTTTTATTTTTTCTTGCTCTCTGTCATCAATACTCACAAAAATAACTCCGTCATCTTTCATCAATTCCTTTGCCAAACTTAACCTATTCTCCATCATCGTAAGCCAAGAGGAATGTTGATATCTATCTCTATATAAAAACTCATCACTTCCTGTATTGTATGGCGGGTCAATATAAATCGTCTGCACTTTTTCCTTGTATTTATTTAAAATGGTATTCAACGCTTGCCAGTTTTCGCTTTTTATAAACAAGCCATCAAGTATATCATCTAAATCATTGTTTTTAGTAAGTCCTTCAAGAAGTTTTTCTTTAAACTCCTGACTAAAGTATCTTGTGTCAATAGGAAGTTTCTTGTATTCTTTAACAAGCAAATTGGAATTAATATACAAATCCTCTTTTCTTTCTATCTTTCCAAATCCTAACTCTTCCCATTCTTTGACTTGCTCTTTGTTTTGTAGGATGGTTTCTATAATACTTTCTAAAAATTCCTCACCTGCATATTCTTTTATCTTGTCCAAAGTTATAACATACTCAGTCTTTATAACAAACTTCTTTTTCTCCCAAAGTCTTTTTTGGAAGTCCTCAATCTGAGAAAGAAAATCAATTATAGTCTCTCCAATCGCACGCACCATCTTTGCACGGGTAATATGTTTGTCCAAAAATTTCTCTTTTTCCAGTGTCTCAATGGATAATACTTCTGACTTTATGAAGTAATCCAGTTGCTCTGAAAGAAATTTTTTGAGGTTTTTATGGATGAAATAATCCCTTGTGTTTTTTGCAGTAAATCTTGAAATCTGATAAAGCAAAAGTGGTTTGTCGTTTTTATTTTCTATTAGTATCTTATTCTTCAAGTATAGGTCTTCTATCTTATTGATTAACTCATCATAACTTTTTTGATTTATTTTTTCTTGCTTTGCAGTATTGCTTCCACCTTCTATTTCATAATCTTTTACTTCTTTCTCAGTAAGTTCTCTGTATTGAAATCTAATAATAAGGGTTTTATCATTTAGCTCTATGGGTTTTTCATCATCAAGGACAAAAAACCTCTCTTTTGTTGCCTTATTTGAGCCAAGTTCTTCTTTTGCTGAAACTGTGCGGAATACTACTTTAAAATCACTTGCTTTAAATGTGTAATCTCTAAAAAGTAATCCTGTTTTTGTGTAATACTGCTCATTATTTGCCCAGTAGAGTTTTACCTCTTCACCGTTGTAAGGTATGGCGTATTTGTAGCCTTTGATGGAATAGCGGTATTGAGGGACAAAATCTCCTTCCTCGTAATATCGGGAAAAGAAGTTGTAAAGATCATTGAATACCTGAAGCTTAATTTCATCAACTGCTTCTGCCTCTTCTTTTTGTGCATTTATGGTAAGAAAATCTCTGCCAAGGGGTGTAGTTTTAAATTCTTCTTTGAGCTCACCTGTACTAGTAAAGGCATCTTTTCCTAAGTTTTTAATAATCTCTTCTTTTGCTTTTTCAAATCTCTGATTTATGTTGATAAGTCTTTCATCTTTATGTTTAGCAAAGGCTGATTCAACTTTATTTTTTAGGTCTTCCTGAATAAATTTTTCAATCAGGTCGCGCTTGAAATTCAGGATACGATAAATCCCGAAATCTAAATCAGAGGTCTCAAACTGAAAAAGTTTTTTAAGTAAATCCTGAAATTTTTGAACAGTATTCATATATTATCTTCCTTTCGTATCATTAAATAACTGATTGGCAATGATAAAATCAGCTTTTACATCTTTGTGCTTATCATCGCGGAAGGTATTGCCCCATTGGATGTTTGCCTCTATCCTGCGGATGGCAAGGTTCATTTTGCACAGCCGCCAGGTGGTCTGGTTGCTCTCCTGTCCGTAAATGGAAATATCGCCCAGCTTGAGTGATGGGTTCTCTGCCTCTATGGCTTCCATAGCCTGGTCGATCAGCTCGCCAATTTTAGGATCCTTTGCATGGTCTTTGAGATAATTCCAGCGGGCATTTTGAGGTACCCAGAATACTACGCGGGAAATATATTCATCTTTATCTTCCGGGTCGGAATGAGGATCTTTTTTTACTTCCTCGTATACTTCCTCAAAGGCATCAGATATATATTTTAAAAAAATAAGCCCAAGTACTACATGCTTGTATTCTGCGGCATCCATATTGCTTCGCAGTTTATCTGCTGCCTGCCATAATGTCTGTTCAAATCCCAGATTGGCACCATTATTCTTCATAATAATCTTTTATTGTTAAAAATAAATTTTAAGCCAAATTTAATAGAAAACTTCTAAAGTCAGAAGACACTTTATGTTTTCCCCGGTACAGATCAAATGTTTACATACTTTAAATGCCATTTATCTTTCATTTAAAATCTTATTTTTCCCCGAACTGTTTAATGTTCACCAAAATATAAGTTAAGTAAAACAATATACATAACTTGTTTCACTAACCAATCATGTGTTTTCCCCAGACCATCATCAGGTTGTATCAATTTCTGAAAATAATTTTATTCAGTATTTCAAGCAGACAATTAATTTTTCATTCTTTGTTCCCTTCTCCTCTTTATGTTCTACACTTTCATTGTACTAATATTAATTTAAAAAGTTCCTGATTAAATTTTACTCTACCCGTTTTCCCACGCTTATGCTATGTCAGGCATAGCAGCTTCTCCGGTTCATATTAGCAACCCATTCGAAAAAATATCCGGGTTGGGTTACCATCTTATAAACCTGAAATAAAAATAAATAAAAATTCAGGAACAGGGCAAGGAAGTTTGGTGATATTTTAAACTTAATATTCCTTGAATTAATTTATAGGACAGTTAGATATCTGTATATTTCTAATAACAGAATATTTTAAAGCTTAACTTGTTTATTTCCTGACAATTGCAATTTCTGTTAAAATTTCTCCGGAACACTTAGTTGCATTTGCGCCGGCGAATATGTTACCGTTTACTTTTGACCTTACGGCTCCGGCGCCGAATGTATTTTGGACATTTCGTTCTACAAACATTTCAATACTGCGGTGTTTGAAAGCCTGGCAGTTTTAAGGTTGATGTGATTAATTGATTTACATCGTTTTGTAGAATGACGTCTGAGCGGGGCAGATAAATTTCCGATACATATCTTCCCGGTAGATGAATTTGCCCTACGGGCAAAGTTTTTTTAGAAATCCAATAATTAAAGGTGAAAGGTGAAAGGCGAAAGGCGAAAGGTGAAAGGAGAAAGGTGAAAGGAGAAAGGAGAAAGGCGAAAGGCAAAAGTTGAGTCCCGCTTTGCGAGATAAACTCCGCTAAAACCTGACCTAAGTGTCAGGGGTGAAAGGCGAAAGGCGAAAGGTGAAAGGAGAAAGGGTGTAAAGGCGTGCATTTTCAAAAGAATATGAACACCTCTCACTGAGCGGAGTTGAAGAGAGCGGAGTCGAAGGGACCGGAACCCTGAAACTCCGAAACCCTGGAGCCCGGAACAAGCAACGAGCAACGAGTACCATGAAACAATGGCACTTAGATAACACAGATTAAACAGATTTTTACTGATTTTATCCGTGGTTACCCACTGCATCCGTGTTATCTGTGTGCTCTTCTTTATCAAAAAATAATATTTGCCTATTCGTCGTGTAAAAAATAAGAGTTACATTTGGTTGTAATTAGCCGGAACATGAAAAATTTAACAACCTCCAGACGCCGGTTTATAAAGAAAGCAGCTATTACAACCGCTGCTGTTACAATTGTGCCGGAGATATTCTCACATGAAGCAGATATTCCATTAAAAAACAAACTTCCGCGATGGAAAGGATTTAATCTGCTTGACTTCTTTTCGGCAAATCCACCAGGAAATCCACAGGCCAGCAGAACTACCGAAGATGATCTGAAATGGATGCGCGACTGGGGTTTTGATTTCGTCAGAATTCCAATGGCTTACCCCCGCTATCTGAAATTCGACCGCACCCGCGACATTTCAAAGGATGAGATCTGTAATTATGACCCCGTTGTACTCGAAGAAATAGACAGGCTGGTTTATTTATGCCATAAGTACAATTTGCATGTAAGTCTAAATCTCCACAGGGCACCTGGTTATTGTATAAATGCGGGTTTTCATGAACCGTTCAATCTCTGGAAAGACGATGACGCACAGGCGGCTTTTACTGCACATTGGGAGATGTGGGCAAAAAGGTACAGAGATATATCGCCTGAAAAACTTAGTTTCGATCTTCTCAACGAACCTGCCTATATTGAGGATATGAATGACCAGTTTGCCCGTAAAACTGCCTTGCCGGGTCAGGTTTACCGGAAAGTTGCAGAGATGGCTGTAAATGCTATACGGAAAGTAAGCCCTGAAAGGCTGATTATTGCCGATGGCAACAATGTGGGCAATGATGTTACTCCGGAACTGTTCGATCTTGGTATTGCGCAAAGCTGCAGGGGATACTATCCGCATTATGTTTCGCACTATCAGGCTTCATGGGTCTGGAAAGACCCATCACAGGCACCGTTGCCTGTATGGCCCGGTGTGATTGACGGAAAAGAATTCAGCCGCAAAAATCTCGAAGAACTCTACAAGCCCTGGATAGACGCTGTAAACAAGGGGATAGGTGTTCACTGCGGAGAATGCGGATGCTACAATAAAACACCGCACAATGTTTTTCTCGCCTGGTTTGAAGATGTTCTTAGCATATTGACCGGTGCCGGTATTGGGTATGCCCTCTGGAACTTCAGAGGTGACTTCGGTATTCTCGATTCCCGCCGGACCGACGTTGATTATACCGACTGGTACGGCCATAAACTGGATGCTGAACTCCTGAACCTGTTAAAAAAGTATTAACACTAATTAAAAGGCTTTAAGCTGTGCTTACTCCTGTAAGTGGGAAACAGGCAGTATGCAGTAAAAAGTTGGCAGTTGGCAACTGGTAATAAGTGTTTTACGGGATTATTAACCTTCGGTATTGAACTTCGGTTATTGAATTAATCACTTATTGCCTGATATACAAGTGCTTTAAATTTGCTCTGAATCTCACCCCCGTGACTCAGTGGCACCTGCTGCATGAAGAGCAACCCTACAATTTTCTCTTTCGGGTCGGCCCAGTAGGTTGTGCCAAAATATCCTCCCCAGGAAAATGAACCTTCTGAAACGCCAAGTACCGACTGCCCTCTTTCGGTTGTAATTTGAAAGCCAAGTCCGAATTTGTCGTACTCCAGACTCAAATCACCGATCTGGTTTGATGTGATTAACTCAACCGTCCTTCTTGAAAGGAGCTTCTTCCCGTTATACTCGCCATTGTTCAGCAGCATCTGAAGGAAGACTGCATAATCATAAATTGTGGAACTCAGCCCTGCACCCCCAGAAAAATATGTTCCTTTAAGTAACGGATAGTTTACAGCATCCTGAGGCATGGGACTGACATGATGGTTCTGGTCTTCAGTGTTTACCTTAACAAGCCTGTTATGTTTTTCTTCTGGAAGATAGAAATATGTGTCGTTCATGCTGAGAGGCACGAAAATATGATTTCTGAAGTATTCATCAAGGCTCTCGCCCGACCAGATTTCAATCAAATAACCCAGCACATCAACGTTGAGGCCATAGGTGAATCTTTCGCCAGGATTATGTGCAAGCGGCAATTTCCCCAGTGCTCTCATTTTGTCACCAATCACCATTTTATCGGTGCCGAAACCTCCTGGAATATCATACTTGGCGTATATTGCACGCATGGTTGGCGAACCGATACCCGCATAATCTATTCCTGATGTATGGGTAAAAAGATCCCTTATTGTGATTTCCCGCTTTGCAGGTACTGTTGTGAAAGTTGTATCCTTTTCGTTGAATTTGTCTATTACCTGCGGGTTTTTAAATTCCGGTATATATTTTGAAACCGGATCGTCGAGCAGGAACTTTCCCTCTTCAAAGAGCATCATGGCAGCAATACTTGTAATGGCTTTTGTCTGTGAAGCAATACGGAAAATATCATCTTTCTTCAACGGCGTTTTTGCCTCAATATCGCTGACGCCGAAAGCTTTGTGATATATTATTTTTCCGTCGCGGGCTATAAAACCCACGGCACCGGCTATCCAGCCGCTGTCAACGGCCGATTGTATCATCTTGTCAATACGGCTCAGACGTTCCGCTGACATCCCGGCCGACTCGGGTTGAGCTTCCTTCAGAACCGGAGCAGGGGATGTTTTTGTTACAGGGTTGGTGCATGAATATGCAGCCAGAATTAACAATGCCTGAAAAAGAATGAAGATTTTTTTCATAATTTCCTGTTTATTTATCATTGATAAAATTATATCTAAATTTATAGTTGATCCCTGTCAATTCTCATGCTCTTCTCTTGCTCTTTTCTACTTTAGCTTATAAACCTCCTCTACTTTAGCTTATAAACCTCCGACCCTGCAAGCAGAAAGCATCCAAGTCCGAAATCCTCAAAATTTGGAACTCTGTCATAACCGACCGGCTGACTGTCTTTTGGTTCCTTTCCTGTGCCCTGCACATATCCGAGGAATCCGTTGGGATGCAGGCAGTCCTCCACAAGTGCTTTCCATGAATGTTCCACAATAGGTTTGTATTTTTTGGGGTCGAGTATTCCATTGTTGATACCCCATGCAATGCCATAGGTAAATAGTGATGTTCCTGTAAGTTCTTTTCCTCCGAAGTGTGAAGGGTCGTGCAGACTTACATTCCAGAATCCGTCATATCTGCGGCAATCAACAAGGGCATCAACCATTTCCCTGTAGGTTTTAACAAATTCATCTCTGTACTGGCTGTTTTGAGGAAGCCATTCAAGTGTTCGGACTATTCCTGCCAGGACCCATCCGTTACCCCTCGACCAATAGCAGTTTCTCCCGTTAGGCTCCTTATAAGGTGGGTCAAAATCTTTATCGCGCCACCACAGATGGTCTTTTGTGCTGTACAATCCGTTATCACCGTGTTTTGTTTTTGTGAACATATACATCTCAAAGAGTCTGTCGAAGTATCTGTTGTCGTTGTAAACGGCTCCCAGCCGTGCAAAAACGGGCATAGCCATGTGTATCAGGTCTATCCAGCTCCAGTCGTCAATCTTATCTGTGGAAAGCATATTGTCAATACATGCTTTGATATCCCTTATTCTTTCCTTTTTTGTTGTATCCATAAGATAAAGGTCGATGTATGTCTGTCCGCAACACTGGTCGTCACCGTTTCTTGTTGTTATTCCGTTTCTTAGACCCCATTTATGGAATTCACCCCATTTAATTGCATAATCAAGGTATGAAGGATCGGGTTTGATTTTATATAAAGCCATCAGTCCTTCGTAATACGTACCACGTGTCCAGATGTTGCTAGGCCTTTCACGGTCGGTGATTATTGTCTTGCCCACGTCGGGCCATTTTTCCATAAAATATTTATTGGCCAGAACCATTGCCTGTAATGTTTTTTCTTTTGGGAGAGGTTTGAATGTTCCGGGGGCACCGGTGTATTTTTTAGCTTTTCCCAGCAGAAGGCTTGCCAGATTTTCAGCAGCTTTGCGGTTTTCGAAATCTGGCGTGAGGCGGTCGTGGTCGATGTATTCATTATAAATCCAGGGGTCGCCAATAGCAAATACATAACCTTTGCCGTAGTTGCATTCAGCTATAAGCACGTTTCCATTTTCAACGAGTACGGGTCTGGCATTTCCTGTCAGGCTTATTGAGGAGACTTCTTTAATGTATATTTTACTCACATCCTTGAACAGCGGGTGGTCGGGCAGGTTTGTGCAAGCACCCATTTCCCAGTTGGTTCCCGGAACGGGATGCAGTGTAACATGGTTGAATGTGATCCCGAACTGTGACATCATTCTGTTGAGATTTGTAAACTCACAGTTGGGTGCGTCATTTGCAAGCACTGCAAGTACTCCGCCTTTCTTTACCCATGAAGCAATTGTTTTTGCATCTTCCGGTGTGATAAAGTTTGGACTTTTACTCTCCGTTGTTGTGTCGGGGTCAACGATGATGTACACATTAATATTTTTGAGTACATCTGCTGTAGGCTTTTCAATAGTGGTAATTACAGCCCCTTTGCCTTTGAATATCTCGCCCCATCGTGAGTATCCGCTCCATGCGGTATCGGTCCAGAGGTAATGGTAGAGCTGTCCTGTTTTGGGGTTTGTTTCGCGGTTGAACCAGTTATCGAGTGCTACGACTGGTTGTGTAAAAGATTTAAGGCTTATTAAGGAAAACAGGGTAATAAATAATGAAAGAGATATTTTTTTCATAGTTATGGATTTTTTTCAAAAATAATAAAGAATTATATGTAATAACAGAGTTGGGGGGCGATGGATAAATTATATTAAGGTTAAGTTTTATGTAAAATAGTGAGATTTAATTATTTACAGATAGTGAAAAATGATATTGAAATTTTGGGTGTTGTTTCGGAATACATGAGTCAGGTTATCACGATATAATCGGCAATCTGTTTAATATTCGGATTTTGTCAAATGAAAAATATTATTATTTGAAAAAAATTATCAAATGATAAAATATTTTAGGTAGTAAAATTTATCAAATAGTAAAAATTACTAAATAGTAAATTTTATTAAATTGTAAACTATATTATTTGATACAAAATCTTAAATGATAAAGATTATCAAATAATAATTTTTATTATCTAAAAAGATTTTTTATTTGATATTGATCCTGAAAATTCCTTTCATTAATCTCGAAATTGCCTGCTGCTTTCTTGATATTTACCTGCCCACCATAACACCATTAAAATAATTACCTGTCTAACATAACCCGTTAACCTCCTCCCAGACTCCGATTCCATGAACCTGGCAGAAACCACCTGCCAACCCGCCTTTCATTAAAGTCATTATCAATAAAAAAGGAAGCAATATTATTATTTTTTATTGCCCTGTTCAGTTTTTTATTGTTTTTTGTATCTTTCAACGCGTCTATCAACAGCAATTTAAAATATTAATAATATGAAAAAACTAAGTTGCCTTTTCATTCTTACACTGTCACTTGCATTTACAATACCTTCCACAGCACAATGGAAAAATCTCATAGGCAAAGACCTATCTAACTGGGAACAACTTAACGGGACTGCGCCTTTCAAACTCGAAAAGGGCGTTATCATCGGAACAACTGTTGTGGGCTCACCAAACTCCTTCCTTTGTACAAAAGAAAAATATTCTGATTTCATTCTTGAATTCGACACATGGTTCGATCCAAGGATGAATTCAGGTGTCCAGATTCGCAGCGAAAGCCGGCCCGACTATCAGAACGGACGTGTCCACGGTTACCAGGTCGAAATGGACCCGTCGGAGCGTGCATGGTCAGGCGGTATATACGACGAAGCCCGCCGGGGATGGCTCTATTCACTCGAGAGAAACCCCCAGGCTAAAAAGGCCCTTAAAGTTGGAGAATGGAACCACTACCGTATTGAAGCTATTGGCCCCTCAATAAGAACATGGGTAAACGGCATACCCTGTGCCGACCTCGTTGACGATATGACACCCTCAGGCTTCATAGCCCTCCAGGTGCACAGCATCGGCAACGACTCATCAAGAGCCGGGATGCAGGTGAAATGGAAAAACCTCAGGATAATAACAAAAAACCTCGATAAATACAAAACACCCTATACTCCTGTAATACCACAGGTAAGCTACCTTAATAATAAACTCACCGAACGTGAGAAGGCAGAAGGTTGGAGACTCCTCTTTGACGGCCAGACATCAAACGGCTGGATGAACGCCCGTACCGGTAAATTCCCTGAAAGTGGATGGGAAATAAAAAACGGGGAGCTGATTGTCAATCCTGAAACAAAGAAACCGGGCGGCGGAGGCGATATCGTAACTGTCGAAAAATTCAAAAACTTCGAACTTATTGTCGACTTCAAATATACTAAAGGCGCTAACAGCGGTATAAAATATTTCGTCGATACCGAATCGGAAGGTGGAAAATATGCTTCAATAGGCTGCGAATACCAGATACTCGACGACAGAAACCACCCTGATGCAAAAGCCGGAATAGGAGGAAACAGAACCCTCGCCGGACTCTATGATCTTATCGCACCAAAAAATAAACGCGATAATGGATTCGACCAGTGGAACCGGGCAATGATTGTCGTTAATGGAAATAAAGTCCAGCACTGGCTCAACGATAACCTCACAGTTGAATACGAACGCGGAACCCCCGAATGGAAAGCCCTCGTCGAAAAAAGCAAGTTCAAGGGAATGGAAAACTTCGGTATGGTACAGGAGGGCAGAATTCTGCTGCAGGATCACGGCAACCATGTCTCATTTAAGAATATAAAAATCAGGGAAATAAAATAATAATATCATTATAGGTTTTTCTTCCTGAAATTCCGGATTATTGTTAATAATTGCTTTTTACAACAAACAGGGGAATAAAAAAGCTGCCCCTGGTGTCATTGTATTAACAATAATTACTAAAAAATACCACAGATGAAATATTTAATCTTCCCTTTTCTGATATTTATTTTATCACATTCAGGTTTCTCACAAACAACAATTTCCGGAAGAGTTTTAAATGAAGACGACCGACAGCCTCTTATAAATTCAACTATTGCAGTTGTTAAAAGTGGAACAAATGAACTTGTAACGGGAACAGTAACAAATGACCAGGGGAGATTTGTTGTTCCCGACCTTTTGCCTGGCGAGTATGATTTCGTCTTCTCTTATATTGGATTTGAACCGGTAAAACGCCACGTTATTGCTGGTTCACTGAATAAAACTCTCGATCTGGGTACAATTCTTCTTAAGCCATCACAACTTGAACTGGCTGAAATTAATGTGACTGGTGAAAAGCAAAAGCTTTCCTCAGCACTCGACAGGAAAAGTTACTCTGTGGAAGAGTTAATTTCCGGATCAACGGGCTCTGTCCTTGATGTCGTAAAACTTCTTCCTGGAGTGGTAATTGACCAGGAGAGCCGGATTATACTCAGAGGCAGCGATAAAGTTGCTGTTTTGATTGATGGTAAACAATCAAGTCTTACCGGCTTCGGTAGCCAGAAAGGACTCGAAAATATACCTGCATCACAAATCGAGAAAATTGAAGTAATCACAAACCCCTCTGCAAAATATGATGCTGCAGGTATGGCAGGGATTGTCAATATAGTTTTTAAAAAGAGCGAACAAAAAGGCTTTAGTGGCGATGCAGGCCTGGCACCAGGAATAGGAATGATTACAAAAAGGAAGAAAGACCTCCCAACTGGTATGCCAGGCTACTCTGATAACCTGAAAATTACACCCTCATTTAACCTGAATTATAAAACAGAAAAACTGCGCATTTTCTGGCAGTCGTATCTGATCAACCAGAAAAGGCTTCCAAACAATGAGTTCACAACCCGTTTCTACGATAACGGAAATATCACTGAAAACCAGGTGGCTGAAAACAGATCCCAGAATCACTTCAACCTGAAAATGGGACTGGACTGGAATCCTTCACCCGAGCATACCATAACAATTTTCGGATTATATGACTATGAATGGCATATTGATACAACAAGGGTTTGGTATTTTGGTAACAGAGATTACCTTTCACCTTTAAGAAAGTGGGGTTTTTACGAAAGCGAAGGCACAGGATTCACAAATCTAACACTACAACATAAATATAAATTCCAGCAGCCAGGCCATGAACTCAATTCCCAGATACTTTTTACAAAAGGATGGGAGGATGAAACGTATAACCTCAGCCAGGACGGTCCTCCTCCGTATCCGGTTATCAGGACCGACAAAACATGGGTAATGGCACCTGAATATGTTTATATGTTAACATCCGATTACACTAAACCCCTGCCATTTGGAAGACTGGAAGCAGGCCTCTCAGGCAGGTACCGCCATATGCCGATTACATACACAGTAACAAAAGACCCGTCGAATACAGCCCTGATATACAATTTTGGTGATTGGTCGGAATGGAACGAACAACTTGCTGGAGCATATGCCAACCTGGTGGCAGAATTTATAAAGGCAGATATTGAAGCAGGTATGCGGGCAGAATACACAGACGTGAGTTATAAATTTGCACCGAACCCTTATTTTACTGAAAACGAGTACGATTATTTCAGCCTTTTCCCCAACATAAGACTTACATGGAAAGTTAATAAATCAAATAAGCTATCTTTCTTTTATAACCGCCGTGTCGACAGGCCAGGCGAGGATATACTGAGGATCTTCCCAAAATATGATGATCCGGAATTACTTAAAATAGGTAACCCGTCACTGCGGCCACAATTTACCCAGAACTTCGAAATTACATATAGATACATGTGGCAAACAGGTTCATTTTATACATCGCTTTACCATAAGACTATAAATGACTATTATACACGCGTATACATTCAGGACCCATTACACAGCGAGATAACAATCAAAGCCTACGATAATCTTGGAAAAGCTATCAATATGGGAGCTGAAATAAATTTTGAACAGAAAATTCTTAAGTTGTGGAAACTCTCTGCAAGTGCCAATATTTACCGAAATACAATATTCGGACATTCAGGGCAGATACTTTTTCCAGTACCACAGAATTATAGTGTAGAAAAACGCTCCGACACTCCGTTTTTTGCAAAATTGATCAACCAGTTCTCGCTTAACCATGGAACTGTTGTTGAAGTTACAGCCCAGTATTTCAGTGCAAAAAACATTGCACAGGGGAAAGAGCTCTCAAGGGGAGGAATTGATATTGGAGTAAAGAAATCATTTGCCGGCAACAAACTGGAGTTGAACTTTACAGCAAGTGATATAACAAACACAATGGGTTTACAGCAGAGAATCGAAGGAGAAGGATTCAGGGTTGAGTACCAGAATTTCTATGAAACCCAGATTTTTACTCTTTCTATTAGGTACAAATTCTGAGTGAAAAGAGCCGGGCCTTCGGTAATCAGGAATCACTCAGTAACATTCAGTTCACTGAAATAAAAAAGGGCCGTTGCAGGAGCCCTTTTTGTTTTTTAAAGTATGTATTTGATATCAAATACAATAAGTTTCCTCAGACATTTTCCGGAACCACATAAGGAGCACGGTAATTCCTTGTAAGCAACTTGTTTGCTTCATCATCACCGATGAATTTCTCAGTTGCCGGATCAAACTTGAGGGTTCTGCCTGTCCGGTATGCAATATTGCCGAGGTGTGATAGAGCTGACGACAAATGTGCTGTTTCGACCGGTGCATTCAGAATAGATTTATCATGTTTCCTAACAGCTTCAATAAAGTTTGCATAATGATCACCGCCCTCCTTTCGAGACGGACCGGGCTTTTTATCCCTGCCGAGAAATGATTCATACCTGTCGTAATTGTACACTACCAGGTAACCTTCAGTGCCGTAGAAAATATTTCCTACCGACACGCCATTCTCTTCATTTGTAATCCATGGCCTCACTTCAAATTCAATCATTTTTCTTTCTTTCGGATACATAAACTGACATGTTAGCACGTCGGGAGTGATTTTGGCGTCATCATGCACAAACTTGCCACCGCCGGCTGAGATGATTTCAGGCAACCCTACACCCAGTCCCCACATGCACAGGTCAGTCTCATGTGTTCCCTGGTTGCCAATGTCTCCGTTGCCATAATTCCAGTGCCAGTGCCAGTTATAATGCACGAAATCTCTCGAGAAGGGCAACATTTCTGCAGGTCCCGTCCAGAGGTCGTAATCAAGCCCTTCCGGTACAGGAGAGGGGCCTTTCTTTCCAATGTCATCCCTCCATCTGAATACCAGTCCGCGTGCCATGTAAACCCTGCCAATCAGTCCGTTACGAAGGTGATTCACAGCCTCCTGTACTGCAACAGAGCTTCTCAACTGAACCCCGTGTTGAACAATACGGTCATACTTCTTTGCTGCCTCAACCATCTTGCGCCCTTCAAAAACATTATGAGAACCCGGTTTTTCAACATATACATCCTTGCCTGCCTGCATCGCCCATATGGCAGCAAGAGAGTGCCAGTGATTTGGCGTTGCTATACTTACAGCATCAATCGACTTGTCGAGGTAAAGCTTCCTGAGGTCCTGAAACTGCTTTACCTTCCTGCCGTATTTCTTTTCAAATTCACCTGCCCTCTTCTCAAGTACCACAAGATCAGGGTCACATAAAGCTACAACCTCAACCCCTTCAAGCCTGCTGAATCCATCAATGTGATTTACACCACGGCCATTAACGCCAAGAACTGCAACCGTTATCCGGTCAGCAGCACCAAATGCACGGGCCGGAATAATTGACGGTACAGCAAATGCAGCTGCACCAAGAGCAGATTTCTGTACAAAATCCCTTCTCGATAAAAGATTCTTCTTTTTCATAATCAGATTGTTTAATAAATTATTTGTTGAATTTAAAAAGCATACCATTCATGTTGAACCAGGTTTTGCTTTTTCAAAGATAAAATTTATTGTAACGAACATCATATTTTATTAACTTCACAAAAAGAAAAATTTTAAGAATATGGCTTTCATCGGAACTACCAACAGATTCAATGAGCTCAGAAACGATTTTCTGAAAGATACAGGAGCAAAAAACGTTGAAGACAACCTGGAACTTTATACTTTATATGTTATAGCCAGGTTCACCGACCAGAATAACCGACTGCTGAATAATCTCATGAATGAACTCCAGGAGATGCATAAGATAATCAAAAGAGTATAGGAGAGTCAGGAAATTCAAATCGGAATTTTTTAATTACCAGGTCTTTAACGTTTGAATGGCTGAAACTATTTACAATACATTTATCTTCAGCAACAGCATATCTTATTATTTAAAGAAATTTATTTATAACGAAAGGTTTAGTTGAATGATTTAATTGATTTTCAAACATATTTGAATTATTTGCTTATGAAAAGAATATTCACATTTAATCTAATTGCGTTTTTCCTTATGACTTCAGGCATTATTGAAGCACAGTCGTCACTGACGATTGAGAAAATAATGCTGGGCGAGAAATTTACAGGAATCTCTCCTGAATCGCCCCGGTGGTCGCCATCGGGAAATAACCTCTACTTCACATGGACTGAAA
>JBASIK010000207.1:0-9905 GCA_049654745.1 Bacteroidales bacterium
GTGATCCCGGAGGGATTGCTCCCTTCGGTCGCGAGCTCGTCGTCCCGATATATCGGGACTCCTCGGTTCAAACCCCGTTTACTTTCTAATTGATAGGCTGGTCTATCGCTTCGTAAGACTTAAAACAGTGGTATGTGGCTTTGTGCCGTTTTAATAGTACACAGGCGCTGTTGTTAACAGATGCTCTTTTGGGAAGTGTTTATAAGTCAATCCAATAAATATTAACGAGTTTTTCTTGTTTTTCAGGAATCTTAAAAAACTGACTGTCTGAAAATATTTTTGTTTCTTTTAATTCACCACCGCATTTTAATATTGTTTTAATAGATGGTAAATTGTCTGAAAAACATCCCAACATCAACTTTTTGATACCTAACGATTTTGCATACTCAATTCCCATTTTTAATATTTCTGTTCCATAGCCTTTCATTCTTTCACTGGGTCGGACAGACAAACCTATATGACCACCGTATTGTGCCAGGAATTCATTTTTTAAATTGTGTCGGATATCAATCATTCCTATAATTTTAAGGTCATATTTTCTGACGGCAAAAAATGTTGTTGCTGGTACCCAATTACTATTCACGGTGTTTCCTAGTCGATTATTCGTATTATGTACCAGCCAATGCTCATATTCCATCTGGTCAAACAATGCACTTCCATTTATAACGGTTTCTTGATTTTCAAAAAACTCATTTTTAAAATTTTCTGCTTCTATTTTATGCTCCAGAGTTGGAAGCTGTAATTCTAACTCATTCATGATCTATATACAGTCTTATTATGTTGTTATTTATTCTATTTTCCGATGATTGTATTTAACGGCCTGTTAATTGCTTATGAGCGGTTGTAATCATTGGCGATTTTATTTATTCCATCTTGGTATTCTTCCGTAAATCTCGATATATTTCTGCAATATTTTGGCCTCAATTTCTTTTGGATTATCAACTTTCCCTGGAGTGCTTGTAGCGTACCAGTAAATGTCCAGAGCATCGGCTCCTTCAGCATTAATTTTCGCTTTGAGAAATTTTCCCTTTGAATTAATATGATCTTTCAATCCATGTAATTCAGATGAATTATCTGTGCAACCTATATACACCAATTCAATTCTTCCCTTATTTAAAGAAAATATCAGGAATACACCATTCTTAGAAGGTGCATTGCATGAAGTCTTCAAATCATCTTCAGGTTTCAGGAAGAAATGATCATTCTCTTTATAATTGCTTAATTCATCGAACATATTCCTGTCAATTTTATGTGTTTCTTATCATTGATGCTAACGGTTTCGGGCTTTATTGCAATTCAACATATTGAACATATAATCCTAATAATATATGCCAGAATAAGTAGTGCCCAAGTCTTACTGACAGAGATGCCAGAAATCCTGCCTTTTTAAAATAGATTGCTTGTAAAAAGTTCATCAAGTAACCCGTCAATAAAGAATAAACTACAAACCATAATTCTCCATCAGGTAGTTGTTCTAATGGTTCTCTTAATGATGTTAAGACAATGGCTGTCCATAAAAAAACATTAAAATATTTACCATTTGAAATCAATTTACCAAATAATAAAAATACAGTTAAAAAAGGTATAAATCTATAAAAAACTTCTGTTTCGAATGCTCCTGAAAAATACAAGAAAATAGAATATGGAAATGGTTGAAGAAATGTCGGTAATTCTGTATATGGTTCTGGGTGTAATAATAGTTTGATTACAATTATATCAAGTATTCCAAACACTGCGCCTAATAAAATAGGTTTTAGAAATCTTTGCTTGTTGGAGATTCCTACTTCCAAAAAGTTGGGAAGATCAGCTTTGGATTGAAAAAATAAAAATGGAACACCTAAAAGTAGAATAAGTATGTTTTGAAAATCCCAAACTCGCAAAAATGAATGATTACTTTTGATTGCGTTGCCGTAAAAAATACCTGCAACTGCAATTAACATAAATAAGAAATAGATAATAAGATTATAGTTTATTTCCGTTCTCGAAGTTCGTCTTTGTGTCATAACTATATAATTTGATATAATCCTGAATTTCCTTTATTAGTCTTTTAGCCTGACCGCTAGTGACCCGGCGGTATAATCTAGCGTGCTTTGCCCGATGAAGTATCCGGGTAGGGGCACTGTTACGACTCCCGAGTACTCGGGGCCAGAATGCTGCCACGCCGTGCCTTGAGCGAGGGTAGAGGTCAGGGGGGTACGAGCCTGCCTGGCTGACGCAAGTCGGACAGGCAGGTTATGGCGCGGTCTGGGTTATCTAGTGGTACTATTCTGTCTAAGTGGCAGTAGCATCCCGATAGCTATCAGGAGCAAAAAATGTGACTACCTGTCCCGAGACCTCGGGAAACAACTTAACCATAGTGTCCGTATTAGCCTTAGATTTATTTTTGTTTTATATCCAGTTGTATTCATTTTATGGGACTCCCAAAATTACTTTAAAGACGATAACTAAACCTAATAATCCTTCTAATCCATGGATTATCACAGCCATCCAGTTAGATTGAAAACGTTTTGCTGGATAGGCGAAAATAAAACCAAACAGTACAGCTGTTGATAAAATAATTTGTGGTTTATGAAGATGATAAAAGCCAAATAATATCCCATTTGCAAACCAATCCCATTTACCGAAAACGCCATTCATTTTCGGTAAAAGAATACCCCTGTAAAGAAATTCCTCGCCGAGAAAATAATTAAACGCCATTGTAAATATAAAAACGCCTAAAATCCACCATTCTCCTTTGAATTCTGGTGATTCCAGTTGTGACAAATCATATTGAGGTATATTTTTGATCAACGGGCGCGCAATACGATCTAGATCAGGAAAACCAATTCCGGATGATACAATCCCATTCAATATAATAAATGGTATCACCCATAGAAAGAGCCAGAGGTTAGCCACACCAGTTTTAGGATTTCGTGGTCTTTGAAACCACAGCCTTTTCCGAATCGTAGACCAGCTAATAACGTATCCATCATTCTTAAGAACAATTATTGAAAGGATAAACTGCCATAGTAATCCAAGATTTATGGCTAACCAATATATGATGAGAGGAGGCAATTTGATTACAGGAATTAGAGCAGGAGTAATGACAAATGCTAGAATAGCCATCGGTAATGATGATAAAATCCATATCGTCAGGATCTTTTTTAACGAATACTGGGTATTATAGCTTTCTGGCATCTTATTTTTTTAAATCTAAAAATCAGGTTTTCGTATTAGGCAGGATTTTCAGCGTTATTATAATTACATAATTTTTGCAAAATAGGGGAGATAGTGTTAAGTTTTTTACTTTTGTCTTTCTCCTTATGCCTTTTGTCTTTTCTTTACCCCCGGGCATGCTTCCGCCCCGTCAGTCACACATAAAAATATCTGCACAAATATTGCAAAAACCCATTTTACCTGTGCCTGACAATCCCACTCCCGGCGTGCAATATCTAAAGTTAAGAAAAAATATATATGAAATAAATATGATCGAATTATAAATGTTTCGAAAAATTTAAACAAACCCCGCCAGCCCTTCGGTTTTCGTCCCTCCGGGTACTATTGCCCGTGTTTTCCTTATTTTCTCCTTTTTCTTTTCGCCTTTAGCACTTAAGGTCAGACCTGCCCAAATTGAAGTGGATAGTGTTTTGCTTCGCTCAACTTTATACAATAAGAGGTTTTCTAATAAGAAGATCAACCTCTTTTGTTTCTTTATTTTAAATGGTGTTTTGAATGTTTTCTATTTTGAGCATAATAACCAATACGATCTTTTTCTTGATATTGTGTGCTGAAGCCAGTAATCCAGCTTATATCTCAAATTTTCTTAATTTCTGAAATTAACTCGCTTAAATCTGTCATTATGTTTCATGTTTGAGAAGAAAGGTTCAACATCTACAGAACTTTTGCTTTAATGATATTCCGGTTTCACTATTAAGCAAAGTGTTTCCTGTGTTTTTATTCATGTTAAATTGATGATTCATTTCAAAGGTATTGTTGCCTTCACTTTTGTTATATCGTATTCTTGCAAGCCAACCTTCACAGTTGTCAAACTGATGTATGATGTGATAATTATATAACCCTAAGACATGTTAATAATCAAATACTTAATAACAATGTAAATGTTTTGCCCGTGCGCAGGCAAACCGGAAAAGGCGCGAACTTCAGACTTTTTTGGGAGTGTGAAGCCTAAGGTATTTTGCCAAAAAAGTCTGAAGTTATCTTTTCCGGTCTCTTTTTCTTTGGTTACTTTCTTTTGGAGAAGCAAAAGAAAGTAACATAATTAAAAGAGAGGGTGTCCTTTTGAAACATCCTCTCTTCAGTGATCCCGGAGGGATTGCTCCCTTCGGTCGCGAGCTCGTCGTCCCGATCAATATCGGGACTCCTCGGTTCAAACCCCGCCAACCCTTCGGTTTTCGTCCCTCCGGGTCTCCAGAAATACTTTTTACTTCCACCTTCACCATGAAACAAAAAAAGCAGCCTTTGAGGCTGCTTCTACGTGATCCCGGAGGGACTCAAACCCCCAACCTTCTGATCCGTAGTCAGATGCTCTATTCAGTTAAGCTACGGGACCATCCGATATTTTGCGGCTGTAAATATAGCAAATTTTTATTTTCACTAATATTCATTAATTTTAATACCAAAACAATTCAATACTTTCATTGTTGTAAAATAGTGATTGTTAATTGCAAAATTAAAAATTCCACGCCTTCTAGGCTGTCTAAAAAGATGTTTATTTGATAAGTATAATGAAAACATAAAAGCTAAAATATTGTATTACAATAAGTCTCCACTCAGAGCCTGTCCGACTTTGCAGTAGTAATAGCGGGGATTCAGGGGTAAAAACAAAAAGAGTCTTTTTAGGCAACCCCGGGGTTGGGATGGAGGTAAAAAAGCGTGTACGAGGTATAAATTTAAAGATGAAATTCTGATAATCAAAAATATATAAAATTCTCTGCACATGAAAAAGATAGTAAAAACCGTTCTGAAAATAATTCTGGGACTGTTTATTTTAATTTTAATTATATTATTTACGGTTCCGATATTATTCAAGGAGAAAATAAAAACAAAAGTTGAGCTGGTAATAAATGAATCGGTAAATGCAAAAGTTGTTTTTGCCGACTATAACCTGAGTTTTTTTAGAAATTTTCCCAACCTCTCTTTTTCCCTTAAAGATGTTTATGTGATAGGCATAGAAAAATTTGAGGGAGATACTCTTGCTGGCTTCAAATCATTCAGTCTGGTATTTAATCTTGCCAGTCTTCTTGGAAAATCAGGCTATGAAGTAAAATCGGTAATACTCGACAGGGCGATCGTTAATGCTATAGTTCTGGAAGATGGCAGTGCAAACTGGGACATTGCCAGGCCATCGGCCGACACTCTTGCTGCCGTTAGCCCTGAACAACCTGTCCAACCAGCAGAAGAGACAGAAGCAGGGGAGAGCTCCCTGAAAGTTCTTCTCAGAAAATTTGAAATAAAGGATGCTGATATTTTGTATAACGACAAAAGCTCAAAAATGACTGCCTCACTGAAAAAACTCAACTACACTCTTGCAGGTGGCATGTCTCTAAAGGAGGCAAAACTTAAAATGGCACTCAATATAGGTGAGGCAACCTTTATAATGGATGGGGTAAAATATCTGAACCGGGCAGTGATTGATTCAAAAATTAATATGCTTGCCGATCTCGACAGTATGAAATTTACTTTTGACGATAATTATTTTGCAATTAATGCCCTCCGACTTAATTTCGCTGGTACTGTCGCCATGCCGGGGGATGATATCTTAACAGATGTTACTTTTGGCACAAGTCAGACATCATTTAAAACTTTTCTGTCACTTGTCCCGGCAGTTTATATGACAGGATTCGAAGATCTCAGGACTTCTGGCACTTTTGCCCTCACAGGCTCTGCAAAAGGTGTCTATTCCGATGCCGACAGCACATTACCCGACATAAAACTAAATCTTTCAGTTAATGACGGAGTGATAAGCTACCCTGCATTGCCGGAAAAAATAAGTGCAATAAATATCAACACCGATGTCTTTGTCAACGGCAAAAACCTGGATCTGACAACAGTTAACCTCGATAAGTTTCATTTCGAACTGGCAGGCAGTCCCTTTGACATGACTTTCTTCCTTAAGACCCCCATAAGTGACCCCGACTTTAAAGGTTCATTCAATGGAAAAATCGACCTTGATGCACTTTCTAAAGCTTTGCCTCTTGAAGACATAAAATTTACAGGAATAATAGAAATGGCAATTAACATAGCCGGACGGCTATCGATGATTGAAAAGGAACAATATGAAAGCTTTAATGCAAAGGGAACTCTGGGAATAAGAAACATGCTCCTTTCAATGAAAGGCTACCCGGAAGTCAGCCTCAAAGAGGCTTCATTCACTTTTACCCCTGCTTATACTAGAATGGATAAAGCAGAGCTACTTGTGGCCGAAACAAGCGATATAACGCTTTCGGGAAATCTTGAGAATTACATTCCATATGTTTTCCGGAATGAAACAGTAAAAGGCAAACTGACACTTTCCTCAAATAAAATAGATGTTACCAATATTCTTAGTAAAATGGTTTTTGATACCACTGAGGTTGAGGAGGTCGATACAACTGCTCTTGCAGTTATACCTGTGCCGAAAAATATCGAATTCGACTTTAATGCCTCAATAGGCACTCTCATATATGATAAAATCACTGCTCAGGATTTTAAAGGTCATATCATTGTTAAGGATGGGATACTTTCATTGCGGGAAACAGGAATGAAGGTACTTGGAGGCACAGTGAAGATGAACGCCGATTATGATACACGCGACACTGTGAAACCAGTTTTGAAAGCCGACTTCGAAGTAAAGGATATAGCAATTAAAGATGCATTTAACACTTTTGTGATGGTTCAGAAATTTGCACCGGCAGCAAAAGGTGTCGACGGCAAAATTAATCTCCAGATGAAATACGAAAGCCTGCTTGGAAGTGATATGATGCCGGTAATAAATTCTATTAATGGTTACGGAAAACTTCAAAGCGAACAGGTTCAGATAATCGAGATGGCCGCTTTTGAAAAAATGAAGGAACTTTTGAAACTGGGGGAAAATTACACCAATACTTTCAAAGACCTCAATGTCAGCTTCAGGATTAGCGATGGAAGAGTATATGTCAGCCCGTTTGACATAAAGATGGGCAGCATAAAGATGAACATTTCGGGCGATCAGGGATTGGATCAGACACTTAATTATCTGATAAAAACTGAAATGCCCCGCTCTGTTCTGGGGTCTTCTGTAAATGCCCTGGTTGATAATCTCTCAGCGCAGGCTGCAGCCTTTGGTGCATCATTTAAGCCATCAGAGACAATAAAAGTGAATGTGCGAGTTAAAGGAGTTGTAGGAAAACCTGTTCTAACGCCTGATTTTGGTTCTGGTGCTGCAGAAAGTTCACCTGGATTGAAAGAAACGGTTAAAGAAACAGTCAAACAAACTGTTGAAAAGAAAGTTGATGATGCGAAGGAGAAGCTTCGCCGTGAGGCAGAAGAGCAGGGCGACAGGCTTATCAGGGAAGCAGAGGAAAAAGGACAACAACTAAGGGCTGAAGCAGACAGAGCTGCCATTAAACTGAAAGAGGAAGCTGAAGCTCAGGCAGCCAAAATCCTGAAAGCTGCTGAATCAAAAGGCGCCATTGCAAAAGCTGCTGCACAAAAATCTGCTGATGCAATAATAAAAGAAGCAGAGAAAAAAGGCGACCAGCTAAGGCAGGAAGCCGATAAACAAGCCATTAAGCTGGTTGAAGAAGCAAAAGCAAAAAAGGAAGAAATGATAAACAAAGTTCAATAGGAGATCAATATCAACAAAAAAAGACTGCTTTTTACGGGCAGTCTTTTTTTATAAAAAGTTGGCGATTAATAGTTCTTCTCTTTAATTTTTGCCTTTTTTCCTGTCAGTTTGCGTAGATAAAATATCCTTGCCCTTCTGACTTTGCCTTTTTTGTTTACTTCTATTTTTTCAATAAAAGGTGAAGCAATAGGGAAGATCCTTTCAACTCCGATGTTCCCCGACATTTTTCTTACAGTAAAAGTCTCTGTATGCTTGCTCCCTCTTCTTTGAATAACAATGCCACGAAACTGTTGAACTCTTTCTTTGTTCCCTTCGATAATTTTGTAATGAACCGTTATAGTGTCACCGGGTCCGAAATCAGGAAAGTTCTTTTCTACTGATAGCTCTTTTTCAACAACTTTCATTAAATCCATTGCCTTAGAGTATTTTGTTTGTCCTTGAAAAATATTCCGTTAAAACGGCGGTGCAAATTTATCAATAAAAATCAAATTTCAACTGGATTATGTAAAATATTTTAAATTGTTTCAATATTTCCACCCGGGATTACTGATTTTCTGAAAAAAGAATTCATAATAAATCCATTTTGCCACTGATTTTTTTCCATTTATCATAAATAAACCAGGGTTCATCAAAAATATTTGAATTTAAATGTAATTAATCATATATTGCTTAAAATAATTTTCTTCCAGCTAACCCCAGGCTCGTTGCCCAAGGAAATCTTTATTCCGACTTCCCGAATCATAAAACCTGACAAATACATAGATATGAAAACAAGATTTATTCTGTCTGTCATTTTTATCTTGAGCTCAATGCTCTGTGCTCTGAGCCAAACCCCGCAGGGGTTTACCTATCAGGCTATTGCCCGTAATGCTTCAGGTGATGCAATATCAAACCAATCATTACCAGTGCGCCTGACCATACAATCCGATTCGCTTGGAGGAACAACATTCTGGCAGGAATTGCATTCATCAGTAACAACCAATTCATTTGGACTATTTACTGTTGTTGTTGGTAGAGGTACCCGTCAGGCGTCATCAACGGTTCCGGCGTTTTCAGATATTGATTGGAAAGTGACGCCCAAGTTTATAAAAACAGAAGTTTATTACAACAGCGAGTGGAAAAACATGGGTTCATCGAGGTTATGGTCAGTTCCTTATTCGATGGTAGCCAGCAATCTTTCTGGACCGGTAGGGAAGCTTGACGTAAAAGGAACTACAACATCGCTCGAAGAAGCATTGTTTGAAGTTAAAAATAACATCGGTCAAACCATTTTTGCAGTTTATAATGAAGGAGTAAGAATATATGTTGACGATGGGGCCAAAGGCACAAAGGGAGGTTTTGCCATCGGAGGCTTTGGAGATAAAGCTCCTAGTCAGGAGTATCTCAGGGTAACCCGTGATAGTACCAGAGTTTATGTAAACAAGAGCGGAAAAGGCACAAAGGGGGGCTTTGCAATTGGAGGCTTTGACTCAAAAGGCGTTGACAACTTTCTTAACCTGACGCCTTCAAACTATTTTATTGGTCACCGTTCAGGTGTCTTGATTACTACCGGCCTCTATAATTCATTTATCGGATATGAATCAGGCGTCAACACAACAACCGGTTCTGGTAATGTTATACTTGGCTATCAGTCAGGCTACATGAATCAAATAGGAAGTTCAAATGTGTTTCTGGGTTATAAATCAGGCTATTCAACCACTTCCTCTTATAACACTTTTCTCGGCTTTCAGGCAGGTGCCTCAAATACGACCGGTCAGTATAATGCATTTATGGGATATAATACCGGATATTCAAATACATCAGGGTCAAATAATGTGTTTATTGGTAACCAGGCAGGCTATACTAACCAGACAGGGGCATTAAATGTTTTCATTGGCAATACTGCAGGCTTTAGTAACACGGCAAGTAATAATGTCTTCCTTGGTTACGAAAGCGGTTATGCCAATACCACCGGCACATATAATGCATTTATGGGATACAGATCGGGCCGTTCAAATACTACAGGGTCATATAATGTTTTTATGGGCAATCTGAGTGGATATTCCAACACAACTGGTGTAAGCAATGTGGTCATTGGAAATCAGGCTGGATATGTAAATAC
>JBASIK010000208.1:0-15212 GCA_049654745.1 Bacteroidales bacterium
GGTTGTAGGGCTTCGAATACATTTGCAGAAGGTCAAAATAACAGATAGCCCTCAGTGTATAAGCTTCACTTTTGAACTGATTGTATTCAGCCTCTGTGATTTTGGTCTTAAGTTTACCGTTTTCCCAATTTTCGTCGAGTCCTTCAAGGAAAACGTTTATTGCATTTATTGCAGCATATACTGCGCTCCAGAGGTTCTGAACCTCGTTTGTTGAACTCACAACAGTGTGGTTCCAGGTTGCAAAGTTTGTTACAAGGTTCGAGCTTTTCGGGATGAAGTTCTCACATCTGACATCATTGTACACAAAGAATCTGCCGCCAAGGAACTGTCCGCTTTTCATCATAGCGTACATACCGTTTACCTGTGCGACAACCCTGTCTTTTGTGTCGAACACTGTGAGGTCAGAGAGTGATGTTTTAGGAACAGGATTCAGGTACTCGGTTGAGCATCCGAATGTCAACAGTATCACTACTATTGCTGCTGTAGCCTTTATAATGTTTTTCATATCTCCTCCGTATTAAAGGTTAGAAATTAATTGTTGCACCGAACGACCATGTTCTTGCCTGTGGTGCTGTGTTTCTGTCAACACCGGGTGCAAGGTTGGTATCACCATTGGTTGAAACCTCAGGATCAGAGCCGGTATATTTAGTAAACACATGAGCATTGAACACCTGTGCATACAGCCTTATTTTCTCAATAGCAAGAGCTTTCGGCAATTTTGTGAAGGAGTACCCGAGTGAGATATTTCTGACTTTCAGATAATCTCCCCTTTCAACATTTTCAGATATCGGGAATGATGATCCGTTGGAAATGTTGTCATTCATCACAGGTTTGGGGATATTGGTAATATCACCCGGCTGCTTCCATGCTGTCTTATACACCTCAACCGAGTTGTTCCACCATCTCTGGTCTCTTAACCCTGCCTTTGTACCATTGTATACATAGAAGTCAAGAGCATATGTCAGGTTCAAAGCAAAATCGAAATTCCTGAAGGTAATGTTATTGTCAATACCTCCGTAGAATTTGGGTATTGCACAGGCAAACGGTTTAGCATCAGCAGCTGTCGTAATTGCCTGGGCAACACCTGAACCGTCTCTATAGAACCATCTGTTGGCACTTGGTGTAATTTCAAACCCGAACAAAACTTCCTTTCCCTGACTATTGACGTACACTCTCCTTCCTGTCTGAGGATCAACACCTCTTGTTTCAACAACAAGGATCATACCTATCGGTTTGCCTACCACTGTAATGTTTGTTGTCTCAAGTCCGCCTGTTGTTGCGCGTATTTCTGTAACACCCGGAGCCAGAGCTGTAACCTCATTCTTCAGGTAGGTGAAATTGAAGTTTGTTGTCCAGCTAAAGTTCTTTTTAACGAAGTTATAGCTTGTAAGCGAGAGTTCGACTCCGGTATTATACATTGAACCCATATTGGCAGGAATTGCGTTACCCGGTATTCCTTTCGATGGCGACTGTGGTACAGAAAGAATAAGGTTGTTGATATCGTTGTAGAACCAGCTAATCTCTGTCTGTATTTTGTCTTTCAGGAATCCAAAACTGATGCCTACATCATACTTATCGCTCGATTCCCATTTCAGGTCGGCATTGCCTGCCTGAGAGAATGTCAGTGTTGGAGCATCTCCGTAAACACCCGAAGAGTAGAGGAACAGCGAGCTGTAATTACCTATACCCGACATATTTCCCACCCTTCCGTAACTGGCTTTTATACGAATATCTGAAAAGATATTATTCAGAGCTGAGTTGGCAACAAATTCCTCATTTGACACATTCCACATAAGCGAAGCGCCTCCGAAGGTTCCGTATTTATTGCCTTTTGAGAGGCCTGAAAATCCGTCGCGACGTAAGCTGGCTTCAAGGTAATATTTCTTATTCCAGTTGGCATTGAAGCGGCCGAAGTATGAAATAAAGTAATTCTCCCACTGGCTGCCACCGCCCATTCCTGCTGTAACCCATGAACCCTGATAGGATGTAAAGAATGGGTCTGACACATTTGTTTTTGAACCCGACCAGCTGTTGCCTACAGTTCTCTGCTCTTCAGTCCCGCCAAGTATTGAAAGGTTAAGCTTATTCATCAGGGTAACGCTGTAATTAACGGTATTTGTCCATGTCCATCTTACCCTGCGGTCGAATGAGTTACCGGCATATCCGTTCGAACTATATCCATCACCTGTAATTGGTGTCTGGAATGAAATAGACTCAACATTGATATTGTCAAGGCCATATTGTGTCTTGAAAACAAGACCTTTAACCGGTTCGACACTTATATAAAGATTTGATAGTAATCTGTCGGTTTCAGCTGTATACTTGCACAAATCCATGATTGCTACAGGGTTATAATAACCCAGTGCAGGCAGTGGCTGTCCCATTCTTCCAAGTGCGGAACCTTCGATGTTATAACTGCCATCGTTGTTATACGGAGAAAGGATTGGCGGTAGAACTATTGCCAGACGTGCTGCACCTGCTGTTGCAAATGATGCACCTGTATTGGGAGCCTCTGAGAAACTGTTTGTGTACGAAACATTGGCACCCATATTCACAAACCTGTTAAGTTTGTGATCGAGATTCAATCTGGCATTCTTTCTAGTATAATAGTTTTTCCTTATCATGCCATCCTGGTCGGTATATCCAACAGAAAGGAAGTATGATGTGGAAGGAGTTGACCCCGACACGGTAATTGCATGGCTGTGCTGGAACCCTTTCTGATAAATATAGTCTGCCCAGTTTGTGTCTATCGGTTTTCCATCGGGACCGGTTACAAGCGAAAGTCTTGTAGCTGAGCCTGCATTTTCGAATGCACGGTTCTTATGCTCCACATACTGTTCGGCGTTCATTACTTCGAAAAGGTGGTAAGGTTCGGTCCAGCCAACATAGCCGTCGTAAGTGACCCTTGTTTTGGCACCTGAACCTCGTTTTGTGGTAATAAGAATAACGCCGTTTGCAGCCCTTGAACCGTAAAGTGCTGTGGCTGAAGCATCTTTCAAAATGTCCATCGATGCAATGTCTGCCGGGTTAATATCGGCAAGAGCATTGGTAATAGCACTGTTTGCCGACAGGTTACCTGTAAATACAGGCACACCATCAACCACTACTAGCGGGAATGAACTACCGCTGATTGAGTTATAACCCCTTACCCTTATCACAGGCGGGTTATTCAGAACACCATTGGGAAGAGTAATGGATACACCGGCTGCTTTTCCCTGAAGAGCCTGGTCAAAGCTCTGAACAGGCATCTTAATTGCATCTCCTTTAACGGAGGCGACTGAACCGGTAACATCCCTCTTCTGCTGTACACCGTAAGCGACAACTACAACTTCATCGACATTGAACACATCCTGCTGAAGTGCAACATCGACTACATTTTTTCCTGCAATTGGTACTTCCTGTGTCCGGTAGCCCACAAAGCTAAATACAAGCGATTGTGTGCCCGCCGGAACAGAAATTGAATATTTACCATCCTGCAGTGTTATCGTTCCGATAGTAGTCCCCTTTACAGATACAAACACACCGGCCATCGGAGTGCCCTCCTGGGCATCAGTAACAGTACCGGTTATTTGAACCTGCCCCACAGCCAGAAAAGTACTGACTGCTGCAAATAGAAACAACAACAATGTTTTTTTCATAAATCAGTGTTTTAGGATTTGTTTTAGTTCAACGCTTGCCAAATTAAGAAAAAATTTTATTTTACAATATTTTTATTCAAAAAATTAATTCAGCAAATGAAAATTTTAAAAAATGAAATCAGCTTTGTTTCGCCAGACGATAATTTATCAGAAAATGACATTAATCATTAATTATAAGTAGAAATCTAAATTACAGATAGATGACTTACTTTTTCATTTATTTTGATTTCAGGGTCTCTTCCCCCTCCCCTTCAATTACATATTCGAGTATCTTTTCCTCAGGCTTGAATTCACGTATTTCACTCATACCCATGGAATCAACTGCTATTTTTATTAATTCCTCCTCAGTAGCCTCATCTGCATTCTGGAACTTGCTCAAATAATATTTTCCTGCTTCAATCATCGCCCCGAGTGGGATAAGTCCAACAAGTTCCGAACCGGTTACCTTTATTCCCCTCTCTTCAGCCTTGCGGCATACCTCTTCAAAAGCTACATGAACTGGTGTAACTGAAAGTTTAGTTATGTTCATTGAAACCTGCGCTTTCCCGTATTCTTCTATATACCAGCCTATTGCCTTTACACCTTCAAGTTTGCCAGGAACTTCGATCTTCTTGCCATTTTCATCAACAATAGTCTTACCCCTCTCCCTGACTTCCTCAGCTATTGCCTCTGCTATCTGCTTTGACTTTGTATTGAGATTAACATTAAATGCAACCAGAAAATCCCTTGCTCCCACCGCTGTAGCGCCTGATTTTGCATTGAAAACTGCAGGACCAAAATCAGGCTTCCATTCAGGATCATAAAGTTTTTTTACAAGACCTTCATAGCCACCCCGCCTGATATTGGCAAGGTCCCTTCTTTTCTCACTGTAAGCAGCATATTCATAGCAATAAACAGGTATGCCAATCTCTTCTCCTATGCGTCTTGCCAAATTTCTTGCGTATTCTACTGCTTCATCCATCGTTACCCCGGATACCGGCACCAGAGGCACGACATCCGTTGCCCCAATGCGCGGATGTGCACCTCTGTGTTTTGACATATCAATTAGTTCCGCTGCTTTTTTCACCGCCTGAAAAGCCGCTTCACATACAGCCTCAGGCTCACCGGCAAACGTAACTACCGTTCGATTGGCACCCCTGCCCGGTTCAACACCAAGCAGTTTTATACCTTTAATATTATTAATAACACCAGCAATCTGCCCGATAACTCCCATATCCCTGCCTTCACTGAAATTGGGAACACACTCAAGAATCCTTTTTTCCATAAATAACTTTCTTATTCAAAACCAGATAATTAATCCCGAACGTTTAATTCTTCCAGGAAAATAGTCAGACAAAATAAATTAAATAGTTCATTATTATCAATTTTCTTTACCTTTATTGCCAGTAAAAAGTAATAACTCTATGAAAAAAGCTATCTTCTCATCATTATTACTTCTGGCCTTATTGTCAGTATCAGCTCAGGAAGAAAACATCAAAAAAGGATGGAATTTCGGAATACTTCCTGCCATCACCTTCAGCACAGACCTTGGTTTCCAGTATGGCGGACTAATCGACCTCTACAATTACGGACCGGGTGATATTTACCCTGAATATTATCACAAATTCTACCTTGAGGTCTCACGGTTCACAAAAGGAAGCGGCATATACCGCTTTAATTATGATTCGGAACATCTTATACCGGGTATAAGAATCTCATCCGACCTCTCATACCTTCCTGACGAAGCATACGATTTCTACGGCTTTAACGGCTATGATGCCGTTATTAATAAGTCGTGGATTGATGATAAATCGCCTGATTATAAAACAAGAATGTTTTACATGCACCGCCGCACACTTTTGAGATTTAAAAATGATTTCCAGGGTAAACTTTCAGGTGAAAATCTCAGATGGAATGCCGGTTTTGCTATTCAGAATTTTAAGATATCAGAAGTTGACCTCGAAAAGTTAAATAAGGGAAAAGACCCTGAAGATATGCTCCCTGATGTTCCTGGCTTATATCAATTATACCAGGAATGGAGAGTTATATCACCCGATGAAGCAGACGGGGGGCTTATTAATACTATTAAAGCAGGAATAACTTACGACACAAGGGATAACAGACCAAATCCGAATAAAGGAATCTGAACTGAAGGAGGTATTGAAACATCACAAAAATTTCTTGGCAGTGAAGCAACCTTCGGGAAGTTCTATTTAACTCACCGGCAATACTTTCCGATAAAATATGATAAACTGACCTTTGCGTACCGGCTCGGTTATCAGCAGACAATATTCGGGCAGGTTCCTTTTTATTATCAGTCGCAGATGATTGTATCAGTCCTTCTGGGTGCTACGATGGAAGGACTTGGAGGTTCGAAATCTGTAAGGGGACTCTGGAGAAACCGGGTGATCGGTGATGGATTCGTTTACGGCAATGCTGAACTCAGGTGGAAAGCGGTACGTTTCAAATTCATAAGGCAGAACTTTTATCTGGGCGTTAACGTATTCAGCGATTTCGGAATGGTTACCGACAAAATTAAATTCGAAGTTCCGAATCTATCAGAATGGTCGAGCTACACCACTGCAGATTTCTTCAAGGAAAATGCTGAAAAATTGCATGTAACGGCTGGTGCAGGACTCAAAGTGGTGATGAATGAAAACTTCATTGTAGCTATTGACCTCGGACAGCCATTTAACGAACAGGACGGAGGAACAGGATTCTATATGGGCCTCAATTACCTGTTTTGATAAGCTCAACCTGTGTGAAAAAGAAGAAAAATTAAATCCCCTTAAGGAAATAGCCTATCATTACACCAAGATAATTACCAACAACATAGCCTATTATACCTACTGTTATACCCGTAATTATCACGTCTTTGTTCTTCAAAGCAGCTGCTATCACAGGAACAAAAGGTGGGGAATAAATAAAAGCTGTTGTTGTAATCAGGTAATCATCGGCATTGATTCTGAAAATTTTTGATAGAATAAGGTGAAGAATTATCGAGCCGAAATAAGCAAAAAACACGTAAGCAAACAATCCCAGAAATCCTATTGTAAATATTACCCTGAGATCAGCCATTGTAGCAATGGCGAAAGAGAACACTATTATCAGATACATCCCCAGCTGGAATGATTTTTCTACACGGTTGAGCCATTTTATAAATGAAGCAGCAATAGCCAGGGTAGTTATACCGAGTATGACAACAACACTTTGAGGAAGACCAGGCAGCAGAAGGCTTAATCCAAACGACAGTGCAAATATTAAAACAGACATTCCCACCGCTTTCAGCAGAGGTACAATTCTTTGTTTGTCAAGAATTCCTGAGAAGTCATCAAAACTTTCCGATTCAGCTTCGGGACTATCACCAGTTGCCAGTACTTTGTCCCTTCTGAATGGTGGAAGAATTGCTCTGAAAATTCTGGGTCCGGCAGTGATGAAAAATATGAGAGTTACCGCTCCCATAATTATGTCATAGGTATTTGACATCAGAAAAAGGTTGGGATCTACTCCGAGTGCGACTTTAAGTGATGCCATGTTTGGTGTTCCTCTGGTATAAACCCCAACCAGCATCCCGGCAACTTTCCAGCTATCAGGAACAACATTTCTGAAAATCAGATAACCAGTGCTTATAATTGTAATGATTGAAACAATAGCCAGAATCATTGAAAGCATTCCCTCTTTTGCAAACTTAAGCCATCTTTTAAAGTTGAGTGAAAATAGCAGCAGTGGAAACGCCAGCGGAACAATTATCGAAATGAGCATGTCCTGCGTTGAGGCTATTTTGTTCACATATACATCATGTTCAGTAATTTTTCCTGATGTCAGAAGTACAGTTACCTCTTCTTCCGGAAGTGCCGCTCTGCCCTGAAGGGCTTTTCTGTAATGCTCGGATCCCTGTGGCATTATACCTGAACTGCCGATAAGAATACCGAAACCATATGCAACTGCTATCGTTCCTAGCTTCCTGAAAAAGGACCATTTTTTACACAGATAGATTATTACAAGAGGAAATGTGAAATAAAACAGAATAAGAAGAACTATCTTAATCATGACAATTAACTTGTGCTGGTCAAAATTAAAATGTGCAGTTTGACCTCAAAATAAGCATTTATACCTATTTCTGAAAACAGATAAAAAAATTGTAATAGCTCAGGTTTATCAGTTTGCAGCAGCGTTTAAGAGTTCGCGGGCATTTTTTACTGCTGTCTCGGTTACCTCACTTCCGCTCAGCAGTTTTGCAATTTCCATCACGCGCTCGTCATCCCGCAAAAGCTTAATGCGGGTTACTGTTGTTTTCCCGGTATCATCCTTAAAGACATGGAAGTGTGTCTGCCCGCGCGCCGCCACCTGGGGAAGGTGTGTAATATTTATTACCTGCATGTTTTTCCCCATTTCTGCAAGTATCTTTCCTACCCTGTCGGCCACCTCTCCTGAAACACCTGCATCAATTTCGTCAAAAATAATTGTGGGCAGATTACCTGCACTGCTTAGCATTGATTTCAAACTAAGCATAACTCTCGACAACTCCCCGCCCGATGCCACCTTTGTGATATTTTCCGGGGGGACTTCCCTGTTGGCTGAAAACAGAAAGTCGGCTCTATCGTTTCCTGTTGAACTCCATGCTGGCATCTTTGAAAGCTCAACCCTGAACCTCGCATGTGGCATACCTAACTGACGAAGCATGCTGGTAATCTTCTGCTCCATTTCCGGAATAACTTCCTTTCTCTTTCCCGAAAGCTGTTCGCCCAGAAGTTTCATCTCCTCATATTTCTTAGCAATCTCCTTTTCGAGTTGTTCCAGTCTTTCATCACTCGACACGATAGAGCTAACAAGCTTTTTAAGCTCTCCTGTCCTGATAATAAGCTCATCAGAGTTCTTCACCCTGTGTTTATGCACCAGCGAATTCAGTAAATCGAGCCGTTCATTAACTACCTTAAGCCTTTCCGGGTCGCCGGATATTCCTGCAATAAGTTTTTCTGTTTCCGACAGAATGTCGTCCAGCTCAATATACGCCGAATTCACTCTTTCAGCAAGAGTATCAGCTGCGGGCAGATAACTTCTCAATTTTCCCATAAGCTGTTTTACCTCGGCAAGCATACCAAGGACTGAGGCCTCTTCCGACGACAGCAGTGAAACTACCATATTCAATGAAGCCTTTATCTCTTCAGCATGCTCAAGAAGTTCCTGTTCTTTTTCCAGTTCCTCCTGCTCCCCGGGTACTATTTTCGCTTCAAGAAGCTGATTTAGTTGAAACTGATAATATTCAAGGTCGGACTGGTTTTTCTCCGATTTCTCTTTCAACTCATTATATTCCTTTTCCAGTCTTCTGTATTCATTATATATTTTCCTGTATTCGTTTCTCAGAGCCATGTTGCCCGCAAACGAATCAATAACATTAAGTTGAAAGATGTTTTCGTTAAGCATCAGGTTTTCATGCTGGGAATGAATGTCTATCAGTCTGTCGCCCAGTTCCTTTAAGATATTGAGTGTAACCGGAATATCATTAATAAAAGCTCTCGATTTACCTGCCGGATTGATTTCCCTTCTTATTATTGTATTGTCATCGTAATCGAGATCGTTCTTCCGGAAGAATTCTTCGAGTCCATATCCTTTTATCCTGAATGTGCCTTCTACCACGCACTTGGAAGATTTGTCGAGAAGAGCTGAAACGTCTGCTCTTGCACCAAGGATAAGCGACAGAGCTCCAAGAAGAATTGATTTGCCCGCCCCTGTTTCACCTGTGATAACTGTAAGTCCTTTATTCAGGCTCAGGTCGAGCTCGCGAATAAACACATAATTCTGAACGTAAAGTTTTATCAGCATGAGCAGAAACCAATAAGTTGAAAATCAGTCACCTGACAAAATTTTCTGATATTTTGATTTATTTGCCGGATCTATCTCTGTTAGAATCTCCACCACTCTTGATTTCTCTTCAGGAAAGGCCTCAGAGAAGATATTTACCAGTTCATCCGATTTTGCATCAAGAATTATCTGCAGAAAGTACATGAACGGGTCCGGTTTTTTTCTGTAGGTCTCCTGTATTAGCCTGAGGCTTTCTACAATATTTGTACGTGCCTCTCCTATTCTCGATTCCATCCTGTCGAGTCCGTTTATATGATATTCGTATAAAAATTTCCTGACTCCGGCGTATTCTTTATCGAGAATATTCTTAACCAGCCAGTACCTGTTTCTGTTTCTTGAACCATCATAGGGTTTCCAGCCAGGTTCAGGAGCATTCTGTGCATTTGTAACTATTTTCTCAGCAATCTGGAAATATTCAGTACCTCCTTCGGGAGAAAATGAATCTGCATCTATACCAATGATTATATATGCATAATATGCCAGAATAGAGACCAGGTTTGACCTGTGAGTACTAGGGTCAAACTCAAGAGGTTGAAACTCAACATATCTGAACTGAATATTATTGTCAATAAAGTTCAATATTGTTGAGTTATAGGTGGTGTTATAAACCGGCCGGCGTAACTGAACCTGAAGTGTTCCACGGAATTCATCTGCCGACAACTGTTCTGTAAGATTTATAAGTATGTTGCAGTCAATCCTTTCAGCATAACCTATAACCATATTTGTCCACACAGTGCTGTTCATAAATTCATAAATATCTTTCTGCATGTTTATGAACACCTGCCTGTTTGAGCCCTGTATTTTCTGTGCCGATACCTGTACGTTGCAGTTTAGTTCCTGGGAAAAGAGATTAAAAGACAAACCCGTAAGAATAACCGGTGTGATGATATAAAACAGACCTTTTTTCATTCTCTTCTCCCTGTAAGTGAGATAATTTTGTTCAGAATATCCTTCGCGGCATCCTTTTTTGATTTCAACTCAAATTTATCAATATTATTGTTTCTGTCAATTATGGTAATTCTGTTTGTGTCATAACCGAATCCTGCCCCTTCTTCCCTGAGTGAATTGAGTACAATCATGTCGAGGTTCTTTCTGTGGAGTTTAATTAAAGCATTTTCCGTTTCGTTATCAGTTTCAAGGGCAAAACCTGCAATAAATTGTCCGGGTTTTTTCATCTTTCCAAGTTCGGCGGCTATATCGGTTGTCGGTATCAGTTTAAGAAATATTGGTTCGTCTGACTTTTTAATCTTTGATTGTGCAGTCTTATCTGGCGTGAAATCGGCAACAGCGGCAGCAAGGATTGCTATGTCGCAATGTGGAAAAAGTTTCATGCATTCAGAGGCCATTTCAGCGGCTGTAGTCACTTTTATAACCTGTACACTGGTGTTTTTCGGAGCAATTGTTACAGGACCGAGGACCAGATGTACCTTTGCACCGTATTCAGCGGCTGCATCGGCCAGGGCAATGCCCATTTTTCCGGTAGAATAATTGCTAATATACCGTACCGGATCGATGGGTTCCCTGGTGGGACCAGCATTTACCAGTATCCGTTTACCGGCGAGGGGTTTAAGTTTTTTGTGTGAAGAATTTTTCAATCTCCCTTACAATTTCTTCGGGTTCAACCATCCGGCCTTTACCGTATAGTCCGCTTGCAAGTTCTCCGGTTTCAGGGTCGAGTATTATATTGCCAAACGAACGCAGAATTTCTATGTTTCTGGCTGTTGCCGGATGTTTGTACATTTCTGAATCCATTGAAGGGGCAACAAATACAGGGCATCTTGCAGAAAGGTATGTGGTAAGAAGGAGATTGTCTGCGATGCCATTTGCCATTTTTGCTATTGTATTTGCTGTTGCAGGAGCAACAATAAAAGCATCGGCCCATTGCCCTAAGTCAACATGACTGTTCCAGTTTCCGTTTTCAGGATCAAAAAAACCGGAAAAGACCGGGTTACCTGAAAGCGTGGCAAGGGTAAGCGGAGTGATAAATTCCTTAGCATGGTCAGTCATAACCACGCGTACCTGCGCACCTGCTTTAACCAGCAACCTTATCAGAGAAGCTGTTTTGTAAGCGGCAATCCCGCCGGTTACACCTACCAGTATTTTTCTGCCGGCGAGCATTCAGCTCTATTCACTCTTTGTTTTTGATGCCTTTTCAGGATTCCTGTAATATATCTTCCCTTCTTCAAACTCCTGCATTGCTATAAGCGTAGGTTTGGGAAGCTTTTCATAAAACTTCGAGATTTCAATCTGTTCCCTGTTTTCAAAAACTTCCTCAAGATTATCGGTAAACGACGAGAACTCTTCGAGTTTCTTATTAAGTTCCTGCTTCATCTCCACCGCAATCTGGTTAGCTCTCTTGCCAATAATTACAACTGCTTCGTAAATATTGCCGGTGGCATCCAGATACTTCTCAATGTTACGTGTTGTAGTTGTTGTCGGAGCATTAATCTTCTTGTAGTCCATATCCTGTTGTTAAATTTTATTCAGTCAGCAATTTTTGTTTTAAGTTTTTTATTAACATTCTGGAATATTGTTGCAACTTCTTTATAATGAATTGTTTTTGGATATTCCTCAATAAAGGAGAAATAGTCGTCGAGTGTACTCTGGTAACGCTCAATCTGTTTTGAAGGAACACTGTTTTCTGCATACAGGTAAAGTGAATTCAGCTTCAGAAACATCATGTCCTCCCTGTATTTTGAGCCGGGATATTTGTTTATACAATTCTCGAGTGAGACTACTGCAGCCTTGTACTGCTTCATGTCGTAATAGAGTTTGGCACTTATATAAGCCTTTCTTGCAAGTTTTTCGTTAAGTTCATCGATATACCTCTGGGCATCCGGCACTCTGGAGCTGTAGGGAAATCTCCCGATAAAGATCTGAAAGCCTTCGAGTGCTTCACGTGTATATTGCTGGTCGAGTTCAGGCCTGGGTGAGAGATAATATTTGCACATTGCCTCCATAAACACAGCTTCTTCAATGTGAGGACCATACGCGTACATGTCAGCATAATTCTTGAACTCCACTCCTGCCATAAGATAATCCTTCATGTTCAGATAACACTGGGCGTTAATCCATGTGAGTTTCTCGGCCTCTTCAGTTGCACGGTAAACAGGGATCACCTGGTTAATCAATTCCGAAGCCTTCGCATACTTACCCTGCTCATAATACTCCTTGAGCTTTGTAAGCTTCAACTCATAATCAGTACTTTTAAGAAGCTTTTCATACTCTCCGCAGGAGACAAGGACAGTACTAACAATAAGATATATCAGAAACCGGAATCTCATATCTAAAAATAATGTGCAAAGATACTGAATATTTTTTTAATATGACAAATCAACGTAAATGCCAGTTTATTATTATGGCTGTTCATAATATTCAGTTATTGATTCATTTATTTATACTCATGTTCAGCTATAATGAAGTCTTGTGAGAGCATATTCTCTCTGCAATAATTATTGATGCGTAAAATACTGTATTAATGATCATTATGTTCCATCCCCGTGTTAATGTCAATAAATTAGGTATAAAATCGTAGAATGTAATGAGTTAATATCTTTATTTTTGCCTTAGCTTTACGGATTACAAAATTAACATCAAAACATTATGGATATTTTCGAAAAGATACAGAAGAACAAAGGCGCATTAGGACAATATTCCGACGTTGGCGATGGGTACTTTATGTTCCCAAAACTTGAAGGTGAAATTGCTCCGAGAATGAAATTCCGGGGCAAGGAAGTTCTCACATGGAGTCTTAATAATTATCTGGGTCTGGCCAACAACCCGGAAGTCAGGAAGGCAGATGCTGAATATGCTGCACAATATGGACTAGCATATCCTATGGGTGCAAGGATGATGTCGGGACAGACGGCTGTTCACGAGAAATTTGAGCAGATGGCAGCTGAATTTGTTCATAAGGAATCAGCCTACCTGCTTAATTACGGTTATCAGGGAATGGTCTCCATAATTGATGCACTGGTCGACAGGCACGATGTAATAGTATATGATTCAGAATCGCATGCATGCATAATGGACGGTTTGAGGCTCCATTTCGGAAAAAGATTTGTTTACCCCCATAACGATATTGACAGTTGCGAAAAGCAACTTCAGCGTGCTACAAAGATTGTGGAGCAGACCGGCGGTGGTATACTTGTTATAACCGAAGGCGTTTTCGGTATGGCAGGTGACCTCGGAAAACTCGATAAAATAGCTGCCCTCAAGAAAAAATACAACTTCCGCTTTCTTGTTGATGATGCTCATGGTTTTGGCACTATGGGGCCAACTGGTGCGGGCACCGGAGAACATTTCGGTGTGCAGGATCAGATTGATGTATACTTCGCAACATTTGCAAAGTCTATGGCTGGAATAGGCGCCTTTGTTGCCAGTACCAGGGAAGTGATCACATATCTGAGGTTCAACATGCGCTCCCAGATATATGCCAAAGCCCTTCCTATTGCTATGGCTCTGGGTGCAATAAAGAGGCTTGAACTCATCAAGGCACATCCGGAATACAGGGAAAAACTCTGGACTATTGTGCGTGCACTTCAGAAAGGACTCAGGGAAGCAGGACTCGACCTCGGACGTACCGAATCACCTGTTACACCGGTCTTCATGAAATGCCCCCTTACCCAGGTTTCACAGCTGATTTACGACCTGAGAGAAAACTATAACATATTCTGTTCAGTGGTAATTTATCCGGTGGTTCCACGCGATGTAGTGATGCTCAGGCTTATTCCTACAGCAGCCCACACTCTTGAAGATGTCGAATACACGGTAAACGCTTTCAGGGAGATTAAAAGAAAGGTGGATGAAGATGTCTATCCGCATGAGATGGCTGACTTTTCAAAGAGGGCTTAGACATCAATTTGTGATCTGTGATCTGTGATCTGTGATCTGAGGTTTGAGATTTAAGATTTAAGGTTCTGTGAAAGAGTCGCAGGTTTGTCAGGCCTGGAGCTGAATATTATCCATAGTGCTCATTGAAAGTATCATAAGCTGAATAGTTTTGCCTGGAAAAGGCAGAAGGAAGCTTTTAATTTCAGATAAGAATAATGGGTTCAGATGGTATCTTTTATGCCAACAGGAGATCATTCATGAAATGGTCAGCAATCCTCGGCTCTTCATTTCTTGGGCGCAACAGTGTGTTTAAGGAAATATTCATCCCATATAACCCTGAAAAACCGCAGGATAATGAATCAAAAATAATCCGTACCGGGTGCCCTGCCCACAACTGCGGAGGACGTTGCCTGCTGAAGGTTCACGTCAAAGACGGCATAATAACCCGTATCGAAACCGACGACCGGCCAGGTGATGACATCTCCGATCCCCAATTACGGGCATGTATCAGGGGACGTTCATACCGTAAAAGGCAGTATCACCCGGGTCGTCTGAAATATCCGCTCAAAAGAACAGGGAAAAGAGGTGAAGGTAAATTCGAAAGAATAACATGGGATGAGGCATACGAAATAATGTACAATGAGATTTCGCGCGTCATAAAACAATATGGCAATTCAGCAATTTTTATCCCTTATGGAACAGGCTCATATACAAATCTGAACGGCCGCTGGCCTGCGGTGAGGCTGATGAATCTCCTTGGAGGCAGTCTCGGTTATTACAACAGTTACAGCTGGGCATGCACAAATATTGCAACTCCTTACGTTTACGGCACACTCAACACCGGCAATCAGCGGCAGGACTGGCTCAATTCCAGATATATAATCATGTGGGGCTGGAATC
>JBASIK010000209.1:0-5415 GCA_049654745.1 Bacteroidales bacterium
GTGTACTGGTATTCAGGGTATGTATACTGCGTTTCAAATTCAGGCCTCGGATATCTCATCTGCTGTGCATACAGAACAGAATGCCAGATGAGCATAACTGCTATTAAAATATAAGGTAGATATCTGCTATACTTTTTGATCATTTTTCCTTCCTCGTTCAGATATTTAACTTTCAGTCATTTTTGTTTGTGCAGCACCCTTGCGGGTTATTTTTTTATTGAGATCTTTACTCATATAGGGTATGTCAGCAGGTACTCTTTTAATCGCATCTGAAGGGCAAATCCTTGCAATTCTACACTGGTTACAGTTAACACATAATTCATGCATTATCTGCAAATGCAGTGAACCATTTCCAAAATCACTGCAAGCCTGTACACATTTTCCACAGGCATCGCATAACTCTTCATCAATGGTATATTCAAAATAGGGCTCTTCAACAAATTTTCTTTTAATAGCTCCAACCGGACAGAGTTGGTTCTCAGCTCCTGTATCATAAGCTCTTGCTCCCTGTCTCAGGAATCCTGGGCAGAAGTCACAATAACCGCACATTTCATAAGCATTGGTGCATTTTACTGCCGATGGAGTTAAAACACAACTTGTTTTGCATAGTCCACATGCCGTACATTTATACGGATCAATCTGCCACACATACACCTCGGAATATGCCTTTTTTGCAAGCAGCGCCGGAATAGATAACAACGGTACAGCAAGTGTTATCCTTCCAGCTTTTCTGAAAAACTCTCTTCTCGATTTGATGCTTTCTTCCCTCTTTTCCATGGTTTCCGATTTTACTTCTTCTCGCAGGAAACATAGCAATTTTCGTTACAGATACTTTTCAACGGACACTGTAAACATTCGCTTCCAGATACTGTTTTTCGGCCTGCTATCCATGTTATAATTCCAAGAATTATAACAAGCGCTGAACGAATTAGTACTCTAATAAACTGCTCTCTTTTCATGAATTGTTTCTTTTCAAATTCCAGCATTTCTAAATCTTTTAACCTACTTTCCTTTTGAAAACATATATTTTTGAATCATAAGGATTTGCAGCGTATAATAAATCCTTTCCTCCAACATCAATATCAAGAGGAACACCTGGTGCAAAGCTGTTCTTATTCGAAACAAATTCAATAAATTTTCCTTTCTCATCCAGAATTTTAATACGATTAATTCCTTTTTCGGAAGTTACAAAATAGCCATTTTCGTATAGAGCAAAATGTGAAGGATTGCAACAACCACAGAAGCTGTTAGCATCACTGCCTGAATCGCCGAACCAGTTAATGATTGCACCATCAATTTTTCGTTTTTCTATTCTTTTACGCCCAGTATTTGCTGTATAAAGCAAATCCCTGCTATCTATATGTGCATCGAAATATAAACTGGGCAAGATGAAATTGCCCGTTTCTCCGCTTATTATATATTGGACTGCTCCGTATTTATCTGAAATTATAACTGATTTGTTTGTTGCATCGGCAATAACAACATATTTATCGTTTGACGATAAACTTGTAATATAACTGTCAGACATATATGGACCCCATTCTTCTGAAAGGTTCCCCTTATAGTCAAAAAGAAGAACCTTTCCGTTAACTGCTGCAAATATTTTATCATCGTCTGCACTCAATGCAGTTACTGGATAGTCTGTAATTTTTACCCAGAGGATGTCGAATTCTGAATTATACATTATTATAAATGCATCACCACCAGCAGCAATGTTCCCGTTACTGCAAGATGTTATACACAGGAGTTTACCGGGAGTTACATCAATTGTTTTGTTTACATACCAATTTTCCGGGAAAATTGAATCATTCTCATAATAATTTTCTGGCTCTGTAACAATTTTTTTATTATGACCAGAGTCAATAATAAGATAGACTATAAAAATAGTCAGAAGCAACCCCATTAATAGTAAAGCACGATTTGTAGTCATTTATCAATTTGTCTTTCCGATATTCAAACAAAGCATGTTATGTGCATCTCTCAAGATGAGATAATTTCCAGCAAGTGACATTGGAGCCCATGCCTCAATGGCATTCAAAACTTTATGCTGTGCCAGTAGTGTGGCCTTGCCCTGCTCTATACGGAAAAGATACAGACCACCATCATCATCAAGGAGAAATATGTTATTTCCATTCATTATAAAAGGCCCCATCCCTTTTCCGAAGCGCAAATCCCGCCCACTTGTCCAGACAGGTTTTTGAATATCAGATACGTGGTAACATACAAGTTGACGTTTAAGTTCGCCTGAATTATCGGGCATTACCGTCCAGATATATTCACCTGTCTTAATAGGTGTGTGCTGTTCTGCAGCAATACCTTCATTTGGTTTATGCTTTTGCACAACAGTCGCCGTAAAAGTATCGCCGTTACGGGATACCTTTATTTTAGCCGTGCCAGCACCATAGGTCCCGAAAGCAAGTATCTCTCCATTACCCATATAAATAGGTGATGCCACAACGATGGAAGGATTCCAGTCGTTTGTTTTCCAGAGAAGTTTTCCCTGGTCGCTTTCTTCAGCCGATACTCCATATACTCCTCCCAGGGCATGGTAAACATACATCCTTTTACCAAATATGGTCATAGGCATAATTGATGTATGTGACATCCTCACTGAATCAGTATTGGGAACCTGCCATAGCGTATTTCCTGTGGAAAGCTCATATGCTACCATCAATGCTTTACCTCCTGGGGCAAAGATTGCCTTTCCGTTGTCAATAAGCGGGCATTGCCCGTTATAAAATTCTGGCGTTATCTTACCTTTTGGTGAATCAGGAACACCAAACTCTTTTTCAAGATCTTTGGTCCATACCAGATTACCGGTTATGGCGTCAAGACACATCACATGAGATCTGGGACCCATTGTTACAACATACTTATCTGTAACATAGGGAACTGTCCTTGAATAGCCGTGATTACGCTTGAATTCGACCCTGTACCAGCGCCTCCACAATTCAGTTCCGGAGGAGAGGGAGAAACACCTGAGCATATCAGATTTGAGGCGCTCGTTATAATCAAGTACATAAACCCTTCCGTTCATAACTGCTGCACCTGCATATCCTTCACCCATTTCAGCACTCCAGACTACAGGCGGACCGGAGGTGTCCCATTTTTCAGCCACCTGGATATTCTCCTTGCTGATATTATCGCGGTCTTTGCCCCTGAAACATATCCAGCTCCCCTGAACAATTGCATCCGGTTCGGAAAAGAATTCAAAGTTCTCACCAACAGCTACTGAATCTGTAGCCCGTGCCTGCACAGGCCTTTCATCCATACCCGGTACACGCTTAACAATATGATATCCTGCACCTGTAGCTCTCCACCATATAAAAACAACTGCAAATACAGTAATCGCTATAATGACTAAAACAGTTTGCCTGCTGCTCATAGCCTTCAGAAATTTGCCAAAAATATCAAAGATTGTCCAAAACTTATTAAAAAATAATTCTTTTTGATTCCCCTTTTTTCATTTCTGGATTATGTTTTCTCGTTTTAACACAGAGGTATGATATTTGTCTGCGAATTATTGAATAGCAGAACAGCATCAGAACTCTTCAACTTGAACATTCCTTTACTTTCCAGCTTTTATTGAAAAAGCAGCCAGATAATCTCCATGCCTTATAAACAATCTTCCTTTGTCAATAACCATATGTGCCCAGTGTGGCCCGTCACCTTTGGTTATTTTGAAAGAACTTACAACATCAAGTTTCGATGGATCTGGCTTTATGAGTGCCACATTTCCTCCCTTTTCTTCATAAATATAAAGCATACCATCGGCAGCTATTATAGAACCTTTATTATTCCACTGTGTAATCCATTTTGTTTCACCGGTGTTCCAGTCAATACATACCCACCTGCCCATATTGTTGTTATCGTGAGTGGAGTTGTAAATATAATTCCCAAGAAGTACCATGCCGCCCACATGAGGATTAAAATTAGGATTCTTCCACACAAATGAAGGATCTTTCCCGGGGTTAAGCTTTATCTTTACTCCGGTCTGTCCGTAACCGTTTCCGGCAGCAATGTAGCCGTCCCTATAAAGAGGAGTATTTATGTGATTTCTTCCCCTGTGCTGATCATTAACTGATTCATAATCAAATTTCCATAATACCTTACCGTCAGCAGCATTTATACCTACTATATATTTCTGTGAATAGGTTACAATGGTTTTGACCCCGTTAAATTCTATTAGAAGAGGATTGGCATACATTGCACCTTCCTCAATTACAGGTGTTTCCCAGGCTACTGCACCATTATCAATGTTAAATGCAACCATAAATGCTTTCCTGCCTGCCGGTGTTGCAATAACCTTATTATCTACCACCAACGGTGATTCAGATATTCCAAACCTTTGTTCGGTGGCTTCATATTTCTGATAGTGGTTTACCGTCCATAACAGTTTGCCGTCTTTGCTTATGCAGGCAAGATCCCCCTGTCCGCTTATTACAAACAGTTTTCCGTTATAATAAGTTGGTGTACAACGACTCTCCGGATAATTTTTTGTTCCTATTTTGCCATACTCAACCTTCCATTTTGTTTTACCATCCTGGGTAAGTGCTGTTAAAAAGTCTTTTCCGTCATGTGCTCCTGTAATATAAATTGCATCGTCAGTGACAGTAACACTTGAATATCCTTTCCCAATGCCTGTTATTTCCCATAACAATGCAGGTCCGCTTTCTGGCCATGATTTGAGCAAACCAGTCTCATTATAAACACCACTGCGACCTGGACCTCTCCACCCAGCCTGCTGAGCGAGAGTTGTAGTTAATACCAAAGAAATAAATGATAATAAAAGAATAGGTTTGAATAAAGTTTTCATGTTTAATAAATTTTTATACATTATTGATTATCTGCTCTTTACCTTTCGCTTTTTTAAACTCTTTAAATGTTTCATCCCAACCATGGGCTATCTAAAAAGCCAATTTTTTGTTCTCATGCCTGAATCCCCCATTTACTACCACAAAGTCGGACAGGCCCTGAGAGGTGACTTATTTATATACAATATTTTAGTTATCATGTTTCTTATACATATCTGATAAACATCTTTTAAGACAGCCACAGGGGTTGAAAGTCAAAAATTATTTCCATTTTAAGCAAAATATTAAAAAAACACTATATAAATACAATTTGTTTATAATTACAGAGGAAAATTAACAAATATTAATATTTTTATTTTCAGTTTAAACCTTTGAAAAAAATGAAATATTTTGATTACAAATTACCTGCATTTATTTTATTATCAGGAACATTGGCTTCCTGTTCAACTGATAGAGAGAGACAGGATCTACCCAACATTTTGTTCATAATAGCCGACGACCTCGGTTACGGTGACTTAAGTTGTTACGGACAAAAAAAATTTTCAACGCCTAATATTGATAGACTTGCTTCTGAAGGGATCCTTTTCACTCAACATTATTC
>JBASIK010000210.1:0-41573 GCA_049654745.1 Bacteroidales bacterium
ATCCAGAATCCATAAATTCTGGCTTTTCGGCATCACCGACATCACCTCTGTGAAAAAACCATTCCCTGTCAAAAAGAATAATAGTACGAGGTGCGGAAAGAGCCTTGCTTTCAGGCAAAGAAACTGAAGGCTCTTCTTTACATCCTGCTATAACTACGAAAGTTATTACCGGGGCAATAAATAAATACTTTAATGAGATTTTCATTTCGTTAAGATTTTATGTTGTAGTTTATCTGATTTTAAAATTCATTTCATCACTACCTACCTATTGCCCCCATCCTGGCCTTCAGTTCTTGCCCTCATTCCGGCTTTCCCCAAAATGGAGAAAGGAGTTACTACCTGTATAATTATTTCTTTATAAATTCTATAGCTCCGATATCTGGTCTATCTCCCCCGGGTATTGCAGTGCCGGCAATATCAATTCCCGGGAATGGCAAACTGAAGGGTGGATTCATCTCTTCGGCCCTGTCGATAAGAGGAGAGTCAGGCAACAATGAAAAAGCTTCCCATTTTCCGTCAGCCATTTCACTAATGCTTCTGAAATTGATACCCTCCAGTATATTTATCTGAGGATCAGTAATAATATTTGTTTTAAGAACTTCGTCTGGCAAATCGAATTTTCCTCTTGCATTCCAGATACAATTGGAGACAAATTTTTCACTTCCTATTTTCTGATTTCTCATCAGGAAAGTTCCACTGTAAACAAAAATATTATTTGTAAACCTGAAGTTATCACAGTTACTGATTAGAGAGACTGCTATGCCTTTCAATGTATCATTCACGAAAGTATTGTTATAAATTTCACAATTCCGCATTATCATATCCCTGCCACCTTTCCATATTGCAACTGAACCCTCATTAAGCAGTCCATCGTTATAGCTGATGCTGTATCGGACGATATTATTTTCCCATGGCTTGGCTGCTCCGAACTCAAATAGACCATAGCCGGCTCCCTGATTGCAGTACGACAGGCAATATTGTATAATGGAGTTAGACACTCCGCCATCGAGGTCAAAGCCTCCTCCGTCTTTTGCTACAGGATTTGTTTTGTTATGATGCGAAACACAATACTGAATAACAAAGCCGGTACAGTCCCAGATCCATATTCCTACAGGGCCGTTGCCCGTCCATGGCATATCCCAGCCATTGTTGTACGCCTCGCAGTATTCAATTGTTCCACCCTTTACCGAAGATACCAGGATGCCGTTTCCGCTGTGGTTATTTGTTACTGTGGGATCACCAGCGTTATTGAATGCAGTGCAATATCCGATGTATATGTTTTCGTTTCCGAATTCAGAAGGATGGTTGGATCTGCCTGAAGTTACATGAATACCAGCAAATCCGTTGTCGTGTGCGGAGATATGCAACAGCCGGGCATCTTTGCAGTCTCTTATGTGTACGCCAGAATGCTGAAAGCCTGACACCTCAAGAGAGTCGAGGAAAAAATCCCTGCTGTTTTCAATCAATATCCCGTCAGATACATTTCCTCCTGTTCTGCCATTTCCCCTTATCTCCAGGTTTTTGACAATAAACCGGGATGATTTTCTGATATGGATTCCGCAGTTGTTTTCTCCGTCAATCACAGCTCTTCCATGACCGTAAGAACTAATTGTTAAAAGATTTTCCTTTTCTGTAAAATACAATGAATCAATCAACAGAGTACCATTAAAAACAGAGCTACCTTCAAACAGGAGCATATCGCCCGCTCTTAAAGTCTCCTGGTTCACTCTGCCAATTGTTTTCCAGGGCCGGTTTAATGTTCCTGAAGCCTCATCGTTACCCGATGCGCTTATATAAAAAACTCTACCGGCATCTCTGCCACAACTCAAAAGAAAGAAACAAACAAAAGTTAACAGAACAGGAAAGGTTTTAAAATCCATATAAATTTCAAACTGTTTATACTTGATAATCAAATTTTAAATTTCTGAAAAAAAACGATATAGTAAATAATAAACAGATAGAATTTATATCTGACTACCAGGTAAAAATTCAGGATTAACCGGTTATGAAAACTTGTTTAAATCAGATATTTACAAAAAATACTTAAATTCGCATATATAAAACCATTATTAATGATAAGCAAGCTTATATCCGTAATTTTAAGTCAATCCTGGAATTAAAAATTACCTGAAAAAACTTAATATTTTTATAGGAGAGCCAAACAGCGGAAAAAGCAATATTTTAGAGGCACTTGCACTAAAAAGTCAGAATTCGATTGCTGGACAATCACTCAATGAGGACATTTTTCGATTCAAAACAATTAGTGATCTTTTCTATGATTTCAACATTAATAACCCGATTGAAGTAATAACCGATGAAGAAACAACTAAATTAGAATATGCTCTACTACCAGTTGGATCGCCTTTAAACCAGTTTAATTATTATTTTAATTACGAAACTGACAAAGACACACCTTTTAGATTAAGTCATGATGGCATGGTTTTCAGTGACAAAATAATAACTGAGAATGTGCTTTCTTCTTATTAAAAAATTTTCTTTATTACTGGATTGGGTTTCCTTCAGTAAAGAATTCTTATTCGAAATAATATTGGCCCTTTATCATTTGAATAGGCTGGCTAAAAAATGTTAAGCCTAATGGAAGAGAGTCAAAATCAAACAAAGGGTAAACTTTCTGGCATTTAATTTGATAATCATTTGTGCAGAGCATGAAAATCAGATATCATCGTTTTGCTGAATATCTGGAACATTCCTTTAATAGTAAAAGAAAGGAGGTTAATATGAGAAAGGCATTAAAGATGTTACCGTTGCTTGAAAAAATTATTTTTGTCACAATATTTTCAATTCTCAGTCCATTTATATCAAATGCCCAGTATTTTGGCCGCACAAAACCATCGTACAGGGTTTTCAATTACAGTGTTTACCAGACCCCGTCTTTTGAGATATATCACTATCTGAATAATGATTCGGTTCTGAATCTCATTGCCGGAAGAAGTGAGGCATGGTACCGCCATCACCAGGCTATTTTCAGAGATACCATAAAAGAGCATAATCCTTTGTTCATCTATGAGAACCATGCTGAATTCCAGCAGACTTCAACAGTCTCAGACCTCCTCAGTGAAAGTACCGGTGGTGTTACAGAAGCTCTGAAGAAAAGAGTGGTGATGCCACTGACTTCATCATTTCCCCAGACTGATCACGTTCTGGGCCATGAGTTGGTGCATGCATTCCAATACAACATGCTGACAACCGACGACTCCCTGAAGCTTACAAATGTCAGTAATATTCCGCTCTGGATGATTGAAGGTATGGCAGAATATTTCTCACTCGGAAGTATAGATCCCCACACCGCCATGTGGATGAGAGATGCTGTTCTATCAAATGATATTCCCACACTGAAAGATCTTACCAAAAGCAACAAGTATTTCCCGTACAGGTATGGGCATTCAGTAATGGCATTTATTGGCAAGACATGGGGTGATTCGACCATAATAAAACTATTCAGAGAGACCGCAATGCACGGTTATGAAGAAGCTTTTCAACGTATTCTTGGATTCGACGACAGAAATGTATCTGGTTTATGGAACCTGGCACTCAGAAATGCATATAAGCCACTTTTAACAGATACAACTGACAGAATTACAGGCAGGAAAATCCTTTTCAGCAAAAATGCAGGAACAATGAATCTGTCACCTTCTGTAAGTCCTGATGGAAAATATATTGTATTTATTTCAGAAAGAGATGTTTACGATCTTGATTTATTTCTTGCTGATGCAAATACGGGTAAAATAATCAGAAAACTTTCGAACAGAATAAACAGAAGCGATATCGATGCGTTAAACTATCTTGAATCGTCAGGGACCTGGTCGCCTGATGGAAAGTTTGCCTTTGTTGTTTTCTCCGAAGGCAGAAATAAACTGATAATTTTCGACATCCGGCGTATGAGCATTATAAAAGAAACGCCGCTTACAGGGCTGCCAGCATTCACAAATCCATCATGGTCACCCGACGGACGGTACATTGCCGTAACGGGCATGAAAAACGGAGTATCGGATATCTATCTGTACGACACCAGTAATGAGACAGTTAGGCGGCTCACTTCGGACGTATACGGCAACCTGCAACCTTCGTGGTCGCCCGACAGTAAGTATATAGTTTATGTTACCGACCGTCCTTTGCCAGGGCAGACTAAAACATTCAGGCACACATTCTACAATATCGGGATTGTGAATGTAAATAATCCTTCCGACGACAGACTTCTTGAACTTTTCACGGGTGCAAGCAACATGAACCCCGTCTTTTCAAAAGATAGCAGGGAAATATATTTTCTGTCAGACAGGGACGGGTTTCGCAACCTTTACAGATACAGTCTGGAAGAAGATAAAATCTGGCAGCTCACAAAATACATGAGAGGCATTACTGGTATTACTTTTCAGGCGCCTGCAATCTCGGTTGCCCGTGAGACAGGAGATATTGTTTATTCTTACTATTCAGAAAGGAGTTATTCGGTTTACAGGGCACATCCAGACGAGTTTGAGGCAAAAGAGGTCGATAAAAGCGATATCGATTTCACTGCTGGAACTCTGCCACCGTTTGAGCATGTTGCCCAGAACCTTGTTGACAGCTCGCTCTTCTCACCCTATAATTACTTTGCCGATGTGAAGCCGGAAGAATATAAGAGTGTTCCTTATAAGCCGAAATTCAAGCTCGATTACATAACCAACGGAACTATCGGGGTTACGACAGGAGGTCCAATAGGAACAGGGATGGAAGGAAGCATTAGTGCCATATTCGGCGACATGGCAGGTGATAATCAAATTTTTACGTCCCTCTCATTGAATGGAGAAATTTATGATTTTGGTGGAGTGGTTACCTATCTGAATCAGAAAAGAAAACTGAAGTGGGGGGCATCCCTCTCACATATACCTAATTATTATGGATATATGTCGGCTGGTATCGACACTCTTTACAGCAGAAGTGGTGAGCCATTTCTGGTAAACACTATAAATCTGAACTATCTCAGGATGTTTGAGGATAATCTCACCCTTTTTGCGTATTATCCGCTGTCGCAGACAAGAAGATTTGAAGTATCCGGCATGATTTCAGGTTATAGCTACAGGTTCGATCAGTACAAAACATATTATGACATGTTTGGCGTACCTGTAGGAACAGGCCGTAATAAACTCGAAGCACCGGATGGTTTTGCACTGGGGCTTTTAAGTGGTGCCTATGTAGGCGACAATAGTATTATGGGAACAACAGGTCCGGTAAGAGGGGGAAGATACAGGTTTGAAGCAGGAAAATATTTCGGAACTATTGATTTTTATACCACTCTGGCTGATTACAGGAAGTATTTTTACCTGAGGCCTTTCACACTTGCCTTCAGGTCGTACAATGCAGGCCGGTGGGGAAGCAATGCAGAGACAGACATGGTCACTCCTCTGTACATAGGATATCCATGGCTGGTAAGGGGTTACCAGAGAACAGACTGTTACTGGAGCGATGCAGAGATTACCGGTGAAGGCATTGGCTTGAGTAATTTCTTCGGAAGCAAAATTTTCATAGCCAATTTTGAACTGCGTCTCCCATTTACAGGACCTAAAAAAGCTTCTCTAATCAAATCAGATTTATTTATGACTGATATCAGTCTCTTCACCGATGGAGGGCTTGCGCTCAGTAAGGGAACACGCATAGGCAGAGACTGGTTTAACCCCGGCTTGAATGAAAGAGTTCCGGTGTTCAGTTATGGTCTCTCCTTCAGGATTAACCTGTTCGGTTATCTTGTGCTCGAGCCGTTCTATGCGGTACCGGTACGTCCCGGTGTTGGTCCGTTTAACGGTTCCCTCGGGATCAACTTCACTCCCGGATGGTAAATCTTAAGCTTGAATAACCCTACGAGAATTTTTTCCTGGAATTCTCGATCATCTGGTTGAAAAGTTCCCTCTGTTCATTCATGGCAGCTATTCTGTCGGCAGGCTCGGTGCGTGCCTCAAGAAGTATCCATCCTTCGTATTTTATTGAAGTGAACAGGTCGAACAGTTGCTGATACGGGTAATTTCCTTCATTAAGTTCCCTGATATGGACTGTATCGCCAAACCATTTCTTCACTGAATTAAAGTTGGCTTCCAGTCCTGGTGGAAGGAGATCCTGATCGTTGCAGTTCCAGCACATCACCACATTCTTTTCTGTTACCTGTTCGAAAATTGCCTTCATGTTAGGAATCTCCTGAGTATATGTCCCATGAACTTCCACTCTCACTAGCTGGCCGTAATCCTGAGCAAATTTTCCGCATTCATTCAGTGATGCGGCTATCTGGGCTATAGTCTTCTCCTTTGGCACTTCTGGAGGAAGGTAGTTGGGTTTGACTTTTATGCCGGTAGCACCAATATCGTGGCAAAGAATAATATATTCTTTTGTCTGCTCTATATTTTTCCTGACTTCTTTAGGGTCGGGGCTATGATATTCGAAGTTTGATCCATAGCCGAGGCATTTTACCGGGCTGTCGGCGAAACGTTTTTTGACCTCTGCGCGCTGGGCAGGTGTTAAATTTGATTCCACCTTATGGGCATGCTGTGTCCGGAGTTCAACTCCATAATAGCCAGTTTTTTCAAGGTTGGAAATAAGGGTTGGCAGATCCCAGTCGCGTCCCCACTGGTAAGTAACAAAACCAAGTTTCATTCCTGAAGGAACGACATTTCCCAGATCAGGTAATCTGCCTGCAATGGCAAGCATAGCCCCGGCACCTATGCTACGCTGTATAAACTCACGTCTTGAATAATTCCTTTTCATTTCAAAATATCTTTTTAGGTTAAGCAAAAATAATCAATTAGTTACAAGAATTTCATTAACAATACAAATCATTCATCCTCATACTATTATCTCAGTATTTTTTATAGAAATCGGCGGCAAGGCCGTTTATATCGGAATCGGTAAGGAAGTTACCTGAACCTATTATTACCCGGTATCTGAATATAATCTGTTGATGCGGTTTCATCGTAAAATTTAGTTGTTCTTTACCTCCGGTAAAATCTTTCCATCCGAATGGGTTGGCTGCAAAAAGCCCGTAACCTCTTGCATGCCAGTATGTAGGATAACCTGGATTGCGGGGATGGTCGCATATCACAATAGAAATTTTCTCTTCTCCTATTTTTCCATAGAGATGCATCCATGCCGCACGTGTACCCCAAACGCTTTCGCCCGACATGCCATTGCTTCCCTGATAATTTCCTGTTGCCCCTTCAGAGGCTTTTATTTTCTTTCCAGAGGGTTTGCCCGACGCATCCAGCACCGTAATAGTTTCATTTACCGGCAGCTCAAGAGGGCGCGCAACCCTTATACCGAACATTCCTTCCTTGGTGTCGGCGAAAACCACCGACGAATCGTTTGCCGTCAGTGTGGTTATTCTGTCAATAATACGCAGTGTTCCCCTTGCAATAAAATGATATTCAGTTTTCTCTGAAAGCAATTCATAACCCGAAGGGATAAGCCATGACGCCCTGTAAACGAGTACCCCCTCACCTTTTCCTCCTTCAGCCTTTTCTATATCAAGATGTTTAATCTCTCCTCCACCTGGCTCTTTTACCCCTCTTGAACCATTTCCCCAGAAGTCGTATCCGTTTACCTTCCCATAGTTAAGCCATATCCCAACCTGGTGGATGTGATCATTTCTTTCACCCTCCCTTGGCCGAAGAGGAAAGCCCCTTGTTATCTCTGTCGCGGCAGAAGTATAAACCGGGTAAAGTATCGGTTTATATACATTTTCAGGCCAACAGTATGATGTAAGCAGTTTGTCGCCTGCATAAACATCAACCTTTCTTGCTGCATCATTTCTGACGAATTTTATCTCAACCGGTTCACCTTGCTGCGCATTGCACAGTAAAGGAGCAAAGAAGAATAAAACAGCCGTTAAAATTTTACTGGTTCTCATATGGCATCTTTTACTGAAAGGAAGTTAGGGCGCCTGCTGGAAATTCATTCCTTCGGCGCCCCTTATTAATTGTTCTTGTTTAATCAGCTGGACAACAGCTATTTCAGATCTTTATAATGAAACTGAAATGAATTGTTTGTTTCCAGCTCAGATATTACGCTTCAGACAACCTCCGGTACAACGTATGGTTTTCTGTATTCACGGGTAAGCATCTTGTCGGCTTCCTTGTCCTTAACAAATTTTTCTTTTTCACCGTCGAAGATAAGGTGGCGTCCGAGGCGGTAGGAGATATTTGCAAGGGCCGGAAGTACTGACGACATATATCCTTGCAGGATGTCGCAGTTAAGGATTTCGTTTTTACCTTCCCTGATTGCATCAATGAAGTTGGCATAGTGATTTCCGCCTCCCGGAGGTGCCATTACATCAGTAACTGTTTCTCCAACATCTGACCCGGCAAAGGGTTTTGTTTCACGGTGGCGGAATGCTCTCCACTGGCTGCCATTTATTTCAAGATAGCCTTCGGTGCCGTAGAAAATATTTCCGATTCGCACATCAAGAGTACCCTCGGCGTTAGTATAACGGCCCCTTGTCTCAAACTCAAGCACTTTACCGTCTTTGTATTTAAAGAGGGATGTCTGGGTGTTGGGTGTCTCCTGCGAACATTCTTTCGGGTCGATACCGAAGAGGCCGCCAGTTGAATAGATATATACAGGATGTTCCTGTTTATTCAATCCCCAGCGGGCAATATCGAACTGGTGAGGACCCTGGTTTGCTGTGTCGCCACCGCCTGTTGCCCAGTGCCAGTGCCAGTTGTAATGGACTTTCTTCTCGTTATACGGCTGCCACTGGCATGGTCCAAGCCACATGTCGTAATGCAGTGAGGCAGGTGGTTCGCTATCGGGCGCAATACCAAATGAATCACGAGGCTTATAACACAGACCCTTTGCCATGAACACATCACCAATACCTCCGTCGTGCAGGAATTTGATTGCCTGAATGACCTGCGGAATTGAGCGGTTCTGCATTCCTACCTGCACCCTTACATTGTACTTACGTGCAGCTTCAACCATCTTACGACCCTCCCACACGCAATGTGTCGATGGCTTTTCAACATACACATGCTTTCCGGCCTGGCAAGCCCATATTGTGCCAAGTGCATGCCAGAAGTTAGGCGTTGCGAAGGAGACAGCATCAATCTCCTTGTCTTCAAACACCCGGCGCATATCCCACTCGGTTACAGGCCTCTGACCTGTTGCAGACTCAATGGTCTTTACACGTTCCGGCCAGAACTGTTCATCAACATCGCAGATAGTCTTAAGACGTACATTTTTACTGTCCCTTATCCGCAAAAAACTGTTGATGTGAGTACCACCCTGGCTGCGAATGCCTATAACGGCAACGGTTATGCGATCATTCGCACCTATAATCGAATTATAGGAACTGCGGCTGAACCCCATTCCGCCAATAGCAATTCCGGCTGTTCCCAGTACACTCTTCTTGATAAATTCCCTTCTTTTAGTCATTTTAAATGCTTTTTTAGGTTAAACTTCAGGTTATTTATTGTTTTGTGTATTTCAACACTGATTTTTCCGCATCTTTTTTCGCCTTCTTCATTACCTCTTCAATCATGACCGGTTTCCCTCCTGCCTTTTTGCTTTCATCGGCAGCTGTCATAAAAGCAAAAATCTCTGTTGTGACCTCAGGTTTTACCGGCGGCACTCCTGTTTCAAAAAAACGGACAATTTCAACCAGCAACGGTTCATAGCCTCCATATTTCCCCAGAACCAATATTCCTTTTTCTCCAAAAACGGTACCACCGTAATCAGCTCTACCCGTTCTAATGCCTCTAAAAGTTCCAATGCGCCCGTCGTTCCACACTCCTGTTGCAACGTCTGCTCCTTCAGTAAATGTACGACTCACACTCACGCACCCGGTACCCATCACCGTAAACAGAATCTCCACACCATGCACCCCGTACCAGAAAAGGTCAGGATGCGTTTTTTCGAGAGTTGCAGGACTGTATGCAAAAGCACCGGTTACCTTGCCTATTGCCCCTCTGGCGATATCATCAACACCTGGTATATACCTTAAAGAAGATGAAGAAAAGAGGGGCACATTATATATCTCTGATAATCTGAATATTGCTATTACATCCGAGAGTGAAGCTGCAATGGGTTTATCAATAAACAATCTCTTACCCGACCTCATCACATGTACAGCCTGTTCAAGATGTAGACGGCCGTCGTTTGTTTCGAGCAGGACGTAATCAACGAGGGGAAGGAGTTCTTCAATAGAATTTACAATCTGAACACCATATTTTTTTACCTCTTCAGTATAGCCAGGTATCCTGTCGGTACTCGACTTGATATCGTTACTACCCCTGGGATAGGCCGCAACAATACGGTAACCTGAAAAACGCGGGTCGGGTTCAGAACTGTTGAGCATCCTTGTAAATGCGGTACTATGAGAAGTGTCAAGGCCTATAATCCCCACCTTTTTTACTTCAGAACCTGTCTTGTATTTCCGGAAAGCTGTACCCGAAGCAAGTGTTAATCCTATTGTTCCAAGGGTTGCGTTTCTTAAAAAATCGCGTCTCTTCCGGGTTCGCTTAAAAGCCATTTTAGTTGGTATTAGTATTATTTAATCTGAAAAATTACAAAAAATCGTTAAAAGAAATTTTCTCATATACAAAAAAGATGGAATTTTACTTTTTTTAACATATCCATGTGATTCTTCTGTAAAATTATTCTTTCATCAGCCAGTCAATCAAATTATTAATTATCAACACTTTATCAGTGACCGGGTATATCCTTAATTTATCACCAGCATTATTTACTGAATAAGCATCTTTTATTACCGAAAGGCCTTTATTGATTACTTCACTATCATCACCGGAACCTTTACCGTCGGTAGCTCCTGCAATCAGAAGTTTTCGGGGAGCAAGGGCTCCGGCAAGGTCAGGAAGATCATATTCTTTAAGGGCCCCCGGTACGACTGTTAGCATAAAAAGTGGGTTATACATCCTTTCTTTTACCAGAGAAAAATATGAGATGTAAGGATTAACAAGGACGATGCCTTTCAATAAATGGGAAAAGGCTGCTGCATGAAGAAGTGCTGGTGACAGATATCCTTTAGCAAAGCCTTTTATATCTGCATGTTCATCTCTCTTTTCAATAAACTTTGCAAGTCGTATAATATCACCAGCATAAATGCCCGTTATGCTTCTTCCTGTAAGCAAAGCGGCATAGAGAAGATTATGCGAAACACCAGCAAAGTATGCATCACCGCGAAATGAACCCGGACCTGTTTCACCCGTCCCGGGCAGGTCAGGAGCCAGAACTGTTATCCCATGTAAAACAATGCTTTCAATCTCTTTCCCTGCCCCTGATTCTGCTGACTTCCCTTCCGGATGAAGATATATCAGATATTTACTGGTCTGTTTTTCAGGCACAAAAAGAAGAAAAGGTATCACATAATCACCTTCACCTTTTATAAAGTACTTTTCCACGCAATACCCGTCCTTTCTGAAACGTCCTGCAAATACAGGATCTCCAACGCTTCCCGGTTCAATGAAACCTGAGAGTTTCTTTGCCGCATCGACTGCATAAGTAAAATGCTTTATTTCACCGTTTCTGGAGTCATCGAGACGTTTCTCAAGCGCTATAGCTCTCTTTAGATTAAGAGAATGGACTGTTTCTGCTCCTGATTCAAATGAAACCTGACCCTTTGATGTCACCCGCAATTCTTCAGGTGATAGACGGATTGTTTCCTCATCGCTGTTATTGCATGGATTATTCAGATGCTTTCCGAAGAAGGTATAAAGTGCCTGTCTGTTTTTTACAGTAGAAGCATGAGTTGTGTCATCTTCAACCCTCAGAAAATTTCCTGGCTGGTTATATGCCCTGTATACGCGGGCTATTTCTTTTTCAGTCTCTACAGCGCCCTGAATACTGAACATATCTCTGGTTGTTGTGATCATCATGGCAGGTCTGGGAGCTCTTACAATAAGAAAATCGGCATGGTCAAGGCCAGATGCAACAAACTTCGGAATATTTTGTTCTGCATCCTGTGGACCGATTGACTCGAGCAGCCGGGTGAAGTTTGTTATATAGTTTTCAGGGGCGGCGGCAAAGATTCTGTCGTCCATTGCAGCGATATATGCTGATTGTGTTCCGCCGCCTGAGCGTCCGGTGATTCCAATGCGCGATGGATCGACTTCCCTGCGGGTAAGCAGGTAATCAACTGCTCTTATTCCATCCCATATCATGTATGCAGCCTGCGAGGAACCGGTTAGGAGTGTCTGTGAGCCAGGATAAGAATGCTCATGTGTGGGTCCACCAACCAGGGATTTGCCCGTTGCCGGGTCAGGATATTCAAGCCGTTCACCCTGACCTACCGGGTCAAAAGCAAATACAATAAATCCTTTCTTAACAAGATTCTGTATAACATGCTGATATACTGCGCTTCTGTATCCTTCAGCTGAGTGGCCGCTGCAATAAATTACAGCAGGCAGTTTCTGACCTTTTCTAATCCCTGCAGGAATATAAAGTGAAGAAGTTACATAGAACCCTGGCTGTGACTCAAAAATGATATGTTCTATTCTGAAACCAGACTTCTCAATTGTTCTTACAATTCTTGCATTCAAGGGAGTTTTTTCGGGAAATGGCCCGGCAATTCTTTGAAGTATTTCTCTGATTTCTTTCTGACGCGTCTGCCAGCCGGACAATGTTGTCAGTGAATCTGTCTTTTCTTTTCTTTTTTCAAGAAAAAAAACAGCATCGGAAAGGAGATGATGATAAAGAAAATTCTGTGCATCAGTATATTTTAACCAGCTCTCTTTAAGCACATTATATTCCTCCTGGGAGAAGGAAATATTCCCGTAAAGCAAGCAGATGGTCAGAAAGACAAATGCCTGCCAGCGATATGACATTACATATCTTTTTTGCAGCACGGGAATTAAATTAAATTAAATTAAAGAACAGTCTTGAGCCATGCTTTAGCCATCAGTTGTGCTCCAGGAAGTGAGGGGTGAACGCCGTCGCCGGTCCAGTATGAACCCGGGGCGCGTTTCTGTGCCTCATCAAAAACTTTCTGGAAGGGAACAAATGTTGCCCCGAAGCGTTCCGCAATCTCCCGGGCAGCCTTCTGGTATTCATAAAATTCAGGGTACCATCTGTCGTCAACGGCTTTTACTCCGGGTACTGCAAAGGGTTCGCAGATAATCAGTTTGACAGAAGGAAGAGCTGTTCTGGTACGTTCAAGAAGAGCAATATAATCGCTGCGGTATTTTTCAACCGTCCCGTTATATTGTCCGTTCAGAGTATGCCAGATATCGTTGACACCTATCAGGATACTCAATACATCGGGTTTAAGGTCAAGGCAGTCTTTATCCCAGCGTTCGGCAAGCTGAAAGACTTTGTTACCCGATATACCCCTGTTATATACCTTCAGATTAAGTGAAGGAAAACTTTCAAGTAGAGCAGCAGTAGCCAGAAAAGCATAACCCGAACCTAATGATGATGGATTATTGAAGCTTTCATTCTGTTTGTTTCTGCCTGCATCGGTAATTGAGTCGCCCTGAAAAAGAATGACATTGTTCTTTTCCAGTTTTATTTTCTTCTGTCCTGCTCCAGCTGGAAATTCGTACAAAACTTTTGGAATGCTCATTGCTGCCATAGCTCCGGCTGCTGTTTCTTTAATAAATTTTCTTCTGGTTTTCATATTGAAAAATTAAAAATATGCTATTCGGTATTTAAGCATAAATATATCTATCTTCTTTTTTTACGTCATCCTTCCAATCTGCCAGACAAAATCTGTGGCAGTAGTTTATTTTTATTTAGTTTTCTTCCTGTACAAATATGCAACAAATCCTGTCAATGCAGCGAGTGTTGCTGCTGCACCTGCAGGGTAAGCAATATTGCCTGCCAGTCTGAAACCCTCAGGTGCAATAAGTATATAGGTTGCTGAAACGGCGGTCATAAAAAGTGCCGGTACGAGTGTTATTCCGTAAATCTTGCCTGCTCTAACAAGATATACAGTTTCTGCCCATAGCACTATCATCGCAAGGGTTTGGTTGCACCATGCAAAGTAACGCCAGATAATGCTGAAATCCATTTTTGTAATTATAAAACCTATTGCAAAGAGAGGGATACTTATAAGCAGACGGTTTTTTATCGGGCCCTGTTTAAAATTAAGAAAGTCGGCAACTATAAGACGTGCACTGCGGAAAGCGGTGTCGCCAGAGGTTACGGGTGCGGCCACTACTCCTAAAAGTGCAAGTATGCCACCGAACTTTCCGAGAAGAGAATTGGAAACTTCATTCACCAGCACAGCAGCATTGCCTTTATTCGCAGTCATGACATCGTTCAGTTCTTTTACTCCACCCCAGAAACTCATTCCTATGGTAGCCCATATCATTGCTACAATAGCTTCAGAAATCATTGCACCATAGAAAACTCTTCTTCCCAGCTTTTCGTTTGTAATACATCTTGCCATAAGAGGTGACTGTGTTGAATGAAATCCGGATATTGCACCGCAGGCAATTGTTATGAACATCATCGGAAAAACAGGAAATTTTCCGGCATCAACATGGAAGTTCCGTAGGGTTGAAAAGTTAAGTTCTGGTGGTTTATACCCGTTAATAAGTAATGCTGTAATAAGTCCGAGTGCCATGAAAACAAGAGCAAACCCAAAAAACGGATAGATTCTCCCGATAATCTTATCGATGGGAAGCATTGTGGCAACAATGTAATAAAAGAAAACAACCCATACCCAGAAAGTAACTGAAAGTGTACCCTGGGTCATTCCTCCCAGTATTCCTGCCGGTCCAACAATAAATACAGCTCCCACAAGAACCATAAGGACGACAGTAAAGCCCCGCATGAACTGTTTAACACCATTGCCAAGATAAATTCCAACTATCTCAGTTATACTGAGCCCGTTATGATAAATAGAAAGCATTCCGGAGAAATAGTCGTGAACTGCGCCCGCAAAGACAGAGCCAAGGATTATCCACAGATAAGCCACCGGCCCCCACATAGCACCTGCAATGGCACCAAAAATAGGTCCCAGCCCTGCAATATTCAGAAACTGTATCAGGAAAACTTTCCACCATAGCAAGGGGAGGTAGTCAACACCGTCTCTCATCCTGTAGGCGGGAGTCTCTCTCGAGGCATCAGCACCTGCAATTTTTTCAATAAACCTGGAATAAACAAAATATCCTGCCAAAAGGATGAGAATGCCTAAAGTGAAAGTAATCATCTGCTATTATAATTTTAACATCAGATTTCCGTGTTCCAAATTTAATTATTTACAGCACCTGTATTGATTTTTAATTGAAAAATTACTGACTTATTCATTACCTGTCGTAAACGACTGTTTTGAACTTTATAATAGCCGGTTCCGGAGGTGTTGACTTATAAGCTCTTACTGAATATACAGGATCATCACTTCTTAGAAAACCTGCCTCATCGCCGTTGAGAAGAACTTTGGGTTTCCATACACCATCAACGAATGTGCCTTCCCAGGCATCTTTAAGCCAGACTTCCTTCTTAGTATTAATAGAGACAGCTGTTACTGAGATATTGTTTCCTGCCACCATAAATTCGCTTTCGCCTGTTTTTATAAAAAGTCCATAGGATCCCTGTTCGGGTGTCTGCTGTCGTTGCTGGGCGTTGCCTGTTCCCGGGGCAGTCGGTGAGGTCTCCCTCCGCGCAACCTGTTGAAGAGTGACAATAATCTTCACATCGTCATTTAGTTTAAATTCAAAGTTTCTTGTTGTATCCCTGCCATCGCGATAGAACCCCGACATCAGACCTGTACCCTGATACTGTGTTATGACCGGCATTAGCTGAGAAAGCATTTTATATTCTGCAGCCATGGTTTCAGGTCTGGTGTCGATTCCGAATGGTGAAAAGCATATGGCATCGTGTGTTGAAAAAGCCCATGTGGCAGCTCCCTCGACAGCTCTTGTTTCAGGAACAAACAGCGGGTTGTCGTGTCTGTGAAAGTTACGGCACTGGTCTTTGAAATCGGCACCATAGATGTCTGGTGCAAGAATATCAACTGCTGGTGCTCCTGCTTTCCATATATCCAGAACAGAAAGAACCGGACCTCCGCTTGGAAAATTTCCCGGCTTTCCAATGTTAGGTCTTGAACCCGACATCCAGCAATTGACATACATGGGAATATTATATTCCCTTTTACCCGTTTCAGCAACTGCATTAATATACCTTGCATATTGCCATGCCATAAAAAACATGTCGGTATAATCACCTGTACCAAAAACTTCGTACCATGTACCTTTTGTCTTTGCCCCATTGTTTTCCCATGCAGTTCTGAGCTCCGGTTCGAGTGTCTGGCGGTTTTTAGCAAGATATCTCAGAAGCTCCTCAGGCACCTGTGATGCAATGAGTTTGTTTGCCGCAGCACTGAAATCCCTTGTCTGCCTCAGCACTCCAACCTCATTTTCAATCTGGACAACAATCACCGTATTTTCTTTCGAATCGGTCTGTGCCAGATGTCGCATGAGGGCAGCAAATGCCCTGGCATCAGCATCTCTTGTAGCATTGCAAAGTGGACTCAGGGTACGTGTATTGCGGCCCTTTTCATCCTTAACCCTTTCAAATCGTCTGGTATCACCCAGCACCCACGAAGGAGCATAAGGTGAGAAACCGTTCTTCCATGAGGCAAACCAGAGAAATCCTAGCTTCAGATCGCTTTCCCGGGCTATCCTTAAAAGCTCATCTACCGAAGAGAAGTCAAACTTTCCTTCCGAGGGCTCAATAATCTCCCATGAAACTGATACAAGCACAGTGTTGAAGTTACACTCCCTCCATGCTTTCATGGTCTTTTCCATATGTTCAATATTGGAACCCGATGAATTGTTGACTTCACCGGCAAGCATCAAAAATGGCTTGCCGTGTACAATAAGCTGTGTTGCATTACCTCTCTTCTCAAGGTGCGGTAATTGCGCTGCAATTGAGAGTTCAGCCAGGAAAAAAACAATAAGAAGTTTAAAAAGTTTCATATGGTAATTATTTTATAAATATTTGAATATATGCATCTTACATTGAGACTCCCCTGCTCGAAAGTTATTGTGTCTACATTTGGGGTGGTAAAACATATGGTGAAAGATAGAATCAATAAAGATTTGTCAATTCAGTTTGCTGGATCAATGTATCAGGCAGAGAATAATTGTAGTGTGTTCTGAAATTTGTCACATTCTTCAGAACAAATTCCGGAACTCCTGCGGTACGTCTTGCCTTAACATGTAAAAAATCAGCATTCTTCACATCATTAAGGTAAAATGCGGGGCGTGCTTCCTCACCATCGTATGTTACCTGAACGTTGTCAAAAATTATACCATTGACATGCCGGACATAAAATCCATAGGCAGGTGTGGTTCCGAACATACCCGGTTCAGGATAAGCATTTTCACGCTCTGCAGGTTCTCTTTCAGCCATTTCTTTTGTTCCCCCACCTGTGCAGTATACCTGGATATTGCTTAGCATTACATTTTCGATATCATAACCAGGTATTCCGCTTATTATTGAGCAATAACCCGGACGTGTGTCGAAGGCTACTAAATTCGATATAATTACCCTTCTGAGTTTTCCCGGTGGCACTCCTTCAGGTCCGCGCATACGGCTACCCAGCCTGAGAAAAATAGGTGAGCTAATTATGTTCCGCATTGTTATATTGGTAATGGTAACATCTTCCAGCAAAGCACCATCAACAGTTTCGAGTGCAATACCCTGGCAGCTTTCGAATGTGCAGTTAGCAATTGTAATGTTTTTAAATCCACCATTTGATTCAGTTCCAAACTTTATGCGTCCTGTAAAGTTTGCTCTGTAGCCCTGTCCAATTGGTTTATAGGTTCCGTCAAGCATCGTTCCTTCTTCAAAACCACCCGACACCCAGCAGTTAACAATGTTTACATTCTCTGTTGTTCTGGCATATCCCAGACCGTATGAGCTTTTAAGACATATGGCATCATCCCATGGGGAATTAACGTAGCAATTTGATATTCTGACATTGTGGCAGCAGTCAATATCCATACCGTCGCGGTTTGTGTCAATCTTCAAATTATCAATCGTTAAATTATCAACACCTGTGGCGAGAATTGCAAAATGGCCGCCATGGAGGATGGATATATCTTTTAAAATTACATTATGGCAGTTCTTCAAAGCTACAGCTTTATTGCCCAGCGTGTTAGGAAGCTTGTCCTGAGGTAAAAAGCGTGTCAATCCCCTTCCATATATCAGTCCTGGTCCGAGTATTGAAACATTTTCAATATTTTCTCCCCATATAAGGCTGTTGTGCCAGTGGCTGTGGCCAAAATCCTGATACTGATACTTATCTCCCCATTCATTTGGTTCAGCCCTGTCGTATGCTGTAGTATCCTGAACAGCTTCAATCACAGCACCCTGGTCGAGATACAGAGCTATGTTGCTCTTAAGATGTATTGAACCCGACAGGTATGTGCCGGCAGGAAACCATACTGTTCCGCCTCCTGCTTTTGAAGCAGCTTCAATTGCTTTATTGATTGCAGGGCTATCGAGCTGTTTTCCGTCTCCCTTTGCTCCATAGCTTTTCACATTGAAAACCGGTGCATTTTCAGTAATTTTTTTTGCCTGCTGAGCTGTTCCCAACATGGTAACATACAAACAGATAGCGCATAGAGAAAGTATTTTCTTCATAAGTAACCAATTTGACTGAAAGTTAAATCAAAAAGTTCAGAATTATTTTTAAAAATGAAATTTCCTTCTTCGCAGTTTAAAAATCAATAGTTGTTTTTACCTTTAATTGAGAAAACCATATTAAAAGAACAACAATGAACCGCAGAAAATTTACCAGAAAAGCTTTGCTTGCAGGGGTAGTGCTACCTGCAGCCGGTGGAACCATGGATTTTATTGACGGCAATCCGGTATATGAGCCTGAAGATGTGAAGAAGATGCCTGTAAGAAATTTTGATGTTGTTGTTGCAGGAGGTGGCACTGCAGGGGCAGTAGCGGCGATTGCTTCGGCTCGTATGGGAGCAAAAACAGCGTTAATTGAAGCCAAAGGTTATCCTGGTGGCACAGTAGTTGAAGGCGGTACTGCCCTTCACAGTTTCTTCAACCTGTGGAAGGCTTTCCCGGGAGTACCTAAAAGGCAGGTGGTGAAAGGTATTGCACAGGAAATAATCGACAGACTTCTTCCTATTGGAGGAACAACAGGACATACCGAGATGGCGACCCGGTATGATTATGATTCAGCGTGCACAGCTATTGATACTGAACTCTACAAACTTGTTGTCTTTGAAATGCTTGCAGAAGCCGGTGTTAATATTTTCACAAATACGCTTGTTGCTGGAGCAGTTAAAAAGAAGTCTGTTATTGAAGGCATAATAACCCAGAGCAGAATGGGAAGGGAATATTTCAAGGCTAAATGCTTCGTGGACTGTACAGCCTATGGGGATTTGTCGGCATATGCCGGAGCTGAATATCTTGAATTGAACGATCATCCTGTCTGCAACAGCATGGGACTCGGCAATGTCAATATCGAAAAACTCTTCACCTATCTCACAAAAAACAATGCAGTGGGCGATCTGGCTTTTGGACTGCGCGACGGTAAAGAAGATCAGATAATACGCATGGGTAGTGAAAGCGGTTATGTAATAAGGGACAAACTGCCGAAAGAGTTTGTTGACGGCATTGTTAAGCTGGGTTCAGGCCTGATTACGACAACTGTTCACGACAATTATCTGATGTTCATAAAGGTTAATTATAAACTTCCGGTCAGTCCCACCAACAGGGATGAGGTTTCAAAGGCAGAACTCATTATAAGACAGAACCAGTACAAAACTCTGGAGCTTTTCAGGAAATACCTTCCGGGATGTGAAAATGCTTTTATTGCACGGACAAGTCCATCATTAAATATCCGACGGGGAAGGACGATAATATGCGACTACGATATAGCCCTTTCTGATATAACTGAGGGCAGGCATTTTGATGACGATATCATGGTTTATGGTTTTCACGATTCAGCCCCGCGCTATCAGGTAAAAAATGGCGGGACTTACGGTGTTCCTTACAGGGCTTTAATGGTAAAAGGCATAGAGAACTTACTTGCCGCCGGGATGCTTATCACAACGGATTTTCAAGCACATATGTCGACCCGGAATACTGTTTGCTGCATGGGTCAGGGGCAGGCTGCAGGGACTGCTGCTGCACTGTGTGCGATGAAAAACCACAGAACGAGGGATTTGCCTTATAGTGCCCTAAGGGATGCCCTTTTAAAAAATAATGTATATCTGGAACCTTAGTCGGTTTTATATTTTCAGCTTATACCATTTAACGGCATTCTTGAAATATATTTTATCCACTACTTTTCTCGGAAGTTTCAGTCCGGCAAATTTGCCGTCGAACTTATCGGAAGTCATCATAAGGCTACTGGTGAAGAATTTCCAATCGTCAAGCCAGGTCTCGTGCATCCGTTTTTTAAAGGCTTCCGGATTATTGCTTCCACTGTAACCAACATCGGTTCCATAAAGCAATCTGTCCTGGTATTTTATGCAGAAATCACGAACTTTCTTCCTGTTGGTCAGTGCCTGGTATTGCAGGTGACATATTCTTGCCGACATATCAACAGCCATATTTGGAAATTTATCGAGCCGTTTTGCCAGTGAGTCGACGTTCCATTCCAGACTTCCGAGGTGGCATCCGATGAAGGTGAGGTCGGGGTTTTTCTCCAGAAACCTGTCGCGGGCATTGATTTGATCCTCATATGAAGGATATTCAGGATGCAGATACATATGGTACTGTGGGTTACGGGCAAAGTAGCTTGAGTCGCTTCGTACTGTCATCTCAGCGAGCGGCAGCCAGCAGTTGCGGGGTTCTCCCAGATGTCCGGTCATTGGGAATCCCTTTCCTTTTATAAAGTTAACCACAGGGTCGAGCCCGGGGTCATCAACCATGATAAATTTTCCTGAACGGTCGCGCAGTACCATTCCAATGTTTTTCCATATCTTAACTGTTACTGCTCCTGGAGCGGAGAGGTCTTTATCGAGCTGTGTAATTATCTTGCGGCTCCATTCTTCTGTGCCCCACCCGGCAGTATCGAAAAAAAATGTTGGCCCAAAAAAGACCCTCCCGGGATGTTTCAAAGCACTTGCAGCAGCATATTCAAATTGTTTCCTGACGCTGGCCGAATCACCATGATCGACATTCAATGAAATAAGAATAAAATTATCGGCAGCAGCAATTTCTTCAAACACACCGTCATCGCTGTTTATATGAATATGCGAATCAACTTTCGGCACTTTTACGAAATCGTCTTCGAAATAATAAACACAACTCTGAAGGGCTACAAGGGACAATGCAGGAAGAAAATAATGATATTTCATAATGACCTATTTATTCGATAAATGTATTGAAAAAATATTTTCTGCTCTATTTCTTAGAGAGAACTTCTTACTCAGTTTTCAGCCTTCCATCGAAGTCATCTCTGTTTTCAGGAAAAAGAGGCCATCTGACAGGCATTTTGTCGCGATTAGAGCGGTAGATTGCTGTAAAAATTTCAACTGTAACTCTTCCGTCTTCGCCAGTTACAAGAGGTCTGCGTCCTTCAATCACAGCCGATAGAAAATCCTCAATCTGTCTTTCGTGGTAGTATTCAACAGGGTTTGGAAGTGAGTTAAAGAAACCGGAGTCTTCTTTCACCATATCCTTCAGAAGATTTTCTTCGCCGGGAATGGTCCAGATGTCGTTAACCGGAGGTTCCTGGATACCTGACATACCAGCGACGAACATTGCTCCTCCGTCGGTCTGAACGCCGACTGATGCACCGTTTTGGCCATGCACATGTACCTTACAGTATATACCAGGTTTCTGTGAGTTTGATACGATTATGCTTCCGAGGGCTCCGCTTTTGAATCTGATGATAGCAAGGGCTGTATCCTCAACTTCGATATATGGGTGATTAAGATTTGCCCACATTCCGCAGAGTTCTTCCGGCTGTCCCATGAACCACTGAAGCAGGTCAAGCTGGTGCGGCGCCTGGTTAACAAGCACTCCTCCGCCCTCTTCGATCCATTTTCCACGCCAGGGATCACTGGCATAATATTTCTCATCCCTCCATCCGAGCATATATACGATACCCAGGGCCGGCAAGCCAATCTTACCCGCATCTATTGCCTCCTTCATTCTGCGGACAGGTTTATACCATCGGCGTTGCGAGATGACTCCAATCTGCCTCTTGCATCTCTTAGCTGTCTCGAGCATATCATCACAATCCTGGAGAGATGATGCAAGAGGCTTTTCAATCAGCACATGGGCACCTGCTTCCATTGCTGCTACAGCAGGTTCCTTATGATAAGGATGAGGAGTACATATTACAGCCACATCGATTTTTTCTTTCGAAACCATATCAAAAACATCGGTGTAGCTTCTTATTTTGTAATTACGGGCGAACTCTTCAGCCTTTTCTTTTTTTGAACTGCATACGGCAGTAAAGTGCGACTGGCGAAGATTCACCAATGCAGCAGCATGAATAGGAGTTACTTTTCCAATCCCTATAACAGCAGTCTTGAGATTTTCCATACAAAAGCCCTGTCTATTGGGGCATAATCACGTATTCGGCGTTATTCAGGAATTCGAGGCTCTTCTGGCAACTTGTAAACTGGTCGAAGTTATATTTTTCAACTTCCACGATTCCATATTTCATTCCTGACACGGCAGCGGCTGCCCATATCTTTGCAAAGTCCATTTTGCCGCTTGCGCCAACTTCGGCTTCATCCTTTATATGCCACAGTTCAAACCGGCCGGGATATTTGTTGAAGTAAGCCACGGGGTCGGCACCTCCTTCAACGCACCAGTAAAGGTCGAGCTGGAAGAAGACTTTCGACGGGTCGGTATTCTGGAGCATATAATCATAAAGTACAATTGTACTGTCGAACACAGTAGTAAATTCCCTGCTATGGTTATGATAACCGAAGCGAATACCGGCTTTATTGCACTTTTCTCCCACTGCATTAAAATATTCACAGTATTTCTTAAGGCCCTCCAGGCTTTCGTATGCGTCACGGCCCATTGAAGGCTGGACGATATATTTTGCTCCCACTGCTACATGAGCTGCAATACAGGTATCCCACCATGCCATTGTTGCCTCCCAGTTAGCTGAATCGGGTGCCGGGCGGCCAGTATGTGAGCTAAGGACGTAAATACCGTTCTTCTGGCACAATGCTTTGAATTCCTCGGGTGTCAGTCCATAGAATTTTCCGTTGGCATATCCGGCAGGTTCGACGAATTTATAACCCATTTTAGCAACTTTTTCGATTGCTGCCGGTACATCTCTACGGATGGAGTCGCGGATTGAGTAGAGTTGCAATCCGATATTTTTTCCTTTTGGTTTGCATGATGAAAATGCAAAAGCAAGAAAGATTCCTGCTGCTATAAGCATCAGGATTCCTGAAATTGTTCTGGTTTTCATGGTTTAATTAATTAGTTTTAAGGTTTTTAAAAGGTTGATCAGGAAAAAAGCATGACGTAAAATTAATAAATTAATCATATATTTTCCACAATATTTACAATATTATTGGGACTTATTTTGGTCAAAAGTAGAGGGCATGTAAAGACTCAATATTAGAATTTTTATTATTTGATAAAATTTATTATTTAAAATTTCATACTGCCTGATAATTTTTACTATTTGATACAGATTATTTTTTAATAAAATTTTTTATTTGATAAATGTTATCATTTAGTAAAATTTTTTATCTGATAAAATTTATCATCTGATACTAATACAACCGGCTTCCCCCTGTCAGGTTCCCTGGATAACAACAATTAATCCAGAGCATGCGAATATAAGAAAAACACTATTTAACAGCTGGTTGTGAAATACTGTTACTGCAGTATGTAACTGGTAATTAAAATATTCACTGAAAAATCTCCAGCAGCACATCATACAAAATAAAAAGTCTTAATTTTGTATCAAAAAATATGACTTATAAAGCCTTAAAAATCATCTACCTATGAAAACAAAAACTATTCTCCGTAAAACTGAAACGTTTGGACCATCTTTACTTCTAATAACTGTTGCAGCAATTTTGATGTCGCTGTCAGTAGCCAAGTCAAATGCCCAGGTAAACTTTTCAGGCACATGGGTTCTTAATGAAACTAAGAGTTCACCAGTAGAAGGTGGCTTCAGATTCGCACCCACTACAATTAACATTACCCACAACGGCAATGAACTTTCTGTTCAAAGCACCATGCAGGGACCAGATGGCGATTTCACCTTCAACAGCAAATACACTCTGGATGGCAAAGAGTGTTCCAATGTTCTGTTCCAGGAAAACGTGAGAAAATCGGTAGTGCAATGGTCAGCCGATAAAAAATCCCTGACATTCACTCATACCATGAACTTCAACGGCAATGAATTCAAATCAACCGAAACCTGGACACTGAACGAAACAGACAAAACCCTCGCCATTGAAAATGTATTTAATACGCCCAATGGTGAAATGCGGATGACAAACGTATACGACAAAAAGTAGCCTGCATTGCCTATTTGACCAGGTCAATCGTAAATGTTAGGCTATTAAGACCTTCTGAAGAAATCTTAATATTGGCTTTCCCCGGTGTATCAAGCGCCTGCAAGTAAATCAGCAGTCGGCCATGATATGCTTTCTGTCTGTTGTCTTTATAATTTTCAGTATTTCTGGGATTTGCATCTTCCATTCCAAGAAGCCTCACCGGACCTGTAATTTCACAAAACACTTCATTGTCAGCGTTATACACTATATTCCCTTTTTCATCTGTTATAGTAACATAAATTCTTGATATATCTGTCCGGTTTGCCTTCAAGACCATTGCATCACACATTGCCCTTATCGAAGTCGGTTTCCCATACGTATTCAGTGAATACGATGCCACCTCCATCCCATTGTTTTTGCCAACTGCCCTTAGTTCGCCAGGTTCAAAAGGAACATCCCATGAAATTGTCCTGTTCGGGAAATCAGCCAGACTTTTTGAGCCAAGCGATTTTCCGTTAAGAAAAAGCTCCACCTCCTGGCAGTTTGTAAATGCATTTACACTCACCACATGCCCTTCATTGTAATTCCATACAGGGTCAACCCTTTTATGAGCCCACAGATTTGCAGGTTCTCTGGTTGTAACAGACGTTGTGGTACCAAGAAACACCATCGGCTTACTGCTCCAGAGGCTCTGGCGGAAGTAATATTCCGGTTTCCTGTTGCCTGCCAGATCTATCAAACCTGATGTGCTGTGGCGTGAAGGATACTGCCCCGCCTCTCCAAGATACTCGATTCCTGTCCATAAAAACTGCCCTGCCACATAGTCATTCTCTTCAACGGCTTTCCAGGCTTCGAGACTCATACCGTTTTCGCTCCCGTAAAGAGGCCTCTCAGGATAAGTTTTATGGTCTCTTTCGTATCTGAATTCCTGATAGTTATACCCAATCACATCAAGGGCTGCCGCATATCCGGTTTCATTTGACATAAGAGCTGAGGCGAGCCCGGCTGTAACCGGACGAGTAGTATCATATTCTTTAACTGTTGCTACAAGCTCCCGGGCAATCTCGCCAAGACGATTGGCATGTGGAAGTTTTTCGTCATATTTTGCCCACGTCTGAGGGTTGGCTTCAGTATTAAGTATGGGATGAGTATAAGGGTCGTTTGGATAATCTATCTCGTTACCTATGCTCCACATTATAACCGAAGGGTGGTTCCGGTCGCGCAGAACAAAATCAGCAAGATCTCTCAATGCCCACTCTTTGAAATATTCAGCATAACCGTCCTTTCCAGGTGTGCCCCTGTTCCAGCCCTCTATCCATTTTTTCTTCGGTAGCTCCCATTCATCAAACGCTTCATTGATGACCAGAAAACCCATGCTGTCGCACACCTCAAGAAAATCAGGCGAATAAGGATTATGACTTGTCCTGATGGCATTGCAACCCATTTCTTTAAGCAATCCAAGACGCCTTTCAATTTCACTTTTCGGAACAGCAGCACCCAGAGCCCCTGCATCATGATGCAGACATACACCCTTCAACTTCATGCTTATGCCATTAAGACTGAACCCTTTGCTGGCATCAAAACTGAAATATCTAATACCCGCATTCGTTGTAATTTCATCCGTGAAACCTTTACCCTTAACTGTAGTAACAAGCCTGTACAAATTAGGCATATCCACACTCCACAGAACCGGGTCTTTGACTTCAAGCCTCTGTTCAATAAGTGCCCCTTTCATACTTTCAACAGTTACAGAAGACGAAGCACGTGCCACAATACTATCCCCCGAATAAAGAATATTAAACACCTCCACTCCTGCTTTCTTCTCACCTTCATTCATAATATTGATACTGACATTCATAACAGCACTTTCCTTGCTCACCGAAGGCGTTGTGTAAAATACACCCCAATTGGCGATATGTACTACAGGCGTGAATATCAGTTTAACGTTTCGGTAAATACCCGAGCCTGTATACCATCTCGAATCAGCATATTTTGAATGGTCTACTTTAACTGCAATAGTGTTGTTTTTTCCAAATCGCAAATAAGGAGTAATGTCATATTGAAAAGAAATATAACCGTTAGGCCTCTTGCCAAGGTAATTACCGTTAATCCATACTTCACTGTTGTTATAAACACCTTCAAAAAGAATAAAAACCCTGCCCCTGCTCCAATTCTTTGGTACATTGAATGTTTTTCTGTACCAGCCTATACCACCGGGAAGGTAGCCCGTACCGCTTGCCCACCTTGCATCGAAAGGTCCCTCAATGCTCCAATCGTGGGGGAGATCAAGAATTCTCCATCCGGCATCATCAAAATCCTGCGCAGAAGCTCCAGGCAGATCCCCCTTATAAAACCTCCAGTCGAAATTGAAGTTTACAACTTCTCTCTTTATAACCTGAGCATTAATAAAAATGCTGCTCAGAAATGTAAACAAGACAAAGAGAAAAAATCTGGAAAAATTAAAACCTTTCATCTTTTCGGTGATTTTCTAATTGATTTTCTAAAAATAGCGATTTTGATAACAAACATATATCATTGATGTTAGTAATTATTGTATTTTTAAGTACAATTTCGGTGTTGCTATAGTTAAAGAATGTTAACCCTGTCAAAATTGAATAATTAAGAAGTGTTTTTTGCAATTTTTTAAATTTATATTTGAAAAATGAATATCTGGCTATCAGGGTAAAAGCCGGATAGGTGATTAAAAGATAAAAAACAAAGCTGATTTAAGATAATAACCTTAAAACTTGTGACTTATGAGCAGACCAGTAACACTTTTCACAGGCCAATGGGCCGATTTGAAGCTTGAAGACCTTTGTAAAAAAGCAAAGGATTTCGGATATGACGGTTTGGAATTAGCATGCTGGGGCGACCATTTTGAGGTCAGTAAGGCAGATGCGGCATATTGCAAGGCAAAAAAGGATTTACTTGCAAAATACGGTCTTAAGGTATATGCCATTTCAAATCATCTTGTAGGTCAGGCTATATGTGACCGGATAGACCAGCGGCACAAAAGTATTTTGCCCGATTATGTATGGGCCGATGGTTATCCTGATAAGGTAAATGAAAGGGCTGCACAGGAGATGATAAAGACAGCCGAAGCAGCAGCAAGGCTAGGCGTTGAAGTTGTAAACGGCTTCACAGGCAGCCCTATATGGCACCTGCTTTATTCATTCCCCCCTGTTCCTCAGTCAATGATTGATGAGGGTTATGAAATATTTGCTTCGAGGTGGATTCCGATCCTTGACAGGTTTAAACAGCTTGGTGTCAAATTTGCCCTTGAAGCCCATCCTACTGAGATTGCATTTGACATTCCTTCAGCACAGAGGGCGTTGAAAGCACTTGACAATCACCCTGCATTCGGTTTCAATTTCGATCCTTCCCATTTTGGCTACCAGGGTGTTGACTACATCAAGTTCATATACACCTTCTCCGACAGGATCTTCCATGCACACATGAAAGATGTTTACTGGTCGGATGTACCTACCGATGCTGGTGTTTTCGGAGGCCATACCGAATTCGGAACGAAAGGACGTTTCTGGGATTTCAGAAGTCTGGGCAGAGGGAAGATCAACTTCGAAGAAATCATCAGAGCTCTTAATAGAATCGGTTATAAGGGTCCTCTCTCGGTTGAATGGGAAGATAGTGGTATGGATCGTGAACATGGTGCAAAAGAAGCTGCTGCATTCGTAAGGAAGATTGATTTTCCGCCATCTGCCGTTGCATTCGACGCAGCTTTTGAAAGAAAATGACCGACAGAAGTTTTCGGTTTTTGTAATGCTGTTTGCCAAAATTTAGAACATGAAAGTCATGAAAAAGATTAAACTGGGAATGATAGGCGGAGGCATTGGTGCTTTTATAGGTGACGCTCACCGCCGTGCTTCCAGGATATGCAACGATTTTGAACTGGTTGGCGGGGTATTCGATGCCGATTATGAGAAAAGCAAGGAATTTGCCTTGAAAGAAGGTATCCCTCTTGAACGATGCTACGCGAGTGTGGAGGCAATGATAAAGGGAGAGCTCGCACGTGCTGAAAGTGACAGGATGCAGGCAGTATCAATAGTTACACCTAACTACCTGCACTATCCTTTTGCAAAAATGCTTCTCGAAAACGGTTTCCATGTAATGTGTGAAAAACCCATGACAATGACTGTCGAAGAAGCAGAGGAACTCGAAAGACTGGTAAACAAAAACAAACTCACTTTTGCCCTGACACATACTTACACTGGCTACCCCATGGTGAGGCAGATGAGAGAGATGATCAGGTCGGGTATGCTCGGGACAATTCAGAGAATTGATGCACAGTATTATCAGGGCTGGGTCAATTCAATAATCCATGGCGCCGACAGTCGCATAACTGGTGTGTGGCGGTTCGATCCAGCACAGTCGGGAGTGAGTAGCTGCATGGGCGATATCGGAGTACACGCATTCAACCTGATTGAATATACCACAGGTCTTGAGATAAAACAGGTGCTGTCGGACCTGAGCAATGTAAAAGAAGGCTTTCAGATGGACCTCGACGGTACAGTGCTGCTACGCTTCGAAAATCCCAAACTTAAAGGTGTTATTCGCTCATGCCAGGTTGCCACAGGCGAAGAAAATAACCTCACAATAGCTGTTTACGGCTCCAAAGCAAGTCTGAAATGGGGACAGGAAAATCCGAATTATCTCTATCTTTTGAGTGACACTGAACCCGTTAAGGTTCTGAAACCCGCCCACTCATATAATAGCGAATTTGCCGAAAAGAGCCATACAATGCCCTGTGGCCACCCTGAAGGAATTTATGAAGCAATAGCAAATATCTATAAAGGCATGGCTAAATCAATAAGGGGAGAACAGTTTACACCGGGTGAATTTCCAACTGTTCACGACGGAGTAAGGGGTATGAGATTTATCCATGCAGTAGTAAAATCTTATAACTCAGGTAATGTTTGGATGACAATTTAAAAATAAAAAGAAAAACACTTATAAACATATTATTTACGAATCAAATAAATGAAAAACATGAAAAACATAAAAAATGAAAAAAGTTTTTCCAGAAGGGAGTTTCTGGGAACAACTGCTGCAGCCGCATCAGTATTTTTCATTCCCTCCCTATTTGGGTCTGAGGGAGTTCAGGCAAAGCAGAAGATAGTAAAACCCAACTCTAATTTCGGTGGAGTCAGGACAGGGGCAATTACTTACAGCTGGCGTTCCATGCCGGGTGGTGTGGAGAATATAATCAAGTACTGTCAGGAATCGGGTATAAGCAATATTGAACTGATGAGTAATGACCTTGAGAGTTTCCTCGGTGCACCACAAAACCCGATGGCTGGAATGATGAGGCCACCTGCTCCACAGCAACAGCCTGGTCAGCCTAGACAACCGGGGCAGCAGGGACAACCGGGAGGACAGCCAGGGGGACAGAGACCGCAAAGAACACCAGAACAGGAGGCAGCTATTGCCAAATACAACGAAGAACTAAAAAAATGGCGCACTTCCCTGCCCATGTCAAAAGTGGAACAGGCACGTAAACTATTCGACGATGCAGGTATCAGTGTACATATTGTAAAATTCTCTCCTTCCCGCTGGTCGGATGAGGAGATTGACTATGCCTTCAGAGTAGCAAAAGCTATGGGCGCAAAGGGCGTTACAGATGAAATAGGGGAAGAGGCCGTAAAAAGACTTGCCCCCTTTGCTGAAAAACATGGAATGTATGCCATCTTCCACAACCACATGCAGTTTGGAACTCCAGGCTTCAGCTATGATCCGTTCCTGGCAGTATCACCAGCAGTAATGATGAACTTCGATGCCGGACATTTCTTTGGTTCAACAGGCATACATCCAAATGAAATACTGCAGAAGTACCATGATAGAATATTCAGCGTCCACATGAAAGACAAAACCGGTCCAAAGAGCACTCCTCCCAATACAAATATGGAATGGGGTAAAGGAGAAACACCTATTGCAGATGTGCTGCTTCTGATCAAGAAACAGAAATGGCCCATCCATGTAGATATTGAGCTCGAATATCCCGTGCCTGAAGGCTCGGATGCCGTGAAGGAAACCAAAAAGTGCGTTGAATTTATGAGAAAGATCCTTGCCTGATAAATAATAAGAAAATACACAAAAACCCTGTGCTCACCTGATTATCTGTTTATTTACAGGCCCAGCACAGGGTTTTGTTTTCATTTAAAGCAGTTACCGGTCGCTTTATTTCTTTTTCTTCAGGAGTGAAAAGACAACACCTCCAACTATAATAACCGCTCCAGCAATTACTACTATAGTTGAAGCAGCACCTTTGCCACCTTTCTTGCCCATTGATTCTTCATCTTCTATTGCATAATAAAATACGGGCTTTGCAATTGTATCCATATTTACTGAATCCTTCTTTGGCTTGGGCTCTTCCTGAGCCTTAACAACCGGTGCAATTCCAGTAACTACCAGCAGTGCCGATAAAAACAGAGTTAAAAATAATTTTTTCATATCAAATTTCCCTTTTTTTAATTAATGTATCCAATCTTCAATATTTAATGCCAGAACCAATTTTTGCTGCCAGGCTGTCGTATTTTCGGGCAATTTCAGGATGTGACCCCCTGTACGTATCTGCCAGCCTGATAAGTGCCGTTCTATAAACTGGATTTATTCTCAGACATTCCCTTAAAATGGCACGTGCCCTTATGACATCTTTTCTTTCAACTATACCAGCCAGCCTGACATATGCCTCAAAATATTTCCTGTTGATTTCAATCAGTCTTTTATAATAACCCTCAGCCTCATCATATCTGCCTTTCGACTCTGAAATCATTCCTGCATACATCAATGCCTGTTCAAAGAACGGATTGATTTCCAGTGACTTCATCAGAACAGAATCTGCCTTTAACGAATCTCCTGCCCTATTCAAAGCCACAGCAAAATTATAAAAAATCATTTCATCATTACCATTTTCTTCAACAGCCTTCTTAAACAGTTCAACCGCATCTCTCAATCTGCGTTCCTGCAAAGCCTTAAAGCCGTAATATGAATCTTTTGATTTTCTCTCAATAACAGCACAAACAGGGACCCCATCAGCATAAACGACTTTAAGTGCACCTGGTGGTGGCCATTCTCCGTTTCTTAATCTAAATGGAAGAATATACCTGTTTGTTGAAAGATAATAATCCCAGTCGAAATTACTCCTTTCCTCATTCCGAAAAGTGATATTCTTTACTAAAGGATTATTTCGGAAATACCATGCAGCTGAAAAATTTGAGCCCACTATCACAGTGTCCTTCACATTTCTACAGTGAAGATAACTGCCAAGCCATTCTGCCGATTCACGCTGCCCGATAAAATAATAATCGGTTTCATAATTGCCATTCGCACCTTTCAGACCACCAACTACAGGATTAAAATAAATATACGCATACCGGAAATCAGTAATAATGAATTTTAACGGATGCAGAGCGGTAAGAAGAAGCAGAAAAACCAGAACCAGTTTATATCTTCCCGGAAAAATACTGAAGAGCCCGTTAATGCCTTTAGCAGAAAAGATAACTATTCCAGGATAAAGAAATAGAAATTGCCTCCAGCCGCTGTATATATTTGGTTTGAAAATTATTTCATAAAGTATTGGTAGAATAACAGTTAAGGAAAGCAGCATATACTCTGTAAACTTCGGTCTTTTGACCATACAGGGAAGATAGAAAACAAAGAAAACCAGACCTGTAACCACTGTTAAAGGAAATGTAATCAGCATATATTTTAATAGATAATACCAGGGCATATAATCGGTCCATTCAGTTCTTCCCTCAAATATTTCTCTGAAGGTCAAAGGAAACCTGCTCATTACCATGTGTGCCTTAAAAGGATTTATGACCGGATTCTGCAGTCCGTAAGGCCATAATAAAACGCTCAGAAACCAAGCAGCAGCGGAAACCAGAATAATTATTCCGAATTTCCTTCCTGATTCAACTAAATTTATCGTTCTAAGATTATAATAACGGATAAACTCGGCAAGAAAGAAAAAAGCAAGCAGATAAACGATAAGCATCATCCCTCCTGCCCTTATGCTCATGCAGAAAGCAATACTGAGCATTAGAAGTATAATATCGAAAAGGGGTAGTTTTTTATCTGAAAATAAAAATCTGAGTATAAAAAAAATTCCAGAAATATAGCCAAGCGCAAAGGGTATATCTTTAAGGTTATTCTGTGAATGGCCCAGAAATGTAGGAGAAACGGCAAACAGTAGCAGAACTAAAAGTCCGACAGAGTAACCCGATAGCCATACCGCAAAAATTGCCGTTACAATTATTGCCAGCCATCCTGCCAGAGACGACATCAGATGACGGAAAGAATAAATATCTTCTATACCGAAAGACTTTATGAGAAAAGTCGTAATGTTATCATACGACTGTCCATAATATTTGAGATACTGTTCTGAATCCTGCAAAGCTGTGCGATCGGTTCCACCTGACTTGAAATAATTGTATACCTTGACAGACTGATTATAATGGAGCACTTCATCACAGCTAACACCTGCTTCCCTGCTTCTGTAAAGCATCATGGCAAGTAAAAGCAGAGCGACAACAATGAATGCATATTTGTACCATGCTCTGTTCATTAATTTTCGGATTCACTGCCGTAAAACTCTTTGACGAAATATATGGGTCTGTTCTGCGACTCTTTGTAATTACGGTAAACATATTCGCCGATGATACCGAGAAAAACAAGTTGAATGGAGCCCAGAAAATAAATGCTCAGAAGTATTGATGACCATCCCGGTATTGCAAAATTTAAAATCTTTGCGATAATTACGTATATTCCGGCAGCCAGAAAAATAATTACCCCTGTCAGTCCTAGTATGAAACATAATCTTATTGGCAACCTTGAAAATGAAAATATTGCATCCCCGGCAAGCCGAAAGAGTTTACCGGTGCTCATTTTTGGCTTCCCGGTGTATCTGTCATCCCTTACATAATCAATATATCCTTGCCTGAAGCCCACAAAAGACCGCATACCCGGAAGGTATCTTATCTTCTCCCTCATAGAAAGTAGTGCCTCTACCACCTTGCGGGTCATCATGGAAAAATTACCTGCATTTTCTATATTGCTTATTTCAGCTATATTTTTAAAGATCAGGTGAAATAAATACATAAAGAAATTCCTTCGCTTTTTTCCCTTCCTTCCTATTTTTCTTCCATATACAGCATCGAATCCTTCAATGGTTATCTTTCTGTACATTTCAATAAGCAATTCAGGCGGGTCCTGAAGGTCGGAATCCATCATGGCAATTAAATCTCCCGCAGAATACTCAAGCCCAGCTGTGTAAGCTGCCTGATGGCCAAAATTTCTTGAAAGGGACAAAATTTTTATTTTAGGGTTTTTCTCACGGAACGAAAGTAATTTCTTTAGGCTGCTGTCAGTACTTCCGTCGTCGGTGAAAATTATCTCATAATCGGTTGTAAAAGATTCAATTGCAGGTACCGTTCTGCGTATCAGCTCATCAAGAACTGCTTCTTCGTTATAAACAGGAATGATAACCGATAACATTCCAGTTGATTATTTTACATCAAGTCGCTCAAGAGCAAAATCTACCTCATCTTTCAACTCAGCATTTTCCTGCAGTTTTTTTAATGCGGGAATGCAATAATCGGTTCCCATCCAGCTGAGTTCACGTAATACAAGTTTCTTTGATTCTATTGTTGCCTGGTCATTTTCCAGAAGTTTGACCATCATTTTTTCTATCTCCAGCAATTTGTCAGGGTCGCCTGCGGCTTTTCTGATTCTGTCCTGCAAACCTGTATAATACCGGGTACTCATTCCGATCTCATATTTTGCAAGGTTATCAATTTCTTCCTTAAGTGTAATTGGTTTCATCTCTGTGCGCAAAACAACACCTGAAACTGTTGGAAAATCACGCGGAACTGGTTGTGTCACTTTTCCTGAGGTTGCCCATTCTGCTCCACGTTGCAGAGTTGTGATGAAGCCGGCACACTGAAGTGCAGGACTTGTTCCGTCACCGGGGAATCCAAGGGTAGTATGGAAAACTCTGCCTTTGCCGTAGGTTATTGCCATCATAACGGGTTCATCTCTGCCTGTGCCACCGCCAGTGGTGTCACAATAAGCTGTGGCAAGAACTTCCATATTTTTAGCGGGACCTCTCAACCGGGCAAAGAGCAAATCTTTTGCATGCATCCATCTTACTGGTAGACCTCTGGTAACAGGATGTTCGGTGTTTCTTATCCTTACTTCAAACTCACGCGGTTCACCATGCCACCCTGCAGGTCCTGCTGAGGAGTCAAGCACCATCCGGTTACCTCTGAAATATACATAGGGCCCATCCTTTTCCGACCTGTTATCCCAGCCCGATATACCGCATATCTCATTGTATTCCTTCCAGTCGGGAAAAGCAATAGAGGCAGAATGATATACCAGAACGCCTCCACCGTTATTTACATAACTGATAAAACCATTTCGTATTGTTTCAGGCCATTTCTCGCCATTATAATTTAAAACTACCAGATCATAATTATCCCATGCAGGCCGGAATTTGTCCCATTCACCTCCCGGGGTAGGAGAAATTAATATGCTGCATTCAAAAATTCCAGTTTTTTCGAGAATCTGCTTCAATACAGGAGTACTTGCAACCCAGTCGATCGAATTCTGTCCCGTGATTATTAGTGCCCTGTAATGCGGGCTTTTTCTACATTCTGTAAAAGTTAACAGAATTATACTGATAATCAATAATATATTTAATATCTTTTTCATATCTCATCGTTTTATACTTCAGGTAATGACCAGGGTTTACGGTAAGGCCTTCCGAGCAGGCGGCTGGCAGTGGGATTTCCTATGATCTCTTCCTTTTCAGGATCCCAGTAAATTTTCTGTCCTGTTGTCATTGCAATTTCACCGAGCAGAGCTGTAGATATAGCCCGGTAAGCTGGTTCTATAGGTGCTATTGCTTCTTTGCGTGTACGTACGCAGTCGATAAAATTCTGGAAATGATCAGTGCTTTTATAAAGATGAATCTCATTCTCGCCGATTGTTTCCTCCAGTATTTTGGGATCGGATGCGCTTATTCTATTGCCTCTGTCAACATGTATCCAGCCAAGATCGCCGTACCAAGCGGTTCCCATCCCTTTAGGAAGCCGGGATGCATTGGCTATCCTCATTATTATTCCATTTGCAAACTTGCATGTAATGTCATATTCGACAGGAGCATTATAAATTCCATCATAAGGATAAAAGCCTGTCCCCTCGATTTCAACAGGGCCTGTGTATTCAAGTCCTGTACCCCAGTTAGCAATGTCGACATGGTGCCCCGCCCAGTCAGTAAGCTGCCCTCCAGAGTAATCGAGAATCCACCGCCAGTTCCAGTGGCATACTCCGCGGTAAGGAACCTTCAGTGCCGGGCCCAGCCACATCTCCCAGTCGAGACCTTCGGGAACCTCCTGAACAGGAGGTGTGCCTATCCCTCTTACACCATCGGGCAATCCCACCTCAATATATTTGACTTTACCAATTCGTCCGTTGATTACAAGTTCCGCACCACGGTGAAAGTTTGCCTCCGACCTCTGCCAGCTTCCTGTCTGCCAAATAATTCCGTTTTTCTTAACTGCCTGCACAATCACCTTCCCATCATTTATGGTGCGACAAATTGGTTTCTCTCCGTAAACATCCAATTTCTTGTTAGCAGCCGCTGTATAAATTATTCCATGCCAGTGATCAGGTATAGCAATAAGAACTGCATCAAGTTTTTCCTTTTCCAGAAACTCCCTGAAATCACCGTATGTACGGCAGTCATTGCTGCGATTCACCTTATCAACAACAGCCTTTGCTGCTTCCAGACGTTTTGCGTCAACATCACAGAGGGCAACAAAGCGTACCTGATCTTTCAGCCTCATAAAACTCCTCATGTTGCTCATACCCTGCGAACCAGTACCTATTACCCCCATAAGAATTTTTTCACTTGGCGGAGTCTCTCCTCCAAGCCCAAGTGATGATGAAGGAATAATATACGGAAACACTAAAGTTCCTGTAACTGCCGAAGCAGCTTTTTTCAGAAACTTCCTTCTCGAGCTTTTCATCGACATTTGGTTTAAATTTTGTATCTAATATAATCATTTTCAGATTTGCACCGGCAAACCGGGCACAGGTGGTTCAAATTTCATATCGACAGGACCGAATTCAATCTTTGATGGTCCGAGATTCATATCCATTTTCAGTATCTCATCCCAGGAGATCATCTTGCCGGTATATGCTGCCGTTCTGCCCATAATAGCAGTGAGAGTTGAAATTGCAGTTTGTTCAGCCTCGTTGACATAATTACCGGTACGGATTGCCCATACCAGATGCATATGTTCCTGAATATAAGGCGAAACAGCCACCGAGTTTGTTGAGTTTCCGTTTTCGTCTTTCGGATACTCAAACTTCCAGATTACTTTTCCGTCGAGGTTCCAGATCGTATTCTGGCAATTTGTATAGCCTTCAGTACCCACTACCAGTTCGCCGGTTCCGTTTGCACAACCGTCGATCTGCCGGCACATGCTGTGAGAAAATACTCCGTTTCCGTAATCAAAATCTATACTGAAAAAATCGTACTGATCACCTGTTACTCTTCTATGTCTGCCGCCATAGCCTATTGCACTTAAAGGGTGTTTTCCGGTGAACCAGTTTACTACATCAATATTGTGGACATGAGTATCGAGTATATGGTCACCTGAAAGCCAGATGAAGTTATTCCAGTTTCGTATCATATATTCCATGTCATTCCAGCCCGGTTCCTGGAGCCTGAACCAAACATGATCCTGGTTCCACCATGCTTTTGCAGCAACAATACGTCCGATTGCTCCCTCAGCAACCTTTTTGTATGTCGCAATATAGTCTTCCTGGTGGCGTCGCTGGGTTCCGGTTACGACATTAAGTCCCAGGGCTTCAGCCTTTTTTGCTGTGGCAAGAATAGTTCTTATGCCATTTGAATCAACCGCAACCGGTTTCTCCATGAAAACGTGCTTCTTCATCGTTACGGCTTCGAGGAAATGTTCCGGCCTGAATTTCGGCGGAGTGGCAAGAATGACTACGTCAATGTCGTCAATAGCCATAAGCTTTTTGTAACCGTCGAAGCCTGTAAAACGGTTTTCAGGGGGTATTGGCAGACCGAACGATTCGAATCTTTTGCAGAAGGCATCCACCTTATCCTGAAACACATCTGCAACTGCAACGATTTCGAGGTCGGGCCCTGCACTTATGAAATTAATGGCTGCACCTGTGCCTCTTCCTCCGGCACCTACCAGACCCGCTTTAAGTTTCCTGCCTTTAGGTGCAGCTTTCAGTACGGGCGGAAGCCCTTCCACAGGTAATATTTCCTTTCTTTTGCAACCGCCAGAAATAGATGCTGCTGCTGCCATCCCTATTCCTGCCAGAGCAGCTCTTCCGATAAATTTTCTTCGTCCTATATCTTTCATTTTTAATTTATTATCTCTTATTTAATATTGAACTGTCAGGTTCACATACTACTCTGAATCCCACATCAATACAATCGGAATACCACCAGATGCTTTTAGGCATCTGCGGGTCGGTTACCAGCCATGCTTTTGTTTTTGTAAAGTCGCGCGAAGCACACCTTACATCCCGTGCATCACTCTTGTATGAACCACCTCTTATGACGTGCTCCTCGCCCCATTCCGGACCTCTCGGGTTAACTCTTACTGTATCGGTCCGGTATGTATCCGGTGAATAATAATCGAGACAGAACTCAGCCACATTACCCAGCATATTTCTTAACCCGAACGGATTAGGTCTGACAGCCGAAGGTTCTGCAGTTCTGAAATTACTGTTGACTTTATATATTACATACGAAGAGATTACAGACGTATCGGGCTTGAAGATCTTCTTCAGGAATCCTTCCGAAGTAAACTTTTTCGGGTCGCCTTCGAAGAAATATGGAGTTGAGGTGCCGCCCCTGCATGCATATTCCCATTCAGCTTCGGTAGGCAGCCTGTACTTCTTACCCGTTACTTTTGAAAGCCACTTGCAGTAAACATTTGCTGCATACCATGTCATGGTTATTGCAGGCCGTGAGCCCTTCCCCCACCCCTGGTCAGGAGCACCCCATGGCGGTGTGGGTCCCGAAATTGCATCTACCTTCCCTGTGGTTGCCACCTGCCCTTCTGTCCTGCCCTGTGATGAGGTAGCCTGGAAAAATGCCAGATACTCATCCCATGTCACCTCCACCTCTCCAATCCAGAATGGCGACACAGTAACTTCTCTCACCGGTCCTTCATCATTGTCTCTCAGCGGTTCATCGTCGGGGCTACCCATCATATATTTCCCTCCCGGTATTGCTTTCATCCTGAAAGAAACATTGGTACCCGGTATGGTCTCAGTGAAATCCTCAAATTTTTCGACTTTCGCCGGTTCTTTGTAAATGAGTGCGTCAGCGCCCTTTATAACTCCAAAGGTTGTATCCTTTGCATGCCTGAAATTTTTGTCAAAATGCCCTACTGTAAGGTGACAGTTTATACACCGGGGAGGATTTTCACTAAGAGTATAAAACAGGTGAGCGTCATCCCCTTCTTTTGATAGTTTAACAGGGAAAAGATTCTGATGACATTCGAGACATGATTTTTCATATACAAACTTTTTAGCATTCTCTACAAGTCTCTTTGCCTCCCAGTTTATAGATGCACTGTCTTTGAACCAGTAACCGTACAGGTCTTTTAATCCATGCTTCGCTTTTGTAAACAGGTAACCTTTGCCTTCAGGAGCGAGATGACATTCAACACAATGAACAATAGTCCCGGATTTGTTATTGTAATGTGTCGATAGTCTCCATGTCTGTTCAGCATGCGGATGTATGTGACACGACATGCAATAATTATCTGTTGAAGTATATTTTATTGCTTTGCCTGCAGCAAAAATCAAAATCAGACATACAATAAAACCTGCTGCAAAAAAATTAAGTTTAACTTTTCTGTTATGTAAAATACTGATTTTAATACGTTTAAACATTTTAAAATTTAAATAGAAATTGTCTTAAAACCTATATGTCAATCTAATAAATAATTTCTTTTCTGAAATAATCTATAGTCATTTTCAGACCTCTATCAAGGTCAATTGCCGGGTACCAATCGAGTACAGCTTTTGCCAGTGATATATCGGGCTGGCGTTGTTTGGGGTCATCTTCCGGAAGAGGTTTAAATCTGATTTTTGATCTCGAGCCGGTTATTTTCAGCACCCGCTGGGCTAGGTCAATTATTCTGAATTCCTCCGGATTACCCAGGTTAACGGGACCAATAAACTGGTCGGGTGAATTCATCATAAGTATTAACCCGTTAACCAGATCATCTATATACTGGAAACTTCTTGTTTGTGAGCCATCACCGTATATTGTAAGGTCTTCTCCTTTCAGAGCCTGAACAATGAAATTTGAGATTACCCTGCCGTCATCGCTTCGCATTCGAGGACCATATGTATTAAATATCCTGACTATTTTAATCCTTATTTTTTCCTGACGGTAGTAACTCATGAAAATCGTTTCGGCGCAGCGTTTGCCTTCGTCGTAGCATGAACGCGGACCAAGCATATTTACATTTCCCCAATAATTTTCATGTTGCGGATGAATCAGAGGATCACCATATACTTCGCTTGTTGAAGCCTGCAGAACTTTCGCTCCAGTTCTCCTTGCAAGCTCGAGTGAATTAATAGCACCCAGAACCGCTGTGGTTACTGTCTTGACCGGATCTTTTTGATAATGAACAGGTGAAGCCGGGCACGCAAGATTATATATTTCCTCACAATCGAGATGAATCTTGTTTGTAACATCATGCTCAATTATCCTGAAATTCCTGTTTCTGGTAAGATGCCTTATATTTTTTTCCCTCCCGGTGTAAAAGTTGTCGAGACATATTACAAAGTTTCCTGAGTCAAGAAGTCGCTCACATAAATGAGAACCAATAAACCCGGCACCGCCGGTTACAAGAATTTTCTTCATCCGGAAAAATAAAATTTAAATGAAGGCTACAAATTTAATTTATTAAAGAAGAAATCAAAGTAAAATGCATAATTTTAATGTCTTTATAATAATATCAGTGTTTTTAATTAAAACTTTAAAAGAATGAATAAAATAAATAAAAAGCTTAAGTGTTTTATTCTTTTATTATTTTCAGGGCTTCTGGAGTGCTTGCCACAAAATACCATATTAATAACAAAAGCACCCGATTTTTTTCTCGATTGCCATGAGTGCGATTTTACATTCGTCAGACAGGAACTTCCATTCGTGTCATTTGTAAGAGATCCTCAACTGGCAGATGTACATATACTCGTGACTGATACAGACACTGGAGGAGGTGGTAATAAATTCTTTTTCAATTTTATAGGCATGAAAGACTTCAAGGGCTTGAATTATGAATATTCTGTCACCACAAAACAATCCGATACTGATGATGATGTCAGAAGGGCACTTCTCAAAATTATTAAAATAGGTATATTGCCATACTATTCCAGAACTTCTTTCATTGAAAACTTAAATGTTGATATTGAAGAAAAAGAAAGCCGAACCGCCAATGAAATTGTAACTGATAAATGGAAAAACTGGGTATTCAGAATAGATGCCGGAGGTGAATTTCAAAAAGAAAAAAGTCAAAATGAATTTTCTGTGACAACAGGAATAAGGATTCAAAAGATTACTGATAAATGGAAAACCAGAATGGATGGACGTTACGAAATTAATCAGGAAAATTATTACGATGAAGGTGAACTTATAACCGACAGGCAGGATACTAAAGAAATTAATGCTGATTACATCAAGAGTCTTTCGGAGAAATGGTCGGCAGGTATATTTGGAAGCTACCTTTCCCGTAATTATTTAAATATACGTAACAGCTTCGGTTTCAATGCAGGCGTTGAGTATAACTTTTTCCCCTGGTCAGAATGTAACAGGCGGATTTTCACAATCAGATATATGCCGGGGTTGAAGTTCAACAGCTACTACGAAGAAACAATTTATGACAAGAAACAGGAAACATATTTTTCAGAGGCTCTCAGTCTCAATCTGGAACTTATACAACCCTGGGGGGAAGCAGACATAAGTTTGACAGGTATGCATCACTTCGGGGATTTTTCAAAAAACAGATTAATTTTTGAATCAGATGTATCGGTCAGGTTAACAAAAAATCTTTCGGTTTTTTGCGAATTCCAGACTCAGGCTGTGCA
>JBASIK010000211.1:0-37170 GCA_049654745.1 Bacteroidales bacterium
GAAAGGGATATCATTAAAAATTACTGGCGGTTTTTCCTCTGTAAAACCTTCTGTATGGGTGTTCCGCTGGGGAAGTAATCATTTTGTATGGGACAACAACTTTCTTAAAGAGTTCAGAGTAAATGCAGGTTCGGAGGTGTCATATCCTTACCGCCGATTGAATACACGGTTTAATTATACCGTATTAGATAATTATACAGATTTTGGTCCGGATTCCATGCCTGCTCAGCACAGGGGTGGTCTTTCGGTTGCCGCACTCTATGCAGAAAAAGAATTGTCGTTGTGGAAGTTTCACCTGTCAAACCAGATACTTATTCAAAAATCCAGCAACCGTGATATACTCGACCTTCCTCTTATCACATTGCGAACAGCAGGTTTTTTTGAACATAACTTCTATTTCAAATTAACGGGCGGAAATCTTAATACCCAGATTGGAGTAGAACTTTTTTATAATACAAAATATTACGGATACGGTTATGTTCCGGCAACAGGTTCATATTTCAGACAAAATAAAACACTCATCGGAAATTACCCTTACATCAATGCTTTTCTCAATGTAAAGATCAAACGCACCCGCGTATTTCTGGTTCTTGACCATATCAATTCCGGCTTTACAGGCTATAACTATTTTATGGTACCCGGTTATCCCATGAATGTCAGGGTATTCAGATATGGATTAGCCTGGACTTTTTATGATTAAAAAAATTACTATCTTTGCGCCCTGATTTGAAGGGATAAATTAAAAAGGAAGAATATTGATAAAGAAGACATTAATTTTAATACTGGTTCTTTTATTAATAGGATCGTGCAATTTCAGAACAGAGGTCAGGGAAAAAGCCCCGGCAGTGTATGTTTCTGACCTGGATCAGCTACGCGCAAGAGGAAAGATTATAGCTGTAACTGACTTTAATTCAACAAATTATTTTATATATCGCGGCACCCCTATGGGGTTCCATTACGAACTGCTCAAATCGTTTTCCGATTATACAGGCATTAATATTGAAGTAATTACATCGGGCGATATCAATAAGTCGGTTGAATTGCTTAATTCGGGTGATGCAGATATCATCGCCATTGATCTTTCAATAAATTCTGAAAGAAAAGAGCAAATAAGTCTTACGCTTCCCCTTAACAGATCCGGGCAGGTACTTGTTCAGCGAAAGCCAAACCGCTGGACTTCAATGAGTGGTGAAGAAATTGATAAATCTCTTATAAGAGATCTTACATCACTTACAGGGAAAATGGTATATGTTCAGGCAGGTTCTAATTCGGCACTCTTGATAAACCGTCTTAACCATTCGCTTGGTAATAAATTCACCGTAATAGAAGTTCCATTTGAAGCTGAAAAAATAATTACGCTTGTTGCAACCAGGAAGATTGATTATGCAGTTTGTGAGGGGAATCTTGCACAGGTTAATGCACGTTACTATCCTGTTTTAGACATCTCTACAGTAGTGGGAGAACCTGAAGAACTTGCATGGGGGGTAAGGAAAGAAGGGTCTGAGAAACTTGTTGCGGCTCTCAATGAATGGATAGGAACAATAAAATCAAATGATCTTCTTTCAATTCTGAAGGCTAAATATTACAGTAATGATAATCTGACCAGGATTTTTAAAAGCGACTATTATACGCTTAACACCGGTAAGATTTCACCATGGGATCTTCAAATAAAAAGGTATAGCGAGACAATAAACTGGGACTGGAGACTTCTTGCTTCGTTAATTTATCAGGAATCGAGATTTAAATCAAATGCAGTCTCGTATGCTGGTGCTCACGGACTTATGCAGGTAATGCCTGAAACCGGAGAAAGATTTGGCGTGGACGTTACTTCTTCGCCAGAGAATAATTTAAGAGGTGGTGTGCTTTATCTGCAACACATTCAGAAATATTTTGAAGACAAAATACCTGATGAAGGGGAAAGAATTAAATTCGTACTTGCTGCCTATAACGCAGGAATAGGTAATGTTCTTGATGCTATGAGGCTTGCAGAAAAATATGGTAGAAACCCATTACTGTGGGACGATAATGTCGCCTATTTCTTGTTAAAAAAATCAGACCCGGAATACTATAACGACCCGGTGGTAAAACACGGTTATTGCAGAGGCTCTGAGCCTGTCAATTTTGTAGCTGAAATACTTGCAAGATACTCTGAATACCGTAACTTCATTCCCTGATTTACAGAGTTAATTCTGTTTTTTTATAGGAAAACCTGCTGAAATATTTCCAGTTCAGCTAATCAAATCTTATTGCTTTGACAGGGGTTATTCTACTTACAAGTTGTGCGGGAATAAGCAGTACAAGTACAATTATTGCCATTGTACCGAGATTCAAGAGAAGAATATGAAAAGCTTCCAGGTTAATTGGAACTGTTTTTATGTAGTACGAAGAGGGATCGAGAGATATTAAACCTGTCCGCAGCTGAAGAGATGCCAGTCCAATTCCGATAATATTCCCCCAGAAAAGACCCTTAACGATAAGATATGCAGCCTGATAAAGAAACACTTTTATTATTGTACCATCTTCCGACCCGAGTGCTTTAAGAATACCTATCATATTTGTTTTTTCAAGTATAAGGATAATAAGACCCGAAATCATGTTAAAGCCCGATACTACAAGCATCAGAACAATTATAACTATCACATTTGTATCCTGAAAGTTGAGCCAGTCGAAAATCTGTGGATATTTCATCCTGATATTGGTAACTTTGACTTTGGGTTCATTCTCACTGATTCTGTAACCTATCATATCTCTTACCGCCTGGGTCATTATATCGAGCCTGTTGAAATCATCAATAAAAATTTCGAATCCGCTGACCTCGTCATTTTTCCATCCGTTGAGCCTCTGTATATGTTTAATGTCGCAGAAGATGTAGATTTTATCGAATTCTTCAAGGCTGGTTTCGTATATTCCTGAAATTGTGAATTTCCTCATTCTCGGCGGATCCTGTACAAAATGCATGGCAAAGGAATCACCGGTTTTCAGCTTCAGCATCGAAGCAATTTTTTTTGAAATAATTACACTGTTTGTGGTGGCTGTATCGGTAACGCTGAATACTGAACCTTCGACAATACATGTTTTGAAATAACTCCAGTCGAAATCGGATCCGATGCCTTTCAGAACCACTCCCTGTATATCTTCATCGGTTTTTATAATACCGGCTTTGGTGGCAAATACTTCAACATGCTTTATACCCGGCATGTCTTTTATTTTTGGTATAAAAGAGAGGCTTGTGCTAACCGGTGCCGTTTCGTACGAAATGTTGGAATCAAAATTGACTATCTGGATATGTGAACCAAACCCCACAACCTTATCAGTTATCTGCTGCTTGAAACCTGTCAAGATGGCTACTGCAAGAATCATCACAGCAATGCCTATGGCTATTGCAGCAATGGCAATTACATTGATAGGCTTTGAGAACGATGCTCCTTCCCGTCTGTCTTTGATGAGCCTTTGTGCAATAAAATAAGGCAAATTCATTTTTTCCAGATAAGACTTCAAATTTAACAATTTGCATCAACAAGATGATTGCTTTTAAAAAAACACGTATCTTCATATGCCATTGGCTGTAGTGTGAGACACTCTTTCAACATTGTAGTGATTTGGCCGGAAAAATGGAAATGATAAGATATTTAAAAAATAATTTCTTTATGAGAGTTAAGAGATTGGTTTTAATATTTCTCTGCCTTTCATCAATTGCCTGCGCGAAAAACAGTCGTGAGGTGATAACAGGAGATATGAGGCCAGAGGTGTACATGAAATTTCTGAAAGGGAAGAAGGTTGCGGTAGTGGCTAATCAGTCATCGTTGGCGGGAGATAAGCATGTTGTGGACAAGCTTATTGCTGAGGGGATCGACATCAGGCTGATTTTTGCTCCGGAACATGGTTTCAGAGAGCTGGCTGATGCCGGTAGCAAGATACAGAATGGAAAAGATCCACAAACCGGAATACCAATTGTGAGCCTTTATGGTAAGATTTATAAACCATCTCCTGAGCACCTTAGCGGAATAGATGTGGTTGTGTACGACATTCAGGATGTGGGGGCACGTTTCTATACCTATATTTCAACAATGCATTATGTTATGGAAAGCTGTGCCGAAAATGGTGTGACACTTGTGGTTTTTGACAGGCCAAATCCGAATGGTTTTTATGTTGACGGAAATCTGCCTGATACTGCTTACAGGTCGTTTGTCTGTATGCATCCGGTGCCTGTTGTTTATGGTATGACCCCGGGTGAATATGCCATGATGATTAACGGTGAGGGATGGTTAGCGGGAGGCAGACGATGCGACCTGAAAGTTGTAAAATGTAAAAACTATACACACCACACCTATTATGAACTTCCTGTAAGGCCTTCACCTAATTTGCCCAATCAAACAGCTGTATATCTTTACCCTTCACTCTGTTTTTTTGAAGGAACTGTGATTTCATGCGGTAGAGGAACAGATTTCCCTTTTCAGGCATTCGGACATCCTTTACTGCCCGACAGAGGCTTCAGTTTTACCCCGCGCAGTGTTCCGGGAGCTACAAATCCCCCGTTGTTAGGTCAAAAATGTTACGGGACAGACTTACGAAATGCGATAAAAGAGGGTCTTGTGCCATCTAAGGAACTCAATCTCAGCTGGCTGCTGACAGCGTACCGGGAATTTCCAGATAAGGAAAAATTCTTTAACAATTATTTCGATGTACTTGCCGGTGGTCCCAAGCTAAGAGAACAGATTATAAAAGGTATGAATGCCGGTGAAATACGGCAATCGTGGAGGGAAGACATTGAGAAATTTATGAAAGTAAGGAGCAAATATCTTCTCTATAAATAATTTTAGCTTTCCCTGCCCGGATAAACTTTCAATGCTTCGGCAAGTACTTCAACAGCATTTTTCAAATCGGCGGTATTCAGCACATAAGCAATTCTGACTTCATTTTTTCCCATGCCTGGAGTTGAATAAAAGCCCGAGGCAGGAGCAACCATAACTGTCTGGTTTTTATATTCAAACTCTTCTAGAAGCCATTGTGCAAAACGTTCGGCATCATCAACAGGTAGTTTTACAACAGTGTAGAAAGCTCCTTTTGGTTTGGGACAATATACGCCGGGTATTTTATTTAGAGCTTCCACAATGAAATTTCTTCTGTTAGTATACTCGTGGTTAACTTCGGCAAAGTATTCCGGCGGGGTGTCGAGAGATGCTTCTGCAACCACCTGCCCTAGACCTGGCGGACAAAGTCTTGCCTGAGCAAATTTAAGTGCAGTATCAAGTACTTCTTTGTTTCTTGTAACTATTGCCCCGATTCTTACACCGCACTCACTGTAACGCTTTGAAACTGAGTCGAGCATAACAACATTTTGCTCAATGCCTTCAAGTTTCATCGACGAAAAATGTTCAGCCCCGTCGTAGCAAAATTCCCTGTAAACTTCATCGCAGAAAAGAAAAAGATCATGTTTTTTAATTATATCCCGCAAAATGTAAAGTTCTTCTTTAGTATAGAGATATCCAGTTGGATTATTCGGATTGCATATTATTATACCTTTTGTTTTCGCAGTGATTTTTTTCTCAATCTCGCTCATTGGTGGCAGGGCAAAGTCGTCTTTTATGTATGAAGTAACAGGCACAATCTTAATTCCTGCAGCAGTTGCGAATCCATTATAATTGGCATAAAATGGCTCGGGAGTAATAACTTCTTCTCCCGGGTTAACACATGTCATGAGCGCAAATAATACAGCCTCAGAACCTCCTGTTGTAACTAAAATATTAGTATAATCAATATGTATGCCTATTGAGTTGTAATATCCTGCAAGTTTTCGGCGGTACGATTCATTCCCTGCTGAATGGGTATATTCCAGAATTCTGAGGTTCAGATTCCTGATGGCATTAAGAGCAACATCGGGAGTGGGAATATCCGGTTGTCCGATATTTAGGTGATAAACTTTTATCCCTTTCCGTTTTGCCTGCTCGGCATAGGGTACAAGCTTCCTTATAGGTGATGGAGGCATTTCCCTGCCTTTCTGAGATATTGATGGCATAATAAATTTAATTATAGTCAGTGTGCAAATGTAAAGAATTTGAAATAAGTAAAAGATTATTTAAAACATAAATTGATAGATATCATTAAGACTTAGATTATAACAGTTTGCATATTTAATTAGGTCGAAATGCTTTCTGTCAAGTAATATCACTGTTTTTTTATAATTTTGCAGCTTTGTAATTACTGCAAATATCATTTTTCAGATGATGAATATTCCTTCGAGATACGATCCACGCAAGACTGAAGACAGGTGGTACAGTTACTGGATGCAGCATGGATTTTTCAGAAGTGTACCGGATGATAGGGAGCCTTATACCATTGTGATTCCCCCGCCCAATGTTACAGGGGTATTGCATATGGGACATATGCTCAATAATACTATTCAGGATGTTCTGATCCGAAGGGCAAGGATGCTCGGAAAGAATGCATGCTGGGTTCCGGGTACCGACCATGCTTCGATAGCCACTGAAGCAAAAGTGGTGGCAAAATTAAAGAGTGAAGGAATTGAAAAAAGGGATCTCACAAGGGAAGAGTTTCTTAAACATGCATGGGAATGGACACATAAACATGGAGGAATAATTCTCGAGCAGCTTAAGAAGCTGGGTGCCTCATGCGATTGGGAAAGAACTCTTTTTACAATGGACGAAAAGAGATACCGTTCGGTAATAAAAGCATTTGTTCAACTATATAACAAGGGTCTGATATACAGAGGTGTAAGAATGGTCAACTGGGACCCCGAAGCCAGAACTGCCGTTTCCGATGAAGAAGTTATTTATACAGAAGAGCAATCGAAGCTTTATTATGTAAAATACCGTATAGCAGGTACGGATGACTTCATTACCGTTGCCACCACAAGACCCGAAACAATACTGGGAGACACAGCAGTATGCGCCAATCCTCGCGATAAAAGGTATAAACATCTTGCAGGCAAGAGGGTTATTGTTCCAATGGCAGAAAGGGAGGTGCCATTTATTTTTGACGATTATGTTGACATGGAATTCGGAACCGGCTGTCTTAAGATAACCCCGGCACATGATATCAATGACTATGAGATTGGATTGCGGCATAACCTGCCTGTGATTGATATTTTCAATGATGACGGCACTCTGAGTGAAAAAGCAGGAAAGTTTATAGGGCAGGATCGTTTCAGGGCAAGGGAGCTGGCAGAGGAAGAACTTAGGAGAACGGGACATCTTGTAAAAGTGGAAAAATATACAACCAAGATAGGCAGGTCGGAAAGAACAAATGCGGTAATTGAGCCAAAGCTTTCGGTTCAATGGTTTCTTAAAATGAAGGAGATTTCAGTTCCTGCACTTAATGCTGTACTGACGGGTGAAGTAATGCTTCATCCTTCAAAGTTCAAAAATCTTTACCGTCACTGGATGGAGAATGTTCGCGACTGGTGCATAAGTCGCCAGCTCTGGTGGGGTCACCGCATTCCTGCATGGTATTACAATGATAATGAATTTGTTGTGGCAGAAACTGAAGAGGAGGCTCTTGAGCTTACCCGCAGTAAGACAGGAAACAAGCACCTTACATTAAAAGATTTGCGGCAGGATGAGGATGTACTCGATACATGGTTCTCATCGTGGCTGTGGCCGATAACATGCTTCGACGGAATAAATAACCCCGGCAACCCCGACATGAAATATTATTACCCGACAAGCGACCTTGTAACTGCACCCGAGATACTATTCTTCTGGGTTGCCAGAATGATTATTGCCGGATACGAATTTACAGGAAAAAAACCTTTCAGCAATGTGTATCTCACAGGCATTGTGAGAGATCAGCAGCGCAGGAAAATGTCGAAGTCGCTGGGTAATTCGCCTGAACCTCTTGAGCTAATCGAAAAATACGGTGCAGATGGTTTAAGGGTCGGTATGTTGCTTTGCTCCCCAGCTGGAAATGATCTCCTGTATAACGATAGCTTGCCTGAACAGGGAAGAAATTTTGCAAATAAGATCTGGAATGCTTTCAGACTTGTGAAAAGCTGGAAGATTGACGAAAAAATAGCACAGCCCGAAGCTTCAGCCCTGGCAGTGGAATGGATGGAGGAAATGTTTAACCGTACTCTGGGAGAAATTGACTCCGACTTCCGAAAATACAGGATATCAGAAGCTCTGATGAAAACCTACAAGCTCTTCTGGGATGAATTCTCGGGTTGGTATCTCGAAATTATAAAACCTGAATATCAGAAACCTGTGGATCTTAAAACATATAATGCCACAATTTCAATTTTTGAAAGACTGATGCAGGTTATTCATCCTTTCATGCCATTCATTACAGAGGAGATATGGCACCTGATTTCTGAAAGAAAAGAAGGCGAAAGTATTATGGTTAGCAGGATGCCGGTCCATAAAAAACATCACGACCGATTCATTCACAGGTTTGAAGTGGCTAAGGAAATAATAAGTGCCATCAGGGCAATACGAAAGGAGAAAAACATTCCTCAGGCTGATAAGATGGATCTGTATATAAAAACTGACAACAGTTACGATGGCTACTATCTTCCGGTTATAAGAAAACTGTGCAACCTGAATGAAATAAAATATACTGAAGAGAAAGTACAGGATGCCATATCATTTTTGGTGAGGACAATTGAATATTATATTCCTGTCAGGACGAAAGTTGATACTGCAGAGGAACTCAAAAGAACAAGGGAAGAGCTTGAATATACGAAAGGTTTTCTTGCTATTGTGATGAAGAAGCTTGATAATGAGAAGTTTATCAGGAGTGCACCGTCGGATGTGGTTGAACGTGAGAGAAAGAAACAGGCAGACGCCCTTGTAAAGATTAAAGCACTGGAAGAAAAGATAAAGGAACTGGAAAACAGATAATTTTCAGGGGGCAATTTTACGCAGAATGTAGTTATCGTTTACTTTCACAATCTTCCAGTTGTTATTCATTATTATATGCCACCCATCGCCGTAATAGTGATTTTTTGTCTCTTTCATATTTTTTGCAGGTAGTCTGATATATTTAAGGTTATAGGAAACAAGGCAACCCCCTTTATCGACAGTGAGTTTTCCCCAGTTGTCTGCAACCCTTATTGAATTATATATAGTTCCCAGGGTATCAAGCGATCTGATATCTTCCGGTTCAAAATCAAAATAGGGGCTTTCAAGCTCAATTGTCACAACTGGTTTTTCTGTGAACCTCGACAGTTGTCTGCGGATCCTCTCCCTTATTTCATTCATCCTCTGTTCTTCTTCTTTATAGATATTGTCCACATCATATACCAGTGCAAGGCTTCCTGCGACATCCCGGTAAATAGCAGGTGTCTGAAGATTGAAATACTCTATTGCAATTTTTCCGAGATCGGCTGTATCTGATATCAGAAGTGGTTTAATGTCGAAACCACCGGTGTAGAGAAGATAGCTGTAAGTGCCACCTATGATTGAACCATATGCTCTCGAAAATGACGGAAATCTGTATACTATTTCTAAATTTTCCAGAAATCTTTGTTTTGCCTCTTCCGGGGAGTTTGCACAGAGCAATATTGAAGTAAGCATTGAGAGTCCTTCGTAAATTTCAAACCTGTTTTCTTCTTTAATTGAGGAAGGGAATAATTCTCTTCTGGCCCCCCTGAAGATAATAGCGTCTCTAAGGTAATTGACAAAACTATTGCTGTCAGCTTCGAGGGTTTTTTTCAGAGCTCTGAATTCCAGTTTCAGCCAGATACGTGCGAACCTGTCGTCCATTGAGCGGAAGGCTGAACGTTCAAGAGTTATTCCATGATTTTTCTGCAGGCAATGAAAAAGGGCATTAATGGCTGACGTTTTAATCCGGTATGGATCTTCGCGGGGTGGAAGCGGAACCATTGCATAAGTTTTTCCGCCTATATCCACTGCAGAATTCTCTATTAATCTTTCTCTGGGGAAAATTCCCTGGTAGACTCCATCTTTTAATTTCAGCTGGCCCTGGTTATCAGGTTTGTTTGCAAACAATCTTCTTGTTGGACGGTCGACAAATACTACCGGACCTGCAAGATTTTCGCCCCATAGCCTTCCTCTGTCTGCTTCGCATATCGAATCTAATGCCCTGAAGTATGTCAGAGCCTTTTCGGCATTGAAATATATATCTGGATTGTTATCAGGTTTGGAACAACTTGCTGCCAGGATAATAATCTGAATAAAAAACCATTTTTTCATGCCTGATTTTTAGATAGCCAAAAGTAATTAAATTTTGTTAAAGTGTTAATAATTCCTAAATGGGCTTTAGAAAAACCATTATTTAATTTAAAGGTCTATTGTTGACTTGTTAAAGCCTTGAGGCTCATATCGATGCTTTTGAGGTGATGTGTCAGGGCTCCCACTGAAACGTAATCAACTCCGCATTCAGCATAACTGCGGACATTATCAAGGTTTATTCCACCCGATGACTCTGTCTCATATCTTCCCGCAATAAGTTCAACAGCTTTTCTTGTTTCTTCAACGCTGAAATTGTCCAGCATTATACGGTCAACACCCCCGGTTGCGAGAATTTTCTTTACCTCATCTAAATTTCTTGCCTCGATTTCAATTTTTATGTTTTTCCCTGTCCGTTTTATGAAATCTTTTGTTCTGGCGATAGCATTTTCTATGCCTCCTGCATAATCAATATGGTTGTCTTTGAGCATTATCATGTCGTAAAGACCCATTCTGTGGTTTTCTCCACCGCCAATCCTTACTGCTTCCTTTTCAAGAAACCTCATTCCAGGTGTTGTTTTGCGGGTGTCAGTCACTTTTGTTTTGAGACCTTCAAGCCGTTTGACATAAGCCCTCGTTACAGTGGCAATACCGCTCATCCTCTGGAGAATATTCAGCACAAGTCTTTCGGATTTTAGAATTGAATGGATATTTCCGGAAACAATAAATCCTATCGTGCCTTTCTGAACCTCGTCGCCGTCGTTAATAAAGAGATCCAGACTTAGTGATTCATCAACTATCGAATAGATTCTGCGCACAACAGCCAGTCCTGCTATCACACAGTTTTCTTTCACAATGAGTCTTGCACGGCCTTTTTCTTCAGGAGGAATGCACGCAGATGATGATACATCTCCCTCCCCAATATCTTCATCAAGGCAGCGTAAAATAAAATCTTTTAAAATGTCATTTTGATTCATCAGGATCAATGCGTATCTGATGTATAAGAAAATCAGAGCCTACCTTCTTGAGAAGAAAATAAACCCTGAAATTGTTTTTTTCTGTCCTCAGATTACCTATTGCATACTGTGCATCATTAGTACCTCCCTGGTGTTTAACAATAAATTCCCTTGGACGGTAAGTTGAGAAAAAATCTTTCAATATGGTTTCTGCAACATTTTTTTTGTAGAAATCTTCCTTGCCCTGTAGCATTATCTGGCATGTAGAATTCAAATATTTTGACATGTCGGCTGCATTGCCCGTTCTGAAAGCTGTGATTATTTCCGGGGGTATCCTCGTCTGCTCCTGTGCCATAGAAATGGCCAGAGTCAGAACCAGAAAAAATGATGAAAAAAATAAATTCTTATACATCTTGTTGATATTGTAATTTTTACCTTTCACTTCAGAATATGCAAATTTAAACAAATTCTTTTATCAAAACCTTTTAAATGAATACTGATTACCGGTTCTGTGCACCGGTATTATTGTTATTTTTGTTTTGCATAGCAAAAATTGTGCTGAATTCTGATGAAGATTGTATTATTGCAAACAGGCAAAACAGCTGATAAATATATTTCCGAAGGTGTAGCGGATTATTCGGCGCGTATCACCAGGATGACAGCCTTTGAAATTATTACTGTTCCCGACCTGAAGAATACCGGGAAAATGCCACCCGCAGAGCAGACACTGAGGGAAGGCAGGGCAATACTCAATTGTATCCGGAACGATGATTATGTAGTATTGCTCGACAGAAAAGGCAAAGCTCTTGATACGATTGGATTTGCAAGCGAACTTCAGAAGTTTTTACTTATGCCTAAGAAAAGAGTGCTCTTTCTGATTGGTGGAGCGTGGGGTGTTTCGGAGGAGGTGTATAAAAGAGCAAATTTTATTCTGTCGTTGTCAAAAATGACTTTTTCCCACCAGATGGTACGGTTATTGTTTATTGAACAACTATATAGAGCGTTGACTATAATTAAAGGAATTCCATATCATCATGAATGATGCTGCTATTAATTGCACTGAATTATGAAATTTAAGATGAAGATCACCGGCTTTCTGGTTGCAGCAATAGTTTCAACTGCAATTGCCTTTCTGGCAGAGTCGGTTTACAAAAGCGACCTGGAATACCGGATCAGGACGAAACGTTTCAATAAAATCCTTGTTGCCAAAGAGTCAATTGCAGAAGAGTGCCTCAGTAACCTGAAGAATATTCTTGAAAAAGGGGAGGAATTCGGTTCAATTTCGAACAGCGGCATCAATAAGATAATAAAAGAGGAAGGAATTACCATACTTGAATATCTTGACGGGAAACTTGTCCACTGGACCGACAATAGCTTTGAAGTACCTGTTGTATATGATGATTCCCTTTTCTCAAAGAGATTTGTTTTCATCCACAACGGGTGGTTTATTCCGAAAAAAATTAATGCAGGACGTGAGATAATAATTACCCTTCTGAGAATAAGAAGTGAATATGGTTTTGAGAATGACCTCGTCCGTAACGGTTTTGTGACGGCTTTCAGGGTGCCTGAAGGAACAGGCTTATCTTTTGATGAAGACAGCAAATACCCTGTATATAACAAAGAGGGAATTAAACTCTTTAACCTTGTATGGCCTGACAAAAAGGGAATAACACTGTTTGCCGTTTTCCCGGCCAGCATGTGGCTGATTTCATTTTTACTTATAATTTTGATTGTACTCAAAACTGCAGAAATAATTGCTTTAAAAGGAAGGGGCCTCTTCGCTTTCCTGTTTTCGATTGTATTTTTTACTGTTCTATATTTAATTATATTGTTTTTTATCAGTTATTCTGTATTTGAGAAAACAAGGCTATTTTCGGGATATCTCTTCTCATACGGTAAATTTATTCCTTCCCTGGGACATCTGATGGTTTTGAGCATATTACTTTCAGTATCTGCCTATATATTCTACAGATTCATTCAGCTGAAGTTTTCTGAGATTAAAAGTAAAACGGGATTTATTGCCGCACTGTCTCTTTCCTTTATTATCGGAGTATTAATTCTTTCAGCCTGTCATATTATTTTGACTGAGCTTATATTTGATTCCAACATAGTTTTTGAACCTTACAGGGTACTGGAGCTAACGCCTGACACGCTAGCGGGTTATATCACAGTTTTGATACTGATGGTAACCCCGGTCCTTTTTATGATGAAAGTTATTCGTGAAGCAGTAGATTTTGTATCAAATAAGGTTCTTTTCGTTCTGTTTGCTGTTGCATTGATTTTTATTGGAGTAATTGCTGCAGTGTTGAAAACTGACATATCAATGCTCGTTGTTTTTTATATAGCACTGGTTTCAGCAATATGTTACTCTCTGAAGAAGAAAACAATAACTTTTAACCTTACAGTATTTGTATCGGTATTTTTTGCCCTTTATGCTCTTTATTACGTAATAAAGCTCTCAGAGAAGAAATCCATGGAGCAGAGGAAGGTGCTGGCTGTTGCTTATTCAACCGAGCACGACCCTGTAGCAGAACATTTGCTAATTGACTTGTGGCCATCACTTTCATCCGATACAATTCTAAAGAAGATGGTATGCAGGGAGTTTGCTACTCAAAATGAAATAGATACAATAACATATTATTTGCATAATAATTATTTCGGAGGTTACTGGGGTAATTTTTTCCTTTCAGTGGTATCTTGCCGTCACGATTCTCCTCTGTGGATATCTTCAGAAGAAAAGATGATTGACAAGTGTTTTGATTTTTTCAGGGAACGGATTGAAAAATACGGACATCAAATTACGGGAACAGAATTTTATTTTCTGGAGGGGCAGGGAGGAAGATCGTACTATCTTGGAAATATTTTCTATGACCTTGCTGATGGAGGCAGAAAGGGCCTATTTATCGAACTTTATAACGATATAGGTTCCTTCCAGGAAGGATATTCTGAACTGCTTCTTGATAAAAAATATCAGGGCTATTACCGTCTTAAGTATTATTCATTTGCAAAGTATATAAACGGAAACAGGGTCTTAAGAACCGGTGATTTTCCTTATGATAAAACTGATGATGCCTATATAGACAGAGAGCAGGATTTCAGGGTATTCAACAGGGAAGGCTACAAGCATCTTCTTTACCGGAGTGGAAATGTAACTGTAATGATCAGCAGTAAAAGAATCTCTTTTACAGATGTACTGATATCATTTGCCTACATTTTTGCCTTTACCCTACTGTGTCTTAATATTGTTCTGTTTCTGGTAAGAAGGCCTTCACTGAAAAGTCTTATTTATTTGAATTTCAGACAGAAGCTTCAGATTTCATTTATTTCGGTTTTGCTTTTGTCGTTTGTTTGTGTGGGTGTTATTGTTGCCGTATTCAGTGTGAATCAATATAAAAACAGGCATCTTGAAACCATTAAAGAGAAGATAAATTCTATTTATACGGATCTCGATGACCGACTTGCTGAAGAGCCTGATCTGGCAGCCGACTGGAGGGATGCAGCAAATCCTTCGCTGAATGAATTTCTTATAAAATTATCGAATGTGTTCAATACAGATATAAATCTTTACGACAGAAATGGTTATCTGATGGCTACATCGCGGCCAGAAGTGTTTTACCGCAACCTGACAAGCCGGCGGCTCAATATGGATGCATTTATAAATCTTGAAAATCTTACAAAAAGTGAGTATATCCAGCGTGAGAAAATAGTATCACTTGAATATTTATCGGCATATGTCCCATTTTATAATGAGCAGGGCTATCTACTTGCATATCTTAACCTTCCATATTTCAGGATGGAGAGTGTGCTGGCACGTCAGATATCAAATGTGATTGTGGCGGTGGTGAATTTCACACTTCTTATTATAATAATCACAATGGTTATTGCTGTTTTGATAAGTCGGCGACTTATAGCTCCGCTGAGGATGTTGAGTGAAGGACTTGCCTCGGTGCAACTTGGGAAAAAGAGCGAACATCTTGTATATAGGGGTCATGATGAGATCGGGGAGATGGTCAGCCAGTATAACCGGATGGTTGATGAGCTGCAGGAAAGTGCCCGAAAACTTGCCGACTCGGAAAGGGAATATGCATGGAGGGAAATGGCAAAACAGGTAGCACATGAAATCAAGAACCCTCTCACGCCTATGAAACTGAATGTTCAGCAGCTTTACAAATCATGGAAAGATGGTATGCCCGGGTTTGAAAAGAAACTGGAAAAGTTTACAAAAAACCAGATTGAATACATTGAGACACTCTCATCTATTGCTTCTGCGTTCTCGTCATTCGCAAAAATGCCTTCAGCAAACCCGATGGATCTGGACCTGGTTGAACAGTTGAGAACTACACTCGAACTTTTTAAAGATACTGAAAACATATCGTTCAGGATTGACTGGCCAGTTGATACAAAAATTTTTATTTATGCCGATAAAGAACACATAATCAGTATTTTTTCCAATCTGATAAAGAATGCCATTCAGTCGATTCCTCAGGGCAGAAGCGGATTAATTAAAATCGGGTTGGAACTTAACGGAGACAGGGCTATTGTGTCGGTGGCTGATAATGGTACAGGAATACCAGAAGACTTAAAACCAAAACTTTTTACGCCCAATTTCACTACAAAATCTTCGGGTATGGGGTTGGGTCTTTCAATTGTAAAACGGTATGTCGAAACCGCAGGTGGAAGAGTATGGTTTGAATCGGAAAAAGACAGTGGTTCGGTCTTCTTTGTGGAACTTCCGGTAAAATTCACCGTAGAAAAGTCTGGACAGGCTAAGTAAAAATACTTTTGATAAGTTGTAAAATTATTTAGTTATATTAGCAGATTCAGACAGAGCTCCGATGATATTTAAATTGTCAGGTAACATATTTTCATTCCTTGCGGGATTTCTAATGTTGATATTAAGTATCAGTGCACCTGCACAAAAAAATCTTTCCGGTGTTTTAGGCATGCCTGCCGCTCATGTTATTTCTATCGGAGTTGACCGTGTAACAGTTGATGATGTGACCGGGTTCAATATCGCCGGCGGAGATACTGTTCTTGTTATACAGATGCAGGGTGTAATGATACTGGAAGACCCGGGCTCTTATGGCCAGTTACAGGATACCATAGGCAGACCTGGTTTGTGGGAGTTTCTTATTACACAGAGTGTTAATACCGGAACAAAGGAAATTATTTTCAGGAATGAGTTAAAAAACAATTATGGAACAGAGGGTAATGTTCAGGTCGTAAGGGTACCGTTCTATAACAGTGTAGATGTTACAGGAACTCTTACAGTTAACGGGTGGGACCCTGTGAAAAAGACCGGAGGTGTACTTGCTCTGATTATCGGGCGCACCTTAAAACTTTCAGCCGATATTGATGTTACCGGAAAAGGTTTTACAGGGGGGAAGGACACTATAGGTGATGGCATATGCAGGGCTACTGATGAGACCACGTACGGCAAACCATTCTATCCGAGAACTTTTACCAATGCTGGTTTTAAGGGGGAAGGGATTGCCAATTATACTAAGGATGGAACTCTACTTGTACCTGATTATTTAAAAGGTTATGGTCCCAATTATACCGGGGGAGGTGGAGGTAACGGAAGATTTGCCGGTGGAGGTGGCGGTTCGCTTATGGGTGCCGGTGGTCCAGGAGGTTATGAGGATTTCTTTTGTTCACCAAATCCTGGAGAAGGGGGGACAGGGGGAATAAAAGCAGATCACCCTTCAATATCAGGCGGTCTCTTTCTGGGAGGTGGTGGTGGAAGTTCAACAAGAGCTTCAACCGGTGGAACAGCCGGACCGGGAGGTAATGGAGGTGGTATAGTTATTATTATTGCAGATTCTATTATAGGAAATGGTGGTAACATACGTGCTTCTGGAGCTCCCGGAGGCAATGCATCGGGCAGCGGAGGAGCAGGCGGCGGAGGAGCAGGCGGTTCAATAGCCCTGTCGGTCAAAAATTATGGTACATCGGCAATGTCGCTATACGTTAACGGAGGGAAAGGAGGTGACAGGCTTCCTGGTAATGGTGGAGAAGGCGGCGGAGGCGGAGGTGGCCTCGTATGGGTTAGCACGGCTATGCCTGCAAACATATCGTCAAACCTGAGCGGAGGTGAAGCAGGAATGAGTTCAACGCCATTGGCCAGTCCCGGGCAACAAGGCCAGGCGAAAACTGGCTTCAAGGCTGCACTTAATGGATTTCTGTTTAACTCAATAAGATCATCCATTACAGGTAATCAGGTTGACTCAGTATGCTCAAACATGCTGCCTCCATTGATTACAGGTACAACACCTGTAGGAGGCGTGGAACCATATACCTATACATGGGAGAAAAGCTACGACCAGAGTACCTGGATACAGGTTGCCAGCGGAACAGATGCTTCATACATTAATTATACCCCTACTGTGGTCGAAACAAGTACTGTATGGTTCAGGAGAATAATAACAGATTCTTCTTCTCCACTGCCATTGATTGATGTGAGCAAACCTGTTCAATTTATCGTCCAGCCCTATATCAAGAATAATATTATCGGCACCTCCGATACTATATGCTTTGCACAGGATCCTCCAACATTTACCTCTAAGGCAACATTACAGGACGGCAACGGTATATATTACTTCAGATGGGAAGCCAGTACCGATAGCAATAAATTTATATTGCCTGTAAATACATATAATGAAGAGAATTACACTCCGCCACCTGCTTTAAAGCAAACATCATGGTACAGACGCACAGTAATCTCAGGAAGATGTATTGATTCTTCGGCTGTCGTGAAGGTTACTGTTCTTGACACTATAAAAAACAATACAATACTCACTCCGGCTGAAGAGATTTGCTATGGGATGTTGTTTACTGATATAAGTGCAACTACCCCTCCTGTACTGGCCGGAGGTGACGGTATTTACCGCTATAAATGGGAAAGCAGCCCGGATGGCACATCGTGGTCAACTGCTGAGGGAACAGTTAACAATTCAGATTACAACCCCATTGAATCCTCAGCGTCATTCCCGGGTACCCTATACTTCCGGAGAGTTGTTTATTCAGGAAGTAATGATGTTTGTGTAAACCACAGTGCACCTGTTCAGCTGACTGCCTGGCCTGTAATTGGTAATAATACTATTTCAGCCGATCAGACTATCTGTTCGGGAAGCATACCTGCAGCACTAACCGGAACACTCCCTGTAAACGGAAACGGAACATATTCATACCTGTGGCAAAGCAAAACAAAATCGTCATCATGGATCACAGCAGCAGGTCCGAATCCTGTAAACCAGCAAAACTATCTGCCTCCTGCACTCACTGATTCAACATGGTACAGAAGGGTAGTTACTTCTTCTGCCTGCAGCGATACAAGCAATGTGATTGTAGTTAATGTTCATAAACCAATCTCAAATAATAATATCCAGCTTTTGTCGGGGCTGACAGATACTACCATATGCAGCGGAGGCAAGCTTAACCTGTTTATTGGAAGTACCCCTGCAGGTGGAACAGAATTACCCGGGGATTATGTGTACCAGTGGGAGACTTCTCCTACGGCTGTTGGAGGATATGTTCCCATTGCAGGTGCAACTTCAAAAGATTTTCAAAGTGATGTCCTCGTTAATCCAACATCTCTTCCGGTGGATCACTATTTCAGGAGGTTGGTTTCCTCAGGGACCTGCAGCGCCCCGAGCAGCCAGATAATAAAAGTAACAGTTCTGCCCTCAATAACCAATAATGTTATTACGCCAGACAAAACCGCTGTCTGTTTTAATACTTCACCCGTTATATCTGGGACTCCTCTTACCGGAGGAGCTGGCGGAACTCCCACATGGCTATGGATAGAGAGTCCCGATGGAATTGCTTCATGGAGTCCGGCAAATGGAACAAATAACCAGCAAAACTATACGCCGCCTCCTTTAACCAGCCCTATATTTTACAGAAGAGTAATCCTTTCCGGTCCTGCAAACTGCTGTATTGATACATCAAATGTAGCGGGCATTAGCATCAACCCGCTGCCAGAAGGTTATATAACTTCCATAACTGATACAACAGTTTGCAGCGGGATGCAGGTGCCGGTTAAGATTCATCTGACAGGCGCTTCAAAATGGAATCTGACATATACCGAAAATGGAACTCCTGTAGTTCTGAATAAAATAATGAATCAGGATACGGTAATCATTATTAATAAGACGCCTTCCGGTGATGTGGGAATATATAATTATGCTTTGCAGGGATTGGTAGATGCAAATGGATGTAATGCCACAGTACTAACAGGTTCGAGAAAGATTACAGTTTACAGAACACCAGTTGCCAATGCAGGTGCTGATGAAGCAGTATGTGGGCCGGTATATACCCTGAAGGCAACACCAAGTGTCGGAGCAGGTTCATGGTTGTTACCTTCCGACGTTACCAACCTCACTGCCCCGGGACCTTCCATGACGGTAGCTATTGATTCTTTGAATGCACCGTCGATGCTAAAAAGGAAATTCTACTGGGAGGAAATTAACTGGACATGCACCGATAAAGATTCGGTAGAGATAACATTCTACAAGCGCACCGGACAGGCAAATGCAGGACCTGACAAAGATCTTTATTCGTATGAAAAGGTAGATACTTTGCATGCCGCAAAACCTCTTATAGGAACAGGTACATGGAGCGTCCTTTCGGGAAGTGCACAAATAATAAATGATTCTATAGTTATCAACCTTTCACCGGGAGTGAACAGGTTCGAATGGAAAGTAGTCAATGGTTTGTGCGAATCGAAAGACGAGATGGTTATTAATTTGCACGAGCTGGTGGTTCCTGAAGGATTTTCGCCCAATGGCGATGGAATTAATGATGAATTTGTCATCCTGGGGCTTGATCTTAATTACAATGAATGTTCTCTTAGAGTTCTCAACAGTGCCGGAAGCGAAGTTTTCTTCACCACAAATGCAAATGGCAGTAACTGGGAGAACTGGAATGGCGAAAACAGTGGGAATCCACTACCTGAAGGAACATATTATTATATGCTGACTATTAAATCAAAAAGAACTGATTCGTCATTCAGAAAAAGCGGATTTGTTGTGTTGAAAAGATACAATTACTGATTTTAATAAATTTAGTATTTTCAAGACTGTTTTTTACAGATGAAAGGAAGGCTGTTTTTACTGATGCTTATTATGTCGTGTCTACACCTTAGGGGACAGGACGGAACTTCAGATATGACGAAGATAAGCTTTTTCTATCCTGTTTACAGCCAGTATCTGCATAACGGTCTTGTGATTAATCCTGCATATGCAGGCACACGCGAAGCACTGAGCTTTTTTGTATCAGGACGGATGCAATGGATGGGTATTGAAGGTGCACCTGTATTCCAGACTGCTTCATTACATACCCTGCTGAAGAACAATAAAGTCGGGGTCGGGTTATCGGGACAGTTTTTTAGGTATGGTTATACACGTGCAACAAGTGTTTACACTGACTATGCATATCATATTGTTATCGGAAAGAGCCGGCTATCAATGGGCCTGAGAGCAGGGTTTGATATGTCGAATACTGATTATACCGGAATAATACTCATTGACCCGAATGATCCTGTTTTTATAACGAACGACAAACCTTATTTGCTTCCAAATGTCGGAGCTGGTATATATTTATCAAATAAAAGATTTTTTATCGGTGCTTCAGTTCCTTCTTTTCTGACTTATCTGAAAAGCAGTTCTGGCGAGATAAGCTATAATACATTCAGGGAATTCGACGCAAACTTAACTGCAGGGGCTCTGATTTCGTTTTCAAATTCATTTAAATTTAAACCTTCTATTCTGGTAGGTTATCCTTTCCGGGAGAAGACAAATAATGATGAAATAAGAATCGATCTGAACGGGAATTTTATATTTTTTGACTTTTTATGGCTCGGGGCTTCATGGCGGACATATGAAGATGTGATTGTGGGTATTATACAACTACAGGTAACCCCTCAGCTTATGTTCGGTTATTCGTATGATTATCCTTCAGGTCAGATGAGCACATATTCAAAAGGCTCACATGAAGTTATACTTAGATATGAGTTCGGTTACAAGGTGTCAGCCACAAATCCAAGATATTTTTAAGGTATGGAAAGAAGGTGGATACATATTGTAATTTTCTCTTTATGTTTAATTTGTGGCAGAGACTATCTTTTTTCACAGCCACTTGTATACAAAATTGAAAAAATGCCTTTCTCTACATCCCAGTTCAACGATATTGCTCCGGTTATTATAAAAGATGGTATAATTTTTTGTTCCGACAGACGTGCGAGCAGCGCTAAAAATGTTACTACTTTTAATGAAGAGAGGCTCTATAACCTCTATTTTTCAGCAAGGCGCGACACTGTAAAATGGAGAGACCCTTACGAGATAAAAGTTTCAGGTGCCCCTGTGCTTTTCACCGGGCCAGTTTCAGTTTCGGCCGATGGTTCGACGATTTACTTCACCAGCAGCGTTCTCTCGGGTAAAGCAGCTCGTAAACGAAATATCAAGAACACTCTCGGTATTTATGCCGGAGAGCTGTCGGGACGGACCATAACGAATATAAGTCCGTTTGAATACAACAGTACTCAACATAATGTAGCACATCCCAGTATAAGCAGGGATGGTAAGTATCTCTTTTTTGCTTCCGATATGCCCGGCGGGCAGGGAGGTTCAGATATATGGATGTGCGAAAATGTTAACGGCAAGTGGGGTGTACCGAAGAACCTTGGCAGCAAGGTAAATTCACCATCTAAAGAGAATTATCCTTATATTCATCCTTCAGGCAGGCTCTACTTTTCTTCCGACCGGAAGGGCACAGCTTCTCATATGGGGGGGATGGATGTTTATTATACAGTACTTGTTGACGGAGAGTGGGACGATCCGATTCCTATGCCCGAACCAATTAACTCACAGTATGACGATTTCGCCTTTTGTGCATCTGATAATTTGCAGGAAGGCTTTTTTGCCAGAAGAATCGGGCGAGATGATGATATTTTGAGATTTGCATCAAACATCATAAGAAAAGACGTATGCAACCCTGTTCAGGTAAATAATTATTGCTATGAGTTAATCGAGGAGAATGCTATAAAATACGATACACTTTCCGTGCCTTTTAAATTTATATGGAATTTCGGCGATGGTGAAACAGCAGAAGGCTCAAGAGTCATTCATTGTTTCAAAGGTCCTGGAGATTATACTGTAAAGCTGGATATTGTAAATCTTCTGACAAATGAAATTGAGCTGAATGAAAAGACATACGACCTGAGGGTTGAACAGATAGAGCAGGCATATATTTCTGGTCCTGACAGATGTTTCGAAGGAGAAAAAGTAATTTTCGATGCTGATAGCACATACCTTCCAGGATGGGAAATAAATCAATATTACTGGAATTTCGGGGATGAAACAATAGCGATAGGCACAAAAGTTGATAAGATATATCAAAGGCCAGGTAATTATACAATACAGTTAATAGTTACTTCAGCACCGGATGGAAGCGGCAGGGTAAAGGAAACATGTGTTTCGAAAAATGTTGTGGTACTCCGGAAGCCTTGATTAAAAATCATTATTTTTAAAACGAAATGAGCAGGAAGAAATTAACATACAATCTGGTTACGATAATTATCATCTTTTTTTGCTTATTGGCCAATTCAGCCGCACAACCTGTTCCCGGTGAAGATGAAAATATTTCGTTTTTAGTGACTTTTGGAAAGGATGGTGCAACTTCATGGGGGGATGATGATTTCTCCCAGACATGGTTTTTTGCAATTCCCAAGGAATATAAAGGGAGGTTTTATATAAGGGTTTTTGACCCCGATACCGGTGGCGAACATGACGAACCCAAAGGTGAATGGGATACCAGAACACAATTTTCAGTTTATGGAGGTAAAGGTGTTGATCCGGAGATAAATGAAGACTCCAGAGGTCTGCAACCGACTGGTAATTACAAAAGTGGCACACTATTAGCTTCCAGAATTTTCGGGGAAGACAGACAATATGACAACAAATATTACACTTTCGGACCATTCAATCCTACAGAAGGCGATTACAGCGAGAAATGGGGATATATTTTCAAGGTTATTGCTGACGGAATAAGTGGTGATGATGGGAATCTTTACAGGTATTTTCTCTCACGCGAACCCAATAATGATGTGCCGATAGAAGGTGCAAATGCTTTTACCTATGAGTATACTTTCAGAATGTGGAACAACACTCAAAGCATATCTCATATTTACCCTTTTATTGATGAGGGTGTTATATATGTTAAACAAAAGAATTTCGACTGGGATGATGACGGAACTATAGTTGTAGTATCAAGAGTGAGAAAAGGAATTCAGGTGCCAATCTCAAATGAAGACGACTGGGTGGAATCAAGAATCGGGGTGGAGCCTGAAGAGGTAAATTCATCACTCGATTTTCAGTTTCACAAGAAAAAGGAATTTCTGGTTAGAAACAACAATGTTGTGATATCACTCGAAAACCAGAGAGGGGATAATCTAAAATTCTTCAGTGCCCCTATCGGAGGAGTTCCTATTTATCAGCCCAAAATTGTTGTGCGTAAAGTAGATAAAAGCCAGTAAATGTTCAGGAGTTATTTATATACCTGTATTGTACGAAGGATTGGTTTATGCCTGGCTGCAGGATATTTAATTCTTATTCCGGAACTTAAAGGGCAAATTTATAGTTTTAAAAATTTCGGGGCATCAAGCAGTATACCCGATACTTACATTTATACTATTAATCAGGATCAAAATGGCTTCCTGTGGGTTGGTACAGGAAACGGAATTGCAAAGTTCGACGGAATAACCTTTCATACAGTTCCTTATCCCGACAGTATCAATACACGATATCCTAAATGCAGTTTCAGGGACAGAACAGGCAGGATATGGTTCGGTTGTAGTGACGGCACTCTGTTTTATACTTTGAACGGCGAACTGGTCAAGTTCAGGGAACTTGGATTCCAGAGCATTAGCCAGATTGTTCAGTCGGATGAAGAATATATTTCTGTTATACCTCAGGATAAGTCGATAGTGAAAATTAGCATAAATGATCCTGAAAGGGTTATAAAATATAATGTTCCCAGAGGTTTGATAATGTCGTGCGCAGCATTTCTAACAGAAAACGCCATGCTTCTCGGAACAACGGAGAATCTTCTTCTTTGCAGGTTTGACAGGGATTCAGTGAAGATTGTAAGCAGGATTAAAGGGATTGAATACACAAGAATACAATGTATTTTTCCTATCGATGGAGCTGAAACACTTTTAATTGGTACTGAAGGATCAGGTATCTACATTCTGGAATTTAAAAACGGGAACCCAGAAATAGAGAAGTTGGAAAATAAGATATTGTCTGAAGAGCTTAGTGTAAAATCCTTTTTCAGAGGTTCAAACGGAGAGATATGGATGGCTACCATGGGTTCGGGACTTATTAAATTTTCTTATAATTCCAGCCTGAGAAATTTTGCTGACATTGAATTATTCACTGTCAGCAATGGATTGCAAAGCAATGATGTGACAGATGTTTTCGAAGATTCTGAAGGAAATATCTGGGCTGGATTATACGGTGAGGGCATTTCAATGCTTTATTCACGTGCTCTTTATATTTACACTCCGGGTGATTTACCGGAAAAAAACAATATTATAAATGTAAGCCTTGAAGGTTCTAAATATTTCCTTGGTACACCTACCGGCTTTTATTATTTTGATCCTTCAACGGGCAAAATTGAAGGATATATTGAATTAAGGAATAAAGTAAACATAGAGATATCTGCATACCTGTATGAAAAGTCATCCACTATCTGGGCTGGAACACGAGGTAAAGGATTATATCTGATAGGCAAGAATGGACAGATTCGACAGGTTTATATTTCTGAAAATTCAGGGCAGAATTATATCCGGCATATAGCTTCTGAGGGTCAGAATCTTTGGCTTTCAACTCTTGATGGAATTGTTGTTATTAACAGAAATACAGGTAAAGTAATCAGAAAATTCAATATCGAGGACAGACTGCCCCATAACAGTATTAACCAGATAATTTTTCTGCAAAATGGAAAGGCTTTGCCGGCCACTGAGTGTGATAGGCTCTATAGAATAACGCTGAGCGGAGGAGTGGAAATAGGACGAAGGGTAATGTCGGGCATTACAAGAAATAAAGTTCTATGTTTTGCTGAAGATAATCACGGAGATATATGGGCAGCAACGGCAGGCAATGGAATTTTCTGGTTCACCGGCGATTCAGTAAATAATTTTACAACCTACGAAGGACTCTTTTCCAATTTCTGCTACAGCATTCTTGCCGACAGTAGCGGACAGGTTTGGGTTGGACATGAAAGAGGCTTCTCAGTTTTTGATCCTCATTCAGGGTTGCTAAAGAAATATTCGCCCGATTTTATGAAAAGCACCAACTGCAATCCCAATTCAATAGCAGTGGATCATATGGGGAGAATATTGTTTGGAACCACCGAAGGACTGGTAATTTATGATAAAAGGTTGGAAAGGGCTGCGTCTGTAGTTCCGAAAACCAATCTAATTTCAATTACTATTAATAACATAAAGTATCCACTGAGAAAAGAATATGTTTTGCCATACAGTAAATACACAATAAAAATTGAATATGTTGGAATAAATCTCAGAAATCCCGAAGAAGTTTATTACAGCACAAAAATGGATAACTGGGATAATGAATGGTCGGGATTGAAAACAGAAAGACAAACAACATATTCTTTGCGCGATGGAAAATACAAGTTTAATGTAATTTCGTATAATACTGCTGGGCAGTCAGATCACACACCTGTAGCTGTTGAATTTGTAATAAAAACCCCCTTCTGGAGAACATGGTATTTTATACTGCTGATGATTTTTGCCATAGCGGGTACAGTGATTCTAATTGTAAGACAGAGAGAGAAAGCTCAGGAAAAGGCAAAGAAATACCTTGAGGATGAACTGGAAAAGAGGACCAGTGAGGTGGTTAAACAGAAGGAAATGATCGAGATGCAGAATCTGGAAATTACTGATAGTATCAATTATGCCAGAAGGATTCAGTCAAGCATTTTGCCCGATGTAAACAAACTTAAGGAGACATTTTCTGACAGTTTTGTAATTTTCTACCCGAGAGATATTGTTAGTGGAGATTTTTACTGGTTCGACCGCATTGATAATGACAGGTTTATGCTTGTTTGTGCTGATTCGACAGGTCATGGTGTTCCAGGTGCTTTTATGTCAATGATTGGAGCGACTCTTTTACAGGATATAATTGTCAGGAAAGGTATTACAAAGCCTTCACAGATTTTAACGATGCTCGATAAACAGATAATTTCGACATTAAACCAGAATGTTGATGTTGGTGTTTCAAACGATGGGATGGATATGGTGATCTGTGAAATCAATATTACTGAACGGCACATAAAACTTGCATCTGCAATGCGCCCCGTAATAATAATTATGGGGGGAGAACTTTACTATATAAAAGGCAATAAATACTCAGTGGGAGGTGAATCGGTAACCGAAAAATATTTTGATGATCTTGAATATTACCTCAGCAAAGGCGATAGCGTTTATCTGTTTTCCGACGGTTTCCCCGATCAGTTTGGCGGTCATGATGGTAAAAAAATGAAAATTGCCAGGTTTAAGTCACTTATTGAAGAAGTCCATAGTCTTCCGATGGCAAAGCAGAAGGAGGTAATTGAAAAGTTTTTCTTCGATTGGAAAAATGATTACGCTCAGGTTGATGACGTTCTGGTTATCGGGATAAGGTTCTGAATATTGTTTACCTCGTGCAGATGCCGTTATTATTTAATACTATCTGACAGGTTCTTTCCGTATTACTGAAATGACCTGCACGGTCTTTCAAATAAAAATCGTAATAGATTGTATCAGCCGGTGACCAGAAAAAATAAAAGAAAGTAACCTTTATTATTCCTCTTAGAATTTTATTCTGACCTGTTCTTTCCATGTAAGGTATTCTGTACCCAGAAGATCTCAGAGGATCATTATCCGGTGCTGGTATAATTTCATTATTCTTGACCCTTAACAGGTTGACAAACAAATTTATGGTGTCATAACCCGAAAAACCCTGCTTGCTCATTCCAAGATCGCCGTCACCATCCTCAAAATAAAATTTAAGCCTGCCTCCCTTTATCGCGTTCCCAAGTATATCAGTTGTGTCAAAAACTTCGAAACTTCTGAAACTGATTGACGGTTCCGGTGGCAAATGCTCGATTTTAACACAGGCAGACAATATCAGACCTGCTGCAAGAAAAGGAAAGATATTTTTTAAGTTTATCATTATTGATTATGTCTTAAAAATGTCTTCAAAAATCAAACCAATTTATTTTTTTCTGAAAAATATTTTTATCGGAACACCCGTAAAATCAAAATTTTCCCTCAATCTGTTTTCAAGATAACGCTTATAAGGCTCTTTTATGTATTGAGGGTAGTTACAAAAAAATGCAAAAGCCGGTGAATATGAAGGCAACTGGGTTACGTATTTAATTTTAATATTCGTTCCTCTTACTGCCGGAGGCGGATAAGCCCTGAAAGCTTCCTGCATTGCTTCATTAAGCTCGGATGTCGGTATTTTCTTTTTGCGGTTATTATTGACCTTCTCTATGCATTCAAGTATCTTGTGGATACGTTGTTTATTGATTGCTGAGATAAACAGAATATCATAGTCGGTAAAAGGGGCCGTACGTTTTCTTATTTCTTCTTCAAATAATTTTGCGGTATTTGAATCCTTTTTTACAAGGTCCCATTTGTTTACAAGTACTATCATCCCCTTGTTGTTTCGCTGAATTAATGAAAATATGCTAATATCCTGAGATTCGATACCACGGGTTGCATCCACCATCAGCAGGCATACGTCAGAATTTTCCACAGCTTTAACGGCCCTCATCACAGAATAAAATTCAACGTCATTTTTTATTCTGCTTTTCTTTCTGAGTCCTGCGGTGTCAACCAGAAGAAAATCGTGATTGAATTTGTTGTATCGTGTATATATAGAGTCTCTTGTGGTTCCTGCAAGGGGTGTAACTATGTTTCTTTCTTCTCCAAGCAGGGAGTTAAGGAGTGACGATTTACCTACATTGGGGCGACCTACGATTGCCACCCTTGGCAATTCTGTTTCTTCCTCCACCCCAGCAGGAGGCAGTACTTTTACAAGGTCGTCAAGCAGTTCACCTGTGCCGCTTCCGTTCAGCGAACTCAATGGATAAGGATTTCCGAGTCCGAGTTCATAAAACTCAAAAGCTGCACTGATAAGTGAATTATTGTCAACTTTATTGACTGCAAGAAAGATTTTTTTTCCTGATTTCCGGAGAAGTGATGCCACAGATTTATCAAGGTCGTGAACACCTGTTGTTACGTCAGTAAGAAATATAATTGCATCGGCTTCCTCAATGGCAACCAGTACCTGTTTATTTATTTCTTCTTCGAAAATATCGTCAGAGCCTTCCACATATCCGCCGGTATCAATAACCGAAAAAGTAATACCATTCCAATCAGCTTTACCATATATACGGTCACGGGTAACCCCACTCTCCTCATCAACTATTGCCTGTCGGCTCTGAGTCAGCCTGTTGAAGAGAGTTGACTTTCCAACGTTAGGTCGTCCGACTATGGCAACTACCCTGCTCATAAGTTAATGATTGTCAGACAGTTTAAATTGCTAATAACCAAACCTTTTTAGAATTGCAGGATTATCCCGCCAGTTTTCGGTCACTTTAACATACAGTTCAAGGTATATTTTCCGTCCAAAAAATTCTTCCATTTCTTTTCTTGCTTCGGTTCCTATCTTTTTAAGCATTTTCCCCTGATGACCTATGATAATTCCTTTCTGACTTTCTCTTGCAACATGTATTACAGCTCTTATTTTGCTCAGGTTTTCCAGGTCGGTAAAACTCTCTATTTCAACTTCAACTGAATAAGGTATCTCCTGGCGGTAATTTAAAAATATTTTTTCTCTGATTATTTCTGCCGCAAAAAACCTTTCCATTTTATCAGTAATCTGGTCTTTTGGGAAATACGGAGGGCCCTCAGGCAGAAGATTAAGTATTGTCTTGAGAAGCTGGTCGAGATTGAAGCCATATATTGCTGAAACGGGAATCACATCAGAGCCTGGAAACCATTCTTTCCATGTAGAGGTCAGTGTTTCGAGCGCAGGTTGTGTGGTAAGGTCAATCTTGTTTATCACAATGATGACAGGGACCTTTATCTTTTTGATTTTCTGGATTATTTCTCCTTCAGGATCAACTTTTTCCTGGACATCCGTAATATAAAGTATAATATCTGCATCGGTGAGTGCTCCGGTTATGTATTTCATCATCTGTTCGTGAAGTTTATAACCAGGTTTAATTATACCCGGAGTGTCGGAGTAAACAATCTGATAATCTTCCCCGTTGAGGATACCCATTATGCGGTGGCGTGTTGTCTGTACCTTTGGAGAGACAATAGAAAGTTTTTGCCCCACCATTGCATTCATGAGGGTTGATTTACCGACATTCGGATTACCCAGAATATTTACAAATCCTGATTTATGCATTTTTAAATTTTTTAAAAGATACCTCTTTTAAGCATATTTATTTCTTTTTCAGTGAGAAACCTCCATTTTCCACGTGGCAGGTTTTTCTTTGTAAGGCCGGCAAAATAGACTCTGTCGAGGTTTTTAACCTTATATCCAAGTTTTTCGAACATTCTTTTTATGACCCGGTTCTGGCCTGAATGGATTTCTATTCCTACATGGCTTTTATCATCTGGTGAAGGATACGCGGCTGCGTCGGCATAAACTGTTTCATCTCCAATATCCACTCCTTTAACAAGTTTTTCAAGGTCACTTTTGGCAACATCCCTGTCGAGAACTACATGATAGACTTTCTTTTTTTCAAAACGTGGATGGGTTAGTCTCGCTGCCAGTTCTCCGTCGTTAGTCAACAGAAGCACTCCTGTTGTATTTTTATCAAGTCTTCCAACAGGGTAAACTCTGGCTTCGATTTTATCACCTAACAGGTCCATAACAGTTGGTGCTCCACCTGGATCGGATGTTGTTGTAACATAACCTTTTGGTTTGTTCATAAGAATATACACCTTTTTTTCTGGTGTAAGCCTTTTGTTCTTATATCTGACGTCATCATCCCTTCTTACCCTGTAGCCAGGTTCTTTTATCTGTTTTCCGTTTACTGTAATCAATCCATTTAATATGAGTTCATCTGCTTCGCGCCTTGAACATAAGCCGCTGGCAGCAATAAACCTGTTCAAGCGTATCAGTTCTTCAGATTCTTTCCCTTTTGAAACAATTCCTTTTCTTGATCCGGATCTCTTTTCTTTTATGTTTTTTTGTGGCATTTTTTATAAATCAGGGTGCAAATTTACAATTAATTAGCGAGATAATACTAATTACTTTATTTTTGCATTTTTACAATTGCAAAACTGTTTTTGAAAATGACGCTTATAAAATCAATTTCAGGAATTCGTGGGACGATTGGCGGCAGGCAGGGGGAGAATCTGACGCCGGTTGATATTGTAATGTTTACAGCTGCATTCGGACAATGGATCAGGAAGGATTCAGGAAAAGAAAAGGTTAAAATTGTAACGGGTCGTGATGCAAGGCAATCGGGAAAAATGATTGCCGACATAGTAAACGCCACGCTTCAAGCAATGGGTATAGACATTATTGATATCGGTCTGGCTTCAACGCCCACCGTTGAAATTGCTGTTCAGGGAACCGGAGCTGATGGAGGTATAATAATTACGGCCAGTCATAATCCAGAACAGTGGAATGCACTTAAATTGCTGAACCGAAGAGGCGAATTCCTTTCCGAAAGTGATGGTAAAGAGGTAATTAATATATCTCAAAAGAATGATTTTGTTTTTGCTGATAGCAAAAGCGCAGGCAGGATAACCAGGGATGAAACATGGGCAGAACGACATACAGATTTAATAATGAATCTGAAACTGGTTAATAGTAAATTGATTGCATCGGCAGGTTTCAAAGTCGTGGTTGATTGTATAAATTCTGTAGGCAGTATGATTATTCCCGGATTACTCAAGAAATTGGGTGTGAGGGAATATATTCTCATCAATGAGGTCCCTGATGGAAAATTTTCACATAACCCTGAGCCATTGCCGGAAAATCTTATTCAGCTTTCGGAGAAAGTTAAGACTACAGGTGCTGATGTGGGTATTGCAGTCGATCCGGATGTTGACCGCCTTGCAATAGTATGTGAGAATGGTGAGATGTTTGGCGAGGAATATACTCTTGTGGCCGTGGCTGATTATGTTCTTTCACATACTCCGGGAAATACCGTTTCAAATATGTCATCAACAAGGGCACTGAGAGATGTAACCGTAAAATATGGTGGGAAACACTTTACTTCAGCTGTGGGTGAGGTTAATGTTATAGAGGAAATGAAAGAAAGGGAAGCTGTGATAGGAGGTGAAGGTAACGGAGGGGTAATATATCCTGAACTTCACTACGGGCGAGATGCCCTTGTAGGTATAGCGTTGTTTCTTACACATCTTGCATCACAAAAAACTACATGTTCGGAACTGAGAAAAAGATATCCAGATTATTTTCTTGTTAAAACAAAGATTGCTCGTGAAAAAGATTTTAAAATTGAGAAAATCAAAAAGGTAATTAAAGAAACATTTCCAGGTTCATCAACCGATGAGCGTGATGGCATTCTTGTGGAATCGAATGAAGGGTGGGTTCATGCAAGAACGTCAAATACAGAGCCTATTATCAGGGTTTATGCAGAAGCAAAAAGCCCTGGAAAAGCAGCAGAACTTGCCGAAAAAATGGCTCGTATTGTTAAAAATGTTTAAATAATGAAATTTTGTTTATTCAGGCCAGGAATAAAAGCACTTGTTTATGTGTCTTATAATATGAAACAAAAAAGGTTATTGTTGTTAATTATTGTTAATGAATAATATTACCTTACTTTTATTAATACTTTTGTGGCTGAAAAATATGACAATACAATAAATTTAAAACAAATAAAAACAGATATTTCACAATGAAAAAAACATTAATTATTTCTGGAATTGTTGTGGCGGTGATAATTATCGCAGTGGTAGTTATCAGCAGGTTATCCCATAAAAGTGATCTCAGTGTTTTATTTGCAGAGGCAAAGAAGGGCCAGTTTGATATAATTGTATATACTACAGGAGAACTTCAGGCGGAAAACTCAGTTTTCATCAGGGGCCCTGAAATTGCTCAGCTCCGTAATATAAGGGGTATGGAAATCAGGATACAGGATCTTGTTCCTGAAGGCACTATTGTTAAGGAAGGAGATTATGTTGCAACACTTGACAGGACATCTTTTGATAATACTTTAAAGGATGAACTTGAGAGGCTTGCAACATATGAGACAAATCTTGAGACTGCTATTCTTGATACTGCAGTGACACTTACAAATTTAAGGGATAATATCAAGAACCTGACATATAATGTTGAAGAGGCCCGTATAACACTTGAACAGTCGAAATACGAGCCTCCTGCCACCATCCGTCAGGCAGAGATCAATCTTGACAAGGCTGAACGTGCACTCGAACAGGCAAAGAGGAGCTATGCCCTCAGAGTTGAACAGACAAAAGCCAATATTCTAAATACAAGGCGTTTGCTTAATGAGCAGCGGCAGAAGGTGGCCGACCTTCAGGATCTGCTTTCAAAATTTATTGTCAGAGCGCCGGCCGATGGTATGGTTATTTACTACAGGGATAGAACCGGTTCCAAGAGAAAAACAGGCTCCTCAATTAGTCCATTCGACAATATAATTGCAACACTTCCTGATATGTCGTCGATGATATCGAAAACATACGTTAACGAGATTGATGTCAGCAAGGTAAAAGCCGGGCAGAGGGTAGAAATTACTGTAGATGCATTTCCTGACAAGAGGTATACAGGCGTGGTCACAAGTGTTGCAAATATTGGTGAGCAGCTTCCGAACGCTGATGCCAAGGTGTTTGAGGTGATTATAAAACTTGATGTGACTGATCCTATACTTCGTCCTGCAATGACAACAGGTAACAAGATTATTACCAAGACTCTGAATGATGTTGTATATATACCGCTGGAATGTGTCCAAACCGGTGCCGACAGCATACCTTTTGTTTATACAAAGTCGGGAAAGAAACAGATTGTTCTGCTTGGTGAATCGAATGAGAATGATGTTGTGGTTGAGCAGGGTATTGAGCCAGGAACTGAACTCTACCTGAGTACGCCGGAGAAACCGGAGAAATTTACTCTTGCAGGAGAGGATTTGATACCAATCATCAGGGAACGCCAGAGACAGAAGGAAGAAGAGGAGAGACGTTTGAGGGAAGAGGCAGCCAGGGCTGCTGAAAGAAGGACTGGAATGGGATTCAGATCAGGCGGTGCAAGAGGTCAATTCCAGGGCTTTACGCCTGGAGAATTCCAGGGTGCAGGAACCGGATTCCCCGGTGGAGTGCGTGATACTGCAGCCATGAGACGCAGGATGCAGGAAATGAGAAGCTCAAGAGAGAGCGGCGAAGGTGCTGTAAGAGATACTACCGCACGCAGAAGAATGAACCCACAGAGCGGTGGACAATAATTAATCCCGCCTCTGTCATTTTCCTGAAATTAATCGTTAAAAACATTAAAAGATGTTCAGATTTATATTAAGATATTTTCATGATATTCAGATTGCTATGGAATCGATTGTCTCAAACAAACTTAAATCGATTCTCACAGCACTCGGAATTATTTTCGGTGTGGCAGCAGTTATAGCAATGCTTGCCATTGGCCGCGGGGCAAAACAGGAAATCCTCGAACAGATGAAAATGGTTGGTGTAAACAATATTCTTATAAATCCTGTAATACAGGAAAAGACATCAACCTCCGAAGAAGGCGAGAAACAGCAGAGAAAATTTTCACGGGGACTTACAATGCTCGACGTTGAGGCAATACGAACACATATTCCGTCAGTTAAGAGGATCAGTCCAGAAATCTCATTTAACTCTACGGCAATCTTTAATGGCGTTAAACACACAGCCAAACTAGTGGGGGTATCGAACGATTACTTTTATCTTTACAACCTGCCGCTGGTTGCCGGTACGGTATTCAACGACTATCAGAATGAAAACGGAGTACAGGTATGTATTATAGGAGCCAACATCCGGTCTAAGTTTTTCAGCAAAATTGACCCGATAGGACAGTATATTAAATTCAACGGTATCTGGCTTAAAGTTATTGGAGTATTGCAGAAAACAAATGTTTCCCTTACAGGATTTGAAGAAAAAGGTGTAAATGTTTATAATGACAATATTTATATACCCATTCAGACGATGCTGATGCGGTTCCAGAACAGGGCTCTTGTAAATACAAAACTTGCATCAGAAGCTTCAACCACAGCCTTGAATATCATGGGAGGCGGAATGGGATTTATGGCAAGGGTGATAGTCAGTTCTTCAGATGCCAATGTGCAACAGGAAACAAATTATAACCAGCTCGACAGAATTGTTGTTCAGGTTAATGAAACAGAGCAGCTAAATACAACAACTGAAGTTTTAAGCCGGATGCTTCTAAGAAGGCATTCTAACGTCAAAGATTTTGAAATAACAGTTCCGGAACTGCTTCTCAAGCAGCAGCAGAGAACAAAGGATATATTTAATATAGTGCTCGGTGCAATAGCCAGTATTTCACTTATTGTTGGCGGAATCGGAATAATGAATATTATGTTTGCCTCAGTAATGGAACGCATTAAGGAAATTGGAACACGTATGGCAATAGGAGCCAAAAAAATGGATATTGTAGTGCAGTTTCTTTCAGAGGCAGTCCTTATTAGCATATCAGGTGGTTTTATAGGAATCTTTCTCGGAGTGATAATGGCAAAGATTATCGAGAAACTTGCTGGTATTATGACAATAGTATCATTCTTCTCAGTTTTTATAGCTTTCGGGGTATCTGTTGCGGTAGGTGTGATTTTCGGTTACTCACCAGCAAAGAGAGCTTCAGAAAAAGACCCCATTGAATCACTCAGATACGAATAAACATTCAAGACATATGAACAGGATTTTAGTTTTTTTATTTACGGGATTTTTATTTGCTTCTTTCACAGTCAGAACAGAAGCACAGGCCGTAAAAAAGGTTATGACACTCGATGAAGTTATTAAAGTTGCCGAGGATCAATCGCCTTCAGCTCTTATTGCAAAACACAGATTCCGTGCAAGCTACTGGCAGTACAGGTCGTTTAAAGCACAGTACCTGCCTTCACTGACGTTAACAGGTACAGTTCCAGATTTTTTCAACGGGCTTGAAAGAGTGTGGGATTCAAGAGATACAGCATGGAAATATTATGCCACCAATACTGTCAGCAGCACAGGATCTCTGTCTCTGTCACAGGCTATTGGTCCACTTGGTACTGTGATTTCGTTAAATTCAGACCTTACCTTGTATAAAGACATTGAGAAAAATTTACCTGTTAATTACATCACAAATCCTGTTTCCATTAATATAAACCAGCCGATAAGGCGTTACAATACACTCAAATGGCAGGCAAAAATTGAACCACTCCGGTATGAAATGGCAAAAAAGGAATATCTGAACTCTATCGAGGAGGTTCACATGAGTGCAGTGCAGAACTTCTTTATGCTTGCACTTGCCCAGATTAACAAGCAGATAGCTGAAATGAACTATTCAAACGCTGATACTCTTTATCGTATTGCCCAGGGAAGATATCAGCTCGGGACCATCGCTGAAGACGATCTTCTTCAGATGCAGCTCTCATTCCTTAATGCCGAAACGGCAAGGAAACAGGCAGAAATGAACCTTCGCGACAGGCAAATTCGTCTGGCTTCATTTCTAGGTTATAATGAAAATGTTGAAATTGAACTTATAATTCCATCCGAAATTCCTAATCTGCAGGTCGATACCCAGGAAGTTCTTGAACTGGCACTGAAAAATAACCCAGATATAATTAATCAAAGAATCAATACATTGAATGCCCAGAGCAATCTTGCGCAGGCAAAGACTAACCGGGGATTGACAGCTACAATGATAGCATCAATAGGTTTCAAACAGCAGAATACTGATTTTCTGCAGGCATATCAGAATCTTAGTCAGTCACAGAGAGTTAGGATAGGGCTTACTATACCGATACTCGACTGGGGCCAGGCAAAGGGGAGGTACAAGATGGCACTTTCGAGCCTTGAGCTTGCTGAAGTTCAGGAGAAACAGGCAATGTCGAATTTCCAGCAGAACCTCTTTCTTGATGTAGCCCAGTTTAATCTTCAGGCCGAACAGGTTGCAATCGCTGCCAAATCCGATACAGTCGCAATGAGGAGGTATGAAGTGACCAAGGCGAGATTCCTTATCGGAAAAATATCTGTTCTTGATTTGAACGATGCCGACACCAGAAAGGATACAAACCGCAGAGCATATATTCAGGCATTACAACAATACTGGACTTATTTCTACAACATCAGAGCTCTGACGCTATACGATTTTATAAACAGAAAACCTATTGAAGTGGATTTCGAAAAACTACTGCTTTAAAGAATTGTGTAATGAACTTGTTGAAAGGCTGCATTGAGAGGCAGCCTTTCTTATTTTTTAATTGTTTCATTTTTGAAAATCTTTTGTTTAAATTTGCGGCTCATTATTTGATTGAATTAATATTATAGAATAACATAAAAAATTGACAGATGCAGAATAAAGGTCTGATTATAGTTCTGGCAGTTACGCTTGCTATAGTTTCGCTCTACCAGCTGTCGTTTACAGCCGCTACATACAAGGTTAAAAGTGATGCCAGAAAATATGCAAAAGGAGATCTGGTAAAGGAAGTGGCATATATCGATTCGATGTCGACCCTGTCGAAAGACCAGTGGAGTTTTCTGGGGTACACCTTCAAGGAATGCCTGAAGAAAGAGCTGAATCTCGGACTTGATCTTAAAGGTGGCATGAATGTGATACTTGAGGTATCAGTTGAAGATATTTTAAGAGCACTATCAAATTACAACCCAGATAAAACCTTTAATGAAGCTCTTGCCAGAGCACGTCAGCGTCAATTGCAGACACAGGGAGATTTTCTCACACTTTTTGCAAATGCATTTACTGAACTTGACCCTCAGGCAAGGTTAGCTTCCATTTTTGGCACTGTTGAAATGAAGG
>JBASIK010000212.1:0-5129 GCA_049654745.1 Bacteroidales bacterium
GTCGCAGGGTATGCACTGAGGGGAACGGGCTCGCCTCTGAAACGGAAAATAGGTGCAGCCGTAATATCCGTGAGGCGTGCTGGCGCTATCCATGCCTTCGACAGTATTAACCATTTCTTTTTAATAAACGAAATGATCATAGCGGGTTCATCTTACTGGAACATTGGAGTAGGCAGGGACAAAGGTGAAGTACTTAACGACGAGGAAGGAATCCGTACAATGAGAACTTTAGGAGAGAATATTGCGTGGGTGGCAGAGAGAATAAAATAATTTATCCCCCTCCCCTTATGGAGAGGGGGATAAAGGTGATAAGGTATTTCAGTAGCTCTCCCTCTCCGTATAATGCGTATGCAGCAGCTCGTGTGCCTTGTGGCTGTTAGGTTTGCCAAGGAACTCTTTATATACTCCTATGATTTCAGGATTCTCATGCGACTTTCTGAAAATCATATGTTCATCCTCTTCATATATTGCTGCAACACGTTTCTTCCTTATCTCTGCGTTTGTCGGTATCGGTTGTCCTCCTCCACCAATGCAGCCGCCCGGACATGCCATTATCTCTATGAAATGATAATTAGCTTCTCCCTTACGCAACCTTCTCATTAACCTGTTGGCATTGGCCAACCCGTGTGCCACAGCAACCCTCAGTTCAACACCTTCGAGAAACTTCCATTCATTCAGGCAGCCTTCAATCTTTATTGAAGCTTCCTTCACACCTTCAAGTCCTCTTACCGGTGTGATATTAAGATTCTTAAATGGTACCTCATGTCCGGTTACTATTTCGTATGCAGTTCGCAGAGCAGCTTCCATTACACCACCGGTAGCACCGAATATAACGGCAGCACCAGTTGACTCACCCATTATTGAATCATAATGAGACGGCTCGAGTGCCCTGAAATCAATACCTGCCTGCTTGATCATGATAGCCAGCTCGCGGGTTGTAAGAACATAATCCACATCTTTGTAGCCGCTTGCTCTCATCTCAGGCCTGTCAGCTTCATATTTCTTGGCTGTGCACGGCATTATCGACACTGATACAACCTTTGCCGGGTCGAGTTTCCTCTTCTGTGCATAGTATGTCTTTGCCAGAGCACCAAACATCTGCTGCGGCGACTTGCATGTTGAAAGGTTTGGCAGGAACTCGGGATATTTATGCTCGATGAACTTTATCCATCCAGGTGAACAGGAGGTAAACATTGGAAGCTTTGTCTTTTTGTCGCCTTCAACTAGTATCTTTTTGAGCCTTGTAAGCAGTTCGGTCCCCTCTTCCATAATTGTAAGGTCGGCCGTAAAATCGGTATCGAGTACCGAGTCGAACCCGAGCTGGCGCAGTGCTGTAACCAGTTTCCCAGTAACTCTTTCACCCGGGTCATAGCCAAGGTCTTCGCCAAGAGCCACTCTAACCGCCGGAGCCGTCTGCACAACAACATGCTTTTCCGGATCGTATATTGCATCCCACACATAATCAATATATGTCTTTTCGACGAGAGCGCCGGTGGGACAACGGTTTACACACTGGCCACAATTAGTACATACTACATGGCTCATCGGCTTGTCGTGGAATGAAGATATTTTCTGATGTTTCCCTTTGTTTGCCACTGCAACAGCAGAAATATACTGCAGTTCAGAGCATGTTCTCACACAGCGCTGGCAGCGGATGCACTTGCTGTCATCCTTAATGAACGAAGGCGACGACCTGTCGATAGTATAAGGATGATCCTCCACAAGATCGAGGAATATTGATTCACCGAATGCAAATTCATTGGCAAGTGCCTGAAGCTCACATTTCTGGTTCTTATAGCACTTTGTACAATCACTCCTGTGTTCCGACAGCAGAAGCTCTACAATATGCTTGCGTGCATTCCTCACCTTGAGGCTGTTGGTCTGAATCTTCATCCCTTCTGAAACAGGGGTAGCGCATGAAGCAATAAGTGTTCTTGCTCCTTCCTGCTCAACCACACAGACTCTGCAGTTACCTGCAACACAAAGGTCGGGATGGTTGCAAAGAGTCGGTATATTAATATTTAATTTCTTCGCAGCAGCCAGAACTGTCGTTCCGGGTTCAACAGATACTTTCTGTCCGTTTATTGTAAGGTTAACCATAATCTCTCAGTTTAACAGATTAGTAAATAATTTCTTCCCTGAAGTTTTCAACGATAGTTTTGAATGCATTGCCGACAGACTGTCCGAGTCCGCATTTCGAAGCCAGTTTCATGGTATCGGCAAGTTTCATCAGTTCATTAAGATAGGATGATTTGACTTCCCCTTTCTTCACTTTCTCAATACCCTTCAGAAGCTGCTGGCATCCGACGCGACAGGGAGTACACTGGCCACATGACTCTTCAGTAAAGAATTCCAGATAATTATGCAATACATTGTACATTGAGCGTGAGCTGTTGAAAAGTTTCATCGAGCCACCTGTAGGTACACCTTCAAATCCGATAATAGTGTCGACAAATCTCTTCCTTGGCACACAAAAACCCGATGCACCTCCAACCTGTACAGCTTTTGTATCGCCATCACCGAATTCATTTACAAACTGCTGAACAGTCATTCCGAGTTCAAGCTCGTAGATACCCGGTATTGGAGTGTCGCCCGAAACAGAAAATACTTTCGAACCTCTTGAATCCCTGGTTCCGAGTTTTTTATATGCTTCAGCACCGTGATGAATTATCATCATTGCTGTCACGAGCGTTTCGACATTATTTATGACAGTGGGTTTATAGAAGAGACCCGAAACTGTCGGGTATGGTGGTTTGTTTCTCGGTTCACCTCTTTCACCCTGTATTGATTCGAACAGTGCACTCTCCTCACCGCATATATATGCCCCGCTTCCAAGCCGGTAAGTTATTTTAAAGTCATAGCCTAATTCTGCTAGCAATTTGTGGAATGACTCGAGTTCCTTCAGGAGTTTCGGTAGAAGGAATTTATATTCACCCCTCAGATAAACATATCCCTGCTTTGCACCTATTGCAAGACCGGCAATAGCCATTCCGCAATAAACTTTGTAAGCTACTCTGTCGAGTATCTCCCTGTCCTTAAAGGTTCCGGGTTCACCTTCATCGGCATTACAAACCACATATTTTTCAGGGTCTTTTTCAGCCGCCGTATATTTCCACTTCAAACCGGTCGGGAAACCTGCTCCTCCCCTTCCCTTCAGACCAGATTCAAGAATCTCCTTAATAATCTCTTCACCGGTCATTTCATATGCTTTTTTGAGCACGTCCCTGGGATTAACCTGCTCAAATATCAGGTCAACTTTATTTAAACCTTTTTCTGCCATAATTCAGATTGTTAAATTATTTTTTCATATAGCTTTTCAAAATCTCAACAACCTTTTCAGGTGTGAGTTCGGTATAAGGTATCTCATTTATGAGCATTGCCGGAGCCTTATGACACCAGCCTATGCAGTTGGTCTCGAGAAGGGTGAACATTTTGTCAGGAGTGGTCTCTCCTACCTTAATCTTCAGCATGTCTTCAAGTGTCTGAAGTATGTCATTCTTCCCCTTCATCATGCATGTTATTGTCTTACAAATCCTTATTACATATTTTCCTCTTGGCTCAGTATCGAGGAAAGAGTAAAAAGATGCTGTACCGTAAACTTCGGCGGCAGATATATCAAGTTCTTTTGCCACCTCAACCATGGCTTCATCCGTAAGGTAATTGTGTCTTTCCACAATACCCTGCAGAATAGGAATCAGGCTGTCTCTGCGCCTTCCATGTTTCTCTGCGAGTTCCTTTACAAGATTTCCGACATTATACATTATTGAAAATTTTTTGTTTATCCTTTTAGTTTCTTATTAATTTCTAAGAAGGGGCAAAAGTAACACATCTGTTTTTTAAAAAAAACTTACAATTGTCATGATTTTTATGAATTGTGAAAAAATTAACAAAAGTTAACGAGTTGGCAGATTGACAGGTTAAATAGTAAACACTATTAGGGTACGGGATTATGATTTTAAATATTTTCTTAGCCAGCTCACAAATTCTTCAAGTCCATCTCCTCTGGTGCATGATATTTTGAATAGAGGAACTGAAGGGTTTATTTTTCTGAGGTCTTCAGTGAAGTTTTTAAAACTGAAATTTGTATGGTGTAACAGGTCTGTCTTATTTAGAACCACTACTTTTGCCTGTCTGAAAAGCATAGGGTATTTTGCTGGTTTGTCATCGCCTTCTGGAACACTTACCACTGCAAGCCTGAACGATTCGCCCAGGTCGAAAGCAGTCGGGCATACAAGATTTCCGACATTTTCCACAAACAGAACATCAAGATTATCAAGGTCGAAACAATCGAGAACTTTATAAATACTGTGGGAATCGAGGTGGCAACCGCCTTCGGTATTAATTACAACAATTGGAATTTCGAACCTCTTCAGCCTCTGTGCATCACGGTCGGTGGTGACATCTCCCTCAATAACTCCAATACGAAACTGCTCTGACAACTCTTCACATATTCTTTCGAGGAGGGTTGTTTTACCGGCACCGGGCGAACTGATAAGGTTTATCATGGTGACGTTCTTTTCCTTCATTATCCTTCTTACCTCATTTGCCTTATTCTGATTACGGTCGAGGATATTTTTCATTACCTTTATTTCCATACTCACTCTCCTTCTATACTTTTTACAAACATTTCTGTACCTGAAATTATTTCAACCTGCTGGGAGCCACACTTTTCACAAGCAAAGATATTTTCTTTTATTTCAAACTCTGCATTACAATCCAGACATTTCAGCTTCACAGGAACGATTTCCATTTCAAGTTTTGCATTTTCGGCGATGGTGCCAGCCACAGTTACCTGAAAAGCTGTTTCCAGCAGGTCGGGCACAACCTGCGACATCTCTCCAATGCTTATATTAACCTTCGTGACTTTCGAAAGTTTCTCGTTGCCTGCAACTTCAAGCACAATCGAAACAAGGTTTTCTGCTATTCCCAGTTCATGCATAACTTATTCCTCTAACATATCCTCGGAAGTTGGATACCTGAATGCATATCGAGTATGCGTGTTCCTCCTGTTATAGTTTTTGCGATTACCATTTTGTTTTTATTTCCGGTTATTATTCCTATTATTTCAGCTTTTTCACCTGATGGTTCCGAACGGATTGCAGCCATCACTTTATCACACTCCTCTGGAG
>JBASIK010000213.1:0-6748 GCA_049654745.1 Bacteroidales bacterium
GTTCAGGGTTCAGGGTTCAGGGTTCAAGGTTCAGGGTTCAAGGTTCAGGGTTCAAGGTTCAGGGTTCAGGGTTTAAGGGTTCAGGGTTCAGGGTTCAAGGGTTCAGTGGGAAACGTTAAGTATTAAGGAGGTGACAGAAACTGAAACATGCAGGAATAAAAAATATTGTCACAAGGTTATCTGAAATAATTAATAAGATGCATGTGACAGGTCTTTTTACGATAAATTGTTTTTTGCCTGTAACTAACATAAAAAATAAAGCACCATGAAATCATTGCACAAAAAGATCAAAAAATGCCTTCCTCACTCCATGCATCCTGAAATTGACAGTAATACCGGAGATTCATGTTTTGGCTCCGGTAATTCAGGCCGGCGTGATTTTATCAGGAAGTCGGTTCTGGGAGGCATCACTCTGGGCGGGTTCGTAACCTTGCCGGTTGAAGACGCTGTAGCACAGGCAACATCAAAAGTCAACAGGGCTTCTTATCCTTCAGATCTGAAAATAACTGACATGAGGGTTGCAACTGTCGCCAACCATCATATCATCAAAATATACACCAATCAGGATATCTATGGCCTTGGTGAGGTACGCGATGGAGCCGATGCCCGTTATGCACTCTTTCTTAAGAGCCGCATCCTGGGGCTTAATCCGTGTAATGTCGAAATGATTTTCAAAATGATACGCCAGTTCGGCTATCACGGGCGACAGGGTGGCGGCGTAAGTGCTGTGGAAATGGCTTTATGGGATCTTACAGGTAAAGCATATAATGTTCCGGTATGGCAATTGCTTGGAGGCAGGTACCGGGATAAAATACGCCTTTATGCAGATACTCCAGGCGTTCAGGATCCGAAAGAGTTTGCTGAAAAAGTAAGGCTGAGAATGGAAGTGCAGGGCTTCACCTGGCTAAAAATGGACCTCGGGATACATCTTGTGGCAAAGAAAGAAGGAAATATCATCAACAGCAAATACTGGGCACCGATGGCACAGTACGACCTTCGCGATTATATGGGTTATGGCAATACACTGCATTCCTTTACACAGGTTCAGATAACCGACCAGGGTCTGGCCGATTTGCAGGAATATGTTGCAATGGTAAGGGATGCAGTCGGCTGGGAAGTTCCCCTTTGCGCCGACCACTTTGGCCATTTCGACGTTAACAATGCCATCCGTTTCGGCAGGGCAATGGAAAAATTCCGCCTTGCATGGCTCGAAGACATGGTGCCATGGTTCGATATCGAGAACAACAAGGTGTTGTCGCAAGCCCTCGAAACCCCTGTATTGACAGGCGAAGACATCTATATGCTTAATGGTGGTTTCAAACCTCTTATTGATGCCCGTGCCGTTGATATAATCCATCCCGATCTGGCTACAGCAGGAGGAATACTCGAAACCAAGAAGATTGGAGATTATGCCGAAGAGAACAATATTGCCATGGCACTCCATATGGCAGGGTCGCCAGTATGTTTTATGGCAAATGTCCATTGTGCTGCAGCAACACAAAACTTTCTGGCTCTTGAACACCATAGTATAGACACACCGTGGTGGGAGAATCTCGTCAGAATGACCGGCTCAAAACCTATGATTGAAAAAGGCTTTGCCAATGTCCCGCTCGATGCACCAGGGCTCGGGATTGAACTGAACGAAGAGGAATGCAAAAAGCGCCTCGGCAAGGAATACGGATGGTTCAATCCCACCCCTGAATGGGACCAGAAACGCTCACACGACCGGCTCTGGAGTTAGATGCTACTTCGTTTTGTCTTCCGTGGTTAAACAAAATAAAAATGAAAACTAAATGTTTAGTTATAACAGCACTGATATTTATTGAGTCTGTTTCAGGCTTTTCCCAGATTAACTATTTACTTCCTCAGGAGCAAAAACTTTCATTGCTCAAGAAAGCTTGCGAAGAAGAACTTATCAATAACATCCTATCGTGGTGGTCGAAGGTGATGCCCGATGAGGTTAACGATGGTTTCTATGGACGGGTAGACGGCAGCAACACAATAATTTACGGTGCACCAAAAGGAGGAATTCTGAATGCCCGTATACTCTGGACATACTCTTCAGCTTACAGAATGACCAAAAACCCCGAATACCTCCGGCTGGCAACCCGTGCAAAAGATTACATTCTGGATCACTTTATCGACAGAGAATACGGCGGTGCATATTACAGCCTCAATGCCGAAGGTGAGCCTCTCGACACACGAAAACATACTTATACACAGGCATTTTTTATATACGGACTTTCAGAATATGCTCGTGCAACCGGTGATAAACAGGCTTTGACAGTTGCATTGGAAATTTTTAATCTCCTTGAAGAACATGCCTTCGATACTGTGGCAGGCGGTTATTTCGAAGCCTTCAGCCGCGACTGGTCCCGTTTGCGCGACAGAATGACCGGAGAAAGAACGCCAGCCGACGAAAAAACAATGAATACTTCACTTCACATAATGGAAGCATATGCAAATCTTTACAGGATACATCCCGTGAAACGCCTGAAGGAAAAAGTAAGAAGCATGGTTGAAATCTTCCTTGAAAAAATTATAGACAAAAAAACCGGCCATCTCATATGTTTCTTCGACAGAAGCTGGAACGCCACGTCGAAGATTGATTCATACGGACATGACATAGAGTTGTCATGGCTGCTATATGAGACCGCACAACTTCTCAACGACAGGAAACTTCTTGAAAAGGTCAGGGCAACAAGCATCAAAATTGCTGATGCAGCCATGGAAGGGATTACGCCTGAAGGAGCAATGCTTACTGAAAAAAACAACGAAACAGGTGAAGTTAGAATTATAAGAAGCTGGTGGGAACAGGCAGAGGCAGTTGTGGGCTATTTAAATGCCTACGAACTCACCGGGAATGAAAAATATCTCAATACTGCCATCAATGCATGGAATTACATCAACAGGTATTTTGTTGACAGAACAAACGGAGGCTGGTTCAGCAACGTTACTCCCGAAGGCACAGGTAGAGGCGACAAAGCCGGACACTGGATATGTCCATATCACAATAGAAGAATGTGCCTTGAGGTAATGGGAAGAATTAAAAAGTAAAACAGGATCAGGTTTTTCTTATTTTTCTTTTTTCGGTTCTACAGTGACCTCATCTGCGTTCCTGACAGGTTTTCCTCTCCACCAGTTGGCAAGGATTGAGCCTGTTATATTCATCAGCGGCCCGAATATAGCGGGGGCCAGCCCTACCGTCGCCAGTTTTCCCATCTGAAGTGCCAGCCCCGATGCCAGTCCGCCGTTCTGCATTCCTACTTCAAAAGCTACAGTACGGCGGTCACTCTCCGGCATTCGTGTGAGCCATGCAAAAAAGTAGCCGAGAGAATAGCCTGTAAGGTTATGTAAAAGACTTGAAAGAATCAACAGCAGGCCTACATGTATGAGGCTCTCTCTTCCCGAAGCAGTTATTATGGTGATAATCACTGCAATACCTGCCATTGAAAAAAATGAGAGTATCTGTTCCATTATTTTGCCGTCGCCTCTGAGATATTTTGAAAGGATTGCAGCACCTGCAGCCGGAAGAAGCATAAACCAGCCGGCCGACTTCAGGAACTTTACCGCAAATTCAGAAAAGCCCGTATGGGTTGATTTTGTATATACGAGAGTTGTGAGCAGAATCACAGCAATAAATATAATTATCTGAATTAAAGACGATTTCCTTGATTCATTTCTTTTTGCCACGAGGTTGAATGTAAAGCCAGCCACAATTGGAAGGATAATCATATTGAGGATATCGAGCATCATGCTCCAGAAATTGACTTCAATAAACTGACCGGCGAGTGTTTTCATCAGAAAGGGTGTCAACAGCGGTGAGAGAATTGTTGTAACCGAACTGAGTGTTACTGCCAGTGCAAGGTTAGCGCGAGCCAGGAATGACATGACATTCGAGGCGAGACCGCTTGGAACGCAGCCGATAAGTATTATGCCTGCAGCTATTTCTGCCGGGAAATTAAAGATATTTGCTATGGCAAATCCTACCAGAGGCATAATCGTAAACTGGAGGAAGATGCCAATGATAACCCCTTTTGGCATCTTAATTATTCCCGCAAAATCTTTTGCGCTCATCTGCGAGCCCATTCCGAACATAATTATCTGCAGAAGAGGTACTATAAGGGTTTTAAGCTGGAAACCACCAATTGAGATAAAGTACTGAGGGTAAAACATGGAAGCGGTAACAGCAGCAAAGATCCACAGGGTATATGAATAGCCCCTGAGTGTTTTGGAACTCCTTACAGCAAAAGCAAGTGTAATAAATGCTGAAACAATAAAGATTCCAGAAGGTTGAATTAAACCGGAAAGAACCAGTGACACTGACACAAGAACCAGAATTGCTGAAAGAATATAAAGGCTGAGGCTTAAACGGTTATGCATAATTGGAGCAGTTACAATTTTTTTATGACGGACTGCTTTTATGTTCTTTCAAATATATATAATTTATGCTGATGGGAAAATATTTACATTATTTGCTTCCTTACAGTATAAATAGTAGTCGCTTTTGGTGTGGGTTTATAAATGTCATTCAGTTGTCATCTGGTTCCGCTTTCCGCGGAACTGTCATTTGTCCGCCTGCCGGCGGACGTCATTCAGTTGTCTTAATTATATTTCAGTTTCATTGATCTGCCTGCCTGGAAAACCAGACTTATGGCAAAGTGATTTTCTGACAGGTGAGAACCTGGCCAGATCAAAGTAACATAGAAAAGGCACCTGAAATCTTTTTTGGAAAAAGATTTAAAGGCAAATAGGCTTGTGATGTTATTTTAATCAAAGCTCCGCAGGAGCGAAATGTTTGTAGCAAAAGGTTCAAAACAATTGCCTGTGCAGGGACGAATGGCCAGAGAGAAAATGAAATCTCTCTTCCCGGCGAAATAGATACGGAAAGCAGTCGTTTTTAAAACTGACCCCAGAGTAAACATTTATGAGTGCGATTCCATATTCCAGCTTGTTTTGTATTTCAAATGTATTACCGGTCATATTGCACAAAATTTTTCCTCCAGAATTTCTTTCCTGACATTGTATTCTTGTCTGCTTTTGGATCAATGTGCTGTGCTGTAATCAGATTTTTTCACTATTACACAATTAGAGTTTACTCTGGCCCCTGAAAAAAATGTATCTGAAAAGAAAAATTTATATGAGCCCCAATGTGCAGGGAATCTTACACGTATTTACTTCAGCTTATGAATGTATTTTTATTTCAACAAGTTTATTAATCTTAAACTTAAGAATATATTTAAGGTAAACTCTTACGTGAAAACCATCTGGATGACAATAAATTTCGTCAGTATAATTTGAACAATAATAACGATAGTACCAGGAAACATTGCTTTCAAACATACTTGTTAATATAACTGTAAAGTCACTTTTCCCATACGAAAAATCGATTCCTTGTAGCTGAAAAAATCTGCTTTTATCTATTCCTATTTTTAATCCATCTTTAAATTGAATAAGAGTGTCTGTAATAATAGCAAATAGAACATCATAGTTAATATATCCTTTAGGCTTAAATGCAAGTATAATTGTATCCTTTTTATTTTCCAGAACTGTCCAATTAGGAGGGTCAGGATCTTGTATTATATTATATTTCTTGCTATAAAAAATTTCAATTATTGAATCACTAATTACAGGCAGGTATTCATTGTTTTCCACATTGAATATGTCCCTTCCCGAAAGTACATATAGTGTATCTGATTTTTCAAGAATAGAATATAAATTTGTTCTTTCAGCTACCTTAAATGCTTCTTCGTCTTTTAAACAAGCATTAGGGAATAGCCTGTTACCGGAAAGACAATAAAATTCTCTATTCCCATAAACATTTCTTATATTGATAGAATCCTTATACAAACATTCTTCTTTTTTGCACAAATTTCCACCATTACTACAATTAATTAATAATGGTAATAAAAATAAGATTAAAGCAACATTTTTAAAATCCATCTTTCAAAATTAGTTTGTAGTCAAGTAATGGTTTCCCAAACTTTGCACCAATTAATGTATATTGTCTACCTTTCAAATTGTAGTTATAGATACTTATTGCTCCTAAATTTCTATCAAAATCTCTCAGTGCTTGACGAGATTGACTTTCAATATATATTATTGTATTACCGACTTTTGAGTAATCACTTGAAAGAACAAAACAACCTTTAGTCCAATAAAAAAGTTTAGTACCAGAACCATATCCAAAATGGAATTTTATCCCTCTTTCACTCACGTCCCCACTTTGTACACCACTTAACACCCAGGGTTGTTGCCAGATACCATCTCCCTGTCCTAAAATATATGAATCTGGAGGCAATCTTTTTCCTGAATTCTTCCCTGTACTGGTTCCGCCTCCTGGAGTTATTGTATAATCTGTTCCTCCTTTCTCTGCACCTGAAATATGATATATTCCAAGAGTATAATCGTCATTATTTTCTAAATTAAGTACATTAACTCTTTTGCCATATTCCCCCTCAGAAAAAGTATAGGTTTGGGTTTTGTCTGCTGTTTTTACCCTAAATACATCATCACCTTTTACAATCTGCTTATTTGAGACAATCCATTTCCCTTCATTATTTTTAACGATGTCCAAAGTATCACTTCCATTGGGGTCAGGAAAAACAATGGGATTGTTTGAAAATGCAGCATACACGCTTTCGTTTGGTTTGGGTAGTGGATCAATAGAATGCCATCTTCCTATCTGCGGATCATAAAACCTCGCCCCGTAATCCAACCAGTTCAGACTCTCCGATGTCATCTTCTC
>JBASIK010000214.1:0-5411 GCA_049654745.1 Bacteroidales bacterium
GCAGTTGAGTGTCCGAAATGCCATACTTCATTCAGCGCAGCGTGGTTCAGGAAAAGGTGCTCACTGAAATACACATGACCTGCATTTAGAGGAGCAACCCCGAATCCACCCCTCACCGGAACAATCAGCAATCCGGTAAGTATAAGTACAAACGGGGTATTTAACAGTACAGATCTCTTTTCAGGGACAAAAGAATAAAATCTTTTTATAAACCATTTTAAACCTTTCAGCTGCAGGTAAATCAATACCGCAGAAACACTAACTCCACCTATTAATTGAAGCGTTGATGCTGATGCAAAAGCATCTTTTGGATCCCTGAGATAAGCAACTACAGAAAAGTCAATTCTGTATCCCCAATATGAATATACTACTGCATCCCCAAGAACAAGTAAGGTGAAGAATATAATCAGAAATGCCGAATATATTTTCATAAATTTCTGGTACCATTTTCCGGCAAACACAAACCAGAATGCGCCCAGAAATAATGGCAGAATCGATATGTATGCGGTAACGGAAAGATCCATTTTGAAACCATGCAGAAAGGTTTGAATAATTTCTGCAAATGAGTACCGCACCATCTCTTTGAATTGCATTAGCAGGAAAATAACTCTGGCAAAAAAGAAATATGCAAGCCAGGAAAAGCTGTAGAATATTGTAGCAGTCAGAAATTTTCTCAATTTCTATAAATTTTTAAAGTTCACAAAAGTAATATTTTGAACAGGATTTTTGTATGATTTTTATTTTATTGAGGAACTTATGATATATTTAAATTGAAATTTATATCAGATATCATGACAGTTGCAGAATATATTGCTGAAAGACTTTTTTCTGAGGGTGTAAGGTATGCTTTTGGCGTGCCCGGGGGAGCTTCAATACCATTAATCGAAGCATTTCGTCAGGCAGGTATAGCATTTGTACTTACTGCCGAAGAAAGAAGTGCAGGTTTTATGGCTGATGTAACTGCCAGGATAACAGGTATTCCAGGTGTCTGTCATTCAACCTTCGGACCTGGCGCTACCAATATGAGTACCGGAGTTGGCTGTGCTCTGCTCGACAGGTCTCCTCTTCTGGCGCTGACAAGCGAAATGCCCGATGATTGGATTGACCGCACCACGCAGATGAACATTAACCATCAGGCTCTCTTTAAACCGATTACAAAAGCAACATTCAGACTCTCACCCGGAAATGTTCAAACTCTTTTGCCCAGGGCTCTAAGTATATGTAATGAAGAATATCCAGGTCCCGTTCACCTTGGAATACCCTCCGACATTGCCGGAAATAAGGTTTCTTCAGATGTGAGAAGCCAGGAAGTCAGGCGCCAACAAATACCTGAAAATAATCATGATATTACAGAAATAAATAATTTACTGAGGAACAGCAAAAACCCGGTAATTGCCATAGGTCTTACCGCAGCACGCCTTTGTAATAGCAGGCAGGTTAATACGCTACTCACAGGTTTTCAGGTGCCTGTTTTACTTACTCCTATGGCTAAAGGGCTCATTGATGAAAAACATCCATGCTATGCCGGAGTACTATCGCATGCACTTGGTGATTATCTTGAAGATTTAATTTCGCAGGCAGATCTTGTTATTGGACTGGGATATGACCCGGTGGAATACAATTATGAATCGTGGTTGCCGGATGTGCCATTGATTCATTTTGATACAGTTTTGCCAGACTTACCCCGAAGCAGGAATGTTTACTGTTTTGTGGGAGACCCGACTGATTGGTTTTCAATACTTGCGGAATTGAAACTAACTTCCGGAATTATAAGTTCAGGCTTGCTGGCTGAAGTCAGAGAGGAGATGGATTCTGTTTTCCGGGGATTTACTTCCGGTTTCGGACCCGTGACAGTTATGAAAGTGCTTGGAGAGATGCTTCCCCGTGATACAATTGTTACAGTAGATGTTGGTTCACATCTTCATCTGGCCGGCCAGTACTGGAAGACTCATGGTTCCCGGAACCTGATAATGACTAACGGCTGGTCGTCGATGGGCTTCAGCCTGCCCGCTGCCATAGCAGCAAAACTTAATAAACCTTCTTCCACTGTGGTATGCCTGACTGGTGATGGTGGATTCCTCATGTCGGCAGGCGAAGTACTTACTGCCCGCCGCTGTCTGGCACCAATAATTATAGTGGTATTCTCCGATGGCGAACTTAACCTTATTAAACTGAAACAGACATGGAAAGGACTTCAGCCTTACGGCATCCATATAAGCTCAGGTGACATGTTTGGTTCTGAATGCTTTTTCGGTGCAAAAGTCTTTAATGTCACATCTGAAACCACTCTGAGGGATGCAGTAATGAATGCATTGATTCTTGATGATACAGTGATTATCAATGCAATAATAGACCCTGAAGATTATAAGTGGCTTGTTGTTAAACAAAAATAAATCACCTTCCGCAAGAGGATTCTCTCATCCGGTATTTACTTGTTATGCTGTATTTTCAATTTATCGGAATCAGGCTAAAGGGAGTCTATTCTTTCCCGGTTTTTTTCTCTGAAGATGACGCCTTTTTCTCTTTTTTCTCTCCCTCTTCAGATTTTTTCTTTGTATCTGTAGCTGCAGGTTCTTTCTTCTCTTTTGCGGTTTTCTTCTCTGTGGTTTCCTTCTTTACACCTGATTCTTTCTTTGCTTTTGGTGCCTTTTTTTCAACTTCCTTCTCAACAGTTACCTGCTCAGTGACCTCTGCCTTTTCTTCAATCTTTTCAGTAACCTCCTGTGTAACAGCTTCCACTGCAACAGCTGGTTCAACCACTTCAACTGCCTCTTTCTTCTTTTCTCTTACAGGCTTCTTTACTGCTTCTTCAACTTTTACAATTTCAGGCTGTAGTGCCGGTTTTTTTGATTTTTTCTTTCTGGGACGCCTTACTCCATATGTCCCCAGGAATATTTTTCCTCTTCTGCTTTTTCTGTCTCCTTTTCCCATATAATTTATTTTTGATTCCTTATAAAAAAATCATTTGAAATGAGAGGCAAAGTTATAAAAATTCTTTACTCCGACTGAATTTTGATATTTCATTGAGGGAAAAATTTCAGAAAATTATCGTCTTTTCAGTATTTATTGTTGTAAATATTTTTTTATTCGGAAAATAAACCTCACCTTTGCCGTGTTTTAACATTTAATTTTTTTGTAATTATGAACATTTACGTTGGAAGCCTGAATTTTAAAATGCAGGAATCAGAATTAAAAGAAATCTTCGAGGAGTATGGTGAAGTAACTTCAGCCAGAATTATCACAGATAAATACTCCGGAAGAAGCAAAGGTTTCGGTTTTGTCGAAATGCCCGATGAAGCTGATGCCAGAAGAGCCATCAAGGAACTTAATGGAGCAGAAGTTGGCGGAAGAACCATAATCGTCAACGAATCCATCGAAAGACCAGAACGCAGAAATTTCAGAAACGGTAACAATGACCGCAGAAGAAGAGACAGCTACAGGTAGGAATTAAAACGATTAACAAAATGAAAGGAAACGTTAAATGGTACGATAGTGTTAAAGGCTATGGATTTATCCAGACCGAAGACAACAAGGATATATTTGTCCATCGTACCGGAATAGAAGGTTCTTACCGGAAACTGGAAACAGGAGAAGCTGTCGAATTTGAAATAGAGGAGAGAGAAAAAGGACCTGTCGCTATAAATGTCAGGAAGTCAGTATAATCTGTTTCTGATATATTAATTTTTGAGGGGCATAAAATTTATGCCCCTCAAAATTTTATACCCCTTCAAAATTTTGTGCCACTATTTTTCATATGTGACATTAATGAAAAAAATATGGCAAAAATCAATGATGTAATTATAGCAGGATTCATATTTTTCTAAATTTGTATGTATGGATCCCTGGATGTTAAAAATATTTACACGATGTAATTCACCCAGATTGAAATACGTAGCTGACCTTATTTTTTTTAACATTCTGGGAGTGCCTTATGAAATAGTTACTGACCGCAGGCGGATTGGAAGAAACCCGGTTATCAACTATTCAGGAGAAAAGATTGATGACGCATTCAGAATTACACCATCGGGTCTGCTGAGTGAAACAGGTATAAAACCCTTTGATATTGAGGTTTCTGAATGGAAAAACCTGCCAATTTTTTTCCGTATAGAGACAGATTCAGACTTTCCTTTTGACATTTTTTCTGCGATATTTTACATGGTGACAAGATATGAAGAATATCTTCCATTCAAACCTGATACTCACGGGAGGTTCCCTGCCTCAATGAGCCTTGCATTCAGAAACGGCTTTCTGAAGAAACCCGTTGTGAACCTGTGGATTAAAGAGCTTGCTGCTGAATTGGTTATTCATTTCCCGGAACTTGTTTTCAAAAAAAATAGCTTCAAATCATTTGTTACATTCGATGTTGATGAACCATTCAAATACCTTGGCAAAGACCTTTTCAGAAACCTCGGGGGAATGCTGCTCGATTTAGGTAAAAAAAATTTCAGTTCCGCTGAACGTTACAGAACAATCAAACGGAAATTGAAAGACCCCTGGAATATTTTCGATTATCTTATCGAAAAAACAGAAAATTCTGGCTCTGACATACTGATTTTTTTTCCGACAGGCGACCGTACCGAATTCGACAGATGGCCCACATGGAACAACGAAGACTATGCTGAGCTTCTGGCTGCAATCAGGAACAAGGCCAGAATTGGACTCCACCCTTCTTATTTTTCAAGCGATAACATCAAAAAGCTAAAAACCGAAAAAGCCAGGTTAGAGTCACTTATGTCGTCTGAAATATGCTCTGCGAGATATCATTACATAAGACTGAAATTACCGGTATCATATTCAAACCTCGAAGAAGCTGGAATACATGAGGATTATTCAATGGGTTTTGTCGATGAACCCGGTTTCAGGGCAGGTATTGCAACACCTTTCTTTTTTTATGATCTGAACAGGGAAAATAAAACAAATCTGATGGTTTATCCGTTTCAGGTTATGGATGCCACACTGGTGCAATACAGAAAAATGAACCCTGCCGATGCACAATGCCTTATTGAGGACCTTATTGACGAAACCAGATTATCGGGAGGAATTTTTCAGTCGGTGTGGCATAATAAAATACTTGCTGAAGGCGACGCTGCAATGGAATGGAGAGCTGTTTTTGAAAATACCCTTAAATACCAGAATAGATGATTATATATCTTAAAAACAAGGAAATAGATAAAAATCTCTGGGATACATGCCTTAAAAACTCAAGGTGTCTCAAACCATATGCTTACTCATGGTACCTCGATATAATGGCACCGGGATGGGAAGCACTTATCGACGATGAGTACGACTCTGTTTTTCCAGTCCCGGGTTTTGAAAAATTCGGAATTAAATACATAACTACACCTATCTTTCTGCAACAACTCGGAGCATTCTCACCTGATAAACCGGCCGAAAAAGTTATTCATGAATTC
>JBASIK010000215.1:0-12318 GCA_049654745.1 Bacteroidales bacterium
GTTTCAGGGACAGTAAAATATGTAAGTCATTCACCTGGCAGAAATATAGTTGCCTGGCACCCGAAATCGTCTGAACTAAATGAGCGGACAAGCGTTGTAATAGAAACGCCCGACGGTAAGGAGATACTGGTACGCCAGATAGCAGGTGCAGTGGCAAGGCGAATTGTGACCTATGCAAAAAGGGGACAGGCTGTACAGCAGGGCGATGAGCTTGGATTTATTAAGTTCGGGTCGAGGGTTGACATTTTCCTGCCAGTGGGTACAGAAGTGGAAGTACCTTTACTTCAACACGTCAGGGCAAACAAAAGCATAATTGCACGGCTATGAAAAATGAAAGCAAAAGTAAAGACCGTAAACCCGACGAAAGGATTATAGAAATTACTCCCGATGTAAAGTGGATAGGAGTACTCGATTACGATATCGTTACTTTCGATATTGTGATGGAGACAGAGTTTGGGACAACATACAACTCATATTTTATCAATGCTGAGAAAAAGGCTGTGGTTGAAGCCGCCAAGGACAGGTTCAGCGATGTTCAGATAAGCAAGTTAAAGAAGCTTTGCGATCCTTCCGAAATTCAATATATAATTCTTGACCATACCGAGCCCGACCATTCGGGCAACACCGGAAGACTGCTTGAACTGGCGCCCGATGCCACGGTTGTTGGCAGCGGAAATATGATAAGGTATCTTTCAGATATCATAAATAAGCCATTCAAATCAATTGCTGTCAAAGATGGCGATACCCTCAGCCTTGGCAACAAAACACTACGGTTTATAGCTGCACCGAATCTTCACTGGCCCGATTCAATATTTACATGGCTTGAGGAGGACAGGGTACTCTTTACCTGCGATATGTTCGGAGCTCACTACTGTTCAGAAGAGATGTTCAATGATTTTTCGGAGGATTATTTTAAGTCTTTTAAATATTATTTTGATGTTATCCTGAGGCCCTTCAGCCGCTTTGCACTTAAGGCAATCGAAAAAATCAAACCGCTGGATATCAGGTTTATCTGCCCGGGGCATGGGCCTGTGCATCACAGGGATATTGAAAGGATAATTACGCTTACCGAAGAGTTGTCGAGGGAATATGTCGAAATTACTTCTGGAGGTGAAGTGAAGAACGTTTTGATTGCCTATGTTTCGGCTTATGGTTTTACAGGAAAGATGGCTGAAATTGTTGCAGAAGGAATTAAAGAAATTCCGGGGTTAAAGGCAACTTTGCTTGATATAGAGAACATTTCAGCAGGTGAGCTGGATAAAGAGCTTATGAAAGCTGATGCATTGCTTGTAGGATCTCCAACGATAAATCAGAATACTCTACTGCCTGTTTACAGACTCTTTGCTCTTATAAATCCTTTGCGCGACAGAGGCAAACCTGCAGGCTCTTTTGGTTCTTACGGATGGAGTGGTGAAGCTCCAGGTATAATTGCAGCTGCACTTAAGGGTCTGAAATTAGCCTATTTTGAAAATCCTCTTACGGTGAAATTTTTCCCCGGAAACGAAAAAGCAGGTTTAATGAAAGAATACGGCAGGAGATTCGGAGAATTTGTGCTTTCCCAATGCGCCGGGAAAAAATCTGAGTAAGAAATAAAAAAAGAAAGAGGGCTTAGAGCAGCCCTCTTTCTGGTATCTGACATTCTCCTCAGAATTACGATATCTTGATCTGTTTCGTTACCTTCGATTTCTCTTCGTGCATCTTTGGAAGAGTCACTGTAAGGATTCCGTCTTTATAGCTGGCTTCAATTTTTTCTCTGTCAACATTTTCAGGCAGAGAGAAGCTTCTGCAGAATGATGCATAGCTGAACTCTCTTCTCTTGAAATCCTCACGGCTCTCTTCCTTCTCCTCCTTGCGCTCCGAGGAGATTGTCAGAACATCCTCATTCAGCTCAATCTTCAGATCCTTTTTGTCAATGCCAGGAACTGCAAGATCAAGCGTGAATTTCTTCTCATCCTCTTTGATGTTTACAGCAGGCATCGAATGATACCTGGTTGTAAAGAACGGGAAGAAGAAATCATCATCAAAGAGGTCAGACCATAAGAACGGTTTATCACTTCTTCTTGTAAGCATCGGTAACATAGCTCAGCCCTCCTTTCTTTTTTTATTATTTTTGGTTAGACATTTTTCTTGTTTAATTTCACCCTATATCTTGCAACTTCTGTTCCAATATATAAAACATGACAATATGACATATTTTGTGACAAAATAACTGTCATAATGACAGTCAATTTAAGAAAATAACTCTATTATGACTTCTCATAATTTTAAATTAGGTTTGTAAAAAATCTTCGGATGAAGAATTTTATAAGAAATATTCTGATACTTGCAGGAATTGTATTTGTTGTTTTCTGTGTCTGGTACTTCAGGGAAATAGTAATCTACATACTTGTTGCAGGTGTTCTTTCCATTATGGGGAGACCGCTTGTTGATCTTTTTGACCGGATAAAGATCAGAAAAATATCTATTCCAAAAGCGGTTTCTGCACTTCTGGCACTTTTAATTATATGGGGTCTGATTTTTCTCTTTTTCTACATATTTGTTCCTCTTGTTGCCAGTCAGATACAGCAACTTTCCTCAATCGACAGCGAACAACTTGTTAAGATAATTGAGGAGCCTATCAGAAAGACTGAAAACCTCTTACGGGCTTTAAATCCTGATCTTGAAGAGTTATCAGTGAGAGCTTATATAGCCTCGAAAATAACTGATATTCTGAGCATTGAATTTGTACAGGACATGATAGGCTCTGCTGCCAGAACAATGGGCAACATAGTGATTGCATTCTTTTCCATAAGTTTCATCACATTCTTTTTTCTTAAAGACCAGCATCTTTTCTTTGAATCAATCGTCATGTGGGTGCCCGACAAATATGTGGATAATGTTACACGTGCCCTTTATTCAATTAAGGCGCTTTTAACAAGGTATTTCGTGGGGATAGTGATCCAGAGCACCTGCATAATGATAATGATGACAACCGGAATGACTATTGTTGGCATCGATTTCCATCAGGCACTTGTAATGGGGCTTATAGCAGGCATACTTAATGTGATTCCCTATGTAGGTCCGTGGCTTGGATTTTTCATAACAGTAACAATGGGCATTGCCTCTCATCTGGGATACGATTTTCAGTCGGTCATTGTTCCACTGGTATGGAAGATGGCGCTTGTGGTTGCAATTACTCAGGCAACAGATAATGTTGTTTTTCAGCCTGTTATTTTCTCCAGCAGCGTCAGAGCCTATCCGCTCGAGATTTTTGTTGTGGTTCTTGCCGCAGGTTTCGCAGCCGGTATCCCGGGTATGATTCTGGGAATACCTGCATACACCGTGCTGAGAGTCTTTGCCCGGGAATTTTTCTATAACCTCAAAGCAGTACAGAAAATTACCTCAAGCCTCCCAGATACTGAAGAAATAATGGAGAAAATAAAAGAAGAAGAAGAAAAAGAGCATGGGAAAAATCTTTGAGTTTTTCAACGAAAGATTGCTATGGCATTTCTGAACATATTCAGAAAAATATTTGTTTTTTATCTCGATGGCTTCAGGAACATGTCAGATTGGGGCAGAAAAGTCTGGATAATAATACTGATTAAATTGTTCATTATATTTATTATTCTCAGGCTCTTCTTTTTCCCGGATGTTCTGAAAAAAAGTTTTCCTGACGACAGCAACAGAAGTAAATATATAAGGGAGCATTTATTATCAAAGTGAAATCTGATGATTGAGAACATTGATCTGAGTCTTGTCAGCTGGTCGAGGGCGCAGTTTGCCCTTACGGCAATTTATCACTGGTTTTTCGTCCCTCTAACACTTGGCCTCTCATTCATTATTGCCATGATGGAGACAATTTATTACAGGACAGGCAGTGAGGAATGGAAGAGGATAACGAAGTTCTGGATGAAACTTTTCGGGATAAATTTTGCAATTGGCGTTGCTACCGGGATAATACTCGAGTTTGAGTTTGGCACCAACTGGTCGGCGTATTCCTGGTTCGTGGGAGATATCTTCGGAACCCCTCTGGCTATAGAAGGCATACTTGCCTTTTTCCTTGAATCCACATTTATAGCTGTGATGTTTTTTGGCTGGAACAGGGTGAGCAATAGGTTTCATCTTGTTTCCACGTGGCTCGTTGCTATAGGGGCGAGCCTGTCGGCATTGTGGATACTGGTTGCGAACGCATGGATGCAGAATCCTGTCGGCATGACCTTTAATCCCGAAACAGCCCGCAACGAGATGACTAACTTTCTGGAAGTACTTTTCAATCCTGTTGCAGCCGATAAATTCCTGCATACAATCACTTCCGGATTTGTCCTTGCCTCTGTTTTTGTTGCGGGAATAAGTGCATGGTTTCTGCTTAAAAAAAGGGAAACATATCTTGCTACACGAAGCATTCTTATAGCAGGTATATTCGGTTTTCTTTCTTCGGTTTTGCTTGCAATCACAGGCGACATGTCGGCCCGCTCGGTGGCAAAATATCAGCCGGTGAAGTTTGCTTCGTTCGAAGCACTCAATGAAGGGAAAAGCAGGGCTCCCCTTGTTGCAGCAGGAATACTCAAAAAGGGAGAAAAGGGAGTGGGAAGAAAAAACATGCCGGAGTTTATATTTGCAATAGAGATTCCCAACCTTCTTTCATTTATGACAGGCGGAAGTAAGGATGCTTATGTACCGGGGATTTATGACCATATTGAAGGGAACCCCCGGGCAGGAATACTTTCATTTGCAGAAAAAAAAGAGCGGGGGCAGAAAGCTCGTGAAGCACTGCTGGAATATAAAAGGGCAAAAGAAGCAGGGGATGAGAAAAAAGCATCGGATATTGCCGCTCTTTTTACCTCAAAAGACTTCAGGGAAAACTATTTCAGATATTTTGGGTATGCTTATATAGACAATCCGGAAGATATCATACCTGACATCCGGGTATCTTTTTACACTTTTCATCTCATGGTGCTACTGGGTTTCTTCTTTATACTTCTGTTTGCTCTTATGCTGTGGTTTTTGTTCCGAAATAGTATCCGGAAGCATAAATGGCTTTTGTGGATAATGCTCCTTTCAATACCTCTGCCATATCTTGCCAGTGAGCTGGGGTGGGTGCTTGCAGAGATGGGCCGCCAACCCTGGATAATACAGGATCTAATGCCAGTATCAGTGGGTGTTACAAACCTTAAGTCAGGCAATGTACAAACCACTTTCTGGCTCTTTGCGGTTCTGTTTACTGCGCTTCTTATTGCTGAAATCTCCATTATGGTGAAACAGGTTAAGAACGGACCCGAAAAAACGGAGGAAAAGTTATGATGTCACATGCATTTCTTCAGCATTACTGGTGGATTGTGATTTCACTGCTCGGCGGTCTGCTCGGTTTTCTAATGTTTGTACAGGGGGGACAGACGTTTATATATTCATTGCCTGCAAATACCATGCAGCGTAAAATGATTGTAAATGCACTGGGCAGAAAATGGGAGTTTACATTTACCACACTGGTTACTTTCGGCGGAGCTTTTTTTGCTTCATTTCCACTTTTTTATGCTACAAGTTTTGGTGGTGCTTACTGGTTGTGGATGCTGATACTTTTCAGTTTTGTCATTCAGGCTGTTGCATACGAATACAGATCCAAGCCCTCAAATGTCCTTGGAAGTAATACTTATGACATCTTCCTGCTGCTTAACGGTTCACTGGGACCATTTCTGACAGGTACAGCGGTTGCAACATTTTTTACGGGTGCCCACTTCTCCCTCGACAACCTGAACAGAGTCACCTGGCAGACAAATTTACACGGTCTCGAAGCACTAGCCGACATACGGAACATTGCTCTGGGATTTGCACTTCTTTTTCTTGGCAGGGTGAATGGGTTACTATTTCTTTTAAATACTGTTGATGATGAGGAAATAATTTCAAAGGCCAGAAACAAAGTGCCTTTCAATGCACTCTTCTTTCTTGTTTTTTTCCTTTATTTCATACTTACGATTTTTCTCAAGGAAGGATTTGCAGTTGAACCAGCGACCGGAGAGATTTTCGTTCAGAAATTTAAATACCTGAAAAACCTGCTTCAGATGCCGCCGGTACTGATTGTGTTTATTGCCGGTGTGGCAGGCGTGCTTTACGGTATTTATATTACAGTGTTTGCAGGAAGCAGAAAAGGCATCTGGTTTTCCGGAGCAGGATCAGTCATGGCTGTTTTTGCCCTGTTTCTTTCTGCAGGACTGAACAATACAGCCTTTTACCCTTCTGTTAATGATATTCAGAACTCCCTTACTCTGCAGAGGGCATCCTCAAGCAGGTTCACGCTCGAAACTATGATGTATGTTTCATTTATTATCCCATTTGTTATTGCATACATCTGGTATGCATGGAGGGCTGTTACAAAACGCAAAATTACAGCAGAAGATATTGAAAAGGATGGACATGCTTATTAATACAAAAAGATTATAGACCAATGTACCTTGATCAGCTCGTGATATACCTTACATGGCCGGCTTTTATAATTATAAGCTGGATAATAATAAAATCGGCACTCATTCTATACGAGAGAAAATACCCGTTCAGGGATGACGAGAGATCTCATTCTTCAGAAAAGGAGCCCAGGCAAGGGAAAGAATAATATATGCCGGTATTATAAGTGCAAAGCCTCTGGCACCGAAAACTGCAACAAAAATAATACTTAGAGCTGCCAGAATATACCTTGCTTCATTCCCTTTGATCTTTAAATTTTTTATTTTAAGCGAAATCATTGGCAGGTTGCTTACCATAAGCAGAGAGACAATGAGAACGAAAAATATAGTTAATAATTCATATTTTGTGAAAAGCGTCACAAAAAAGTTATCTGAATAGGCTGCAGCAAGGCAAAGCGATATAACTGAGAGGGCTGCTGCCGGGGTAGGAAGCCCTCTGAAAACAACCGACTGTGAGGTGTCGATATTAAATTTTGCAAGACGCAGACCGGCACAAACAGCATAAAATGCCGAAATCAATGCGTAAATTATGCTGTATACATTATTATCGCTGAAGAATATACCTGTACTGTAAATAATAATTCCCGGTGCCACTCCAAAGCTTACTACATCTGCAAGGCTGTCGAGTTCCTTGCCCACGTCGGAGTATGCATTCAGAATTCGTGATGCAAACCCGTCGAGAAAATCAAAAACCATGGCAGCAAGCACCAGCCAGCATGCTGCTGCCGTATTGCCTTTAATGATAAAAATAATTGATAAAAAACCTGATGCAAGGTTTAAAGAGGTGATTATGTTTGGTATATGTCGCATTTCTGAGGATTTGAAAACAAAAGTATTGAAAAATTAATAATATATCATTTTATCCGTTCCAAACATTTTTCAGCATAACAGGGAGTATTAAAATGAAATCAGTTTTATCTTTGAAAGAGCTTAAATAAAATGGATAACGAATTCGATCTGCTGAATATCAGAATTGCCGTTGATTTTGACGGGACAATTGTCGAGAATGCTTATCCTTCCATCGGAAAGGAAAAGCTTTTTGCATTCAGTACATTGAAGGAGCTCGAGAAAAGAGGGGCAAAGCTTATACTATGGACGTTCCGCACTGGAAAAGAACTTGAGGATGCAGTTGAATTCTGCCGTCAGCATGGCATAGAGTTCTATGCAGTAAATAAAAATTATCCGGAAGAGGTTTTTAATGAACAAACGGTAAGCCGTAAAATTGATGTGGATATCTATATTGATGACAAAAACCTTGGCGGCTTTCCCGGATGGAGCCAGGTGTGGCAGATGCTGTTCCCTTATGAGATTCAGGAAGAGATGGCAAAAAGGAAAATTTTAAGAGCAGATAATATTTTCAGAAGAATTTTCAGAAAATGGACAAGAAAATAAAGATGATGAAAAAGTGCCATAACTGCATCATTTACCCTTTGCTTATTTTGTTTGTTGCCTGGTTCTTTTCATGTTCAGGACGTTCCAATAAAAAGGAAGTAGAAAATGAACCGGTTAAAGAGTTGTCAGAACCTGAGGAGATGGCGGCTGAGATGATAAAACTTGTTGCCCCGCCTGAAAATGCAGAGCTGAAGCTGAATGAAAAGATTAAAATTGTGCTGGAGCCTGATGCCAGGGTTCTGCCCGATTCGGTCAGAATATGGTTCGACGGAAAAGATGCGGGGGTGATCAGAAACAATATTTGGGAATATGAGATACCGTCATCTTTTAATTCTAAGACAGGGAAAAAAGCTATTAAGGTTGTTGCATATAAACGCCGGTACAGGTCTCAGACAATAAGCCGATTTGTGACCGTTCTTTCTGATGTTGCACCCCGCCGCAACGGTTACAGGGTAATAAATGTTTATCCCCACGACAGGGAGGCATTCACGCAGGGGCTTGTTTATTACGGTGGCTATCTTTATGAGGGTACAGGTCAGGAGACGAGGTCGAATCTGAGAAAAGTGAACCTTGCCACAGGTGAAGTACTGAACCAGCACAACCTCGATTCAAAACTTTTCGGTGAAGGGATTGCAATATTCGATGGTAAAATCTACCAGCTGACATGGCAGTCGAAGGTGGGTTTTGTTTATGACCTTGAATCGTTCAGGATGATAAATAGATTTTATTACCAGACAGAAGGATGGGGGCTTACTACCATGGGCGACAAACTGGTAATGAGCGATGGTTCTAACATTTTGTATATCATCGATCCGGCAATGTTTTTACCTGTGGCTCAACTGGAGGTTTACGACAATAAGTCCATGGTGAAGGATCTTAATGAGCTTGAATATATTAAAGGTGAAATCTGGGCTAACATCTGGATGACTGATCTCATTGCGAGAATAGATCCTGCCAGCGGCAAGGTGCTGGCATATATTGACCTGAAAGGAATAATGAACGACCCCTCATTCGACACTGCGTCAAACGTTCTTAACGGAATAGCATACGACAGTGAAAATGACAGAATATTTATTACCGGGAAGAACTGGCCAAAACTATTTGAAATAAAAGTTACTGAATGAGCTTAGATCCGTAAACTATTCTGATGCCCTCCGGTATCACTGAAAATTCGGCAGGAGTGTGTCCCAATAGTTCACCGTCGGCTTCAATCATCAGTTGAGGAACTGATTCAACTCTGAAGCTTTTAACCCTGTAACCGTCAACCTTTGGATGGCTCAGTATTGTTCCGTCGTATAGTATTTTGAGGTTTTTGATAATTTCAATCCTTCCTATTTCTTTTATTACAGTAACATCGAGCAACCCATCGTCGGGTAAAGCGTCGGGCGTCTGACGCATACCTCCTCCGCAATATCGTCCGTTACCGACATTAATTGAAAAAATACGGTTTTTAATAATTTGGTTTTCAATATACAGAGTTACTTCGGTATGTTTGTAAGCTATGAGGCTTGAAAGCAGATTATAAAGGTATATTGCCCTGTTGCTTTTACCCTTTTCTTTCTGGATATTTGTTTTTTTAACCACCAGAGCTTCGAAGCCGACTCCTGCTATATTAATAAAGTACCGGGTATTGGTTTCTTCTCCGTTTCGGTAACTTACCACTCCAACATCATGCATCAAAGTCTTGCCTTCTTTTATAATTTTTATGGCACCTTCGTAAATAAGGGGTATACCGAACATTTTGCCCCAGTCGTTTCCTGTTCCCACCGGTATCAGTGCAAGGCATATTTCAGCCGGAGTGCAGTAATTTTGTGAATAAGCTCCATTAAGTACCTCGTTCAGAGTGCCATCGCCTCCCACGGTGATTATTTTTCTGAATCCCTGCTCGATACATTCCCTGGAAATCATTATCGCATCGCCTCTCTTACCGGTAAAACGTGCCGAAAAATGTATCCCGGCCCTCACCAGCAGAGCAGCAATTCTTTCCCAGTCGTTTCCGCCTTTACCGCTTCCGGCATTGGGATTGACAATTACGAGCCAGTCGCTCCGGGCTTCTGTGTTGTTCATTGGCTTAAAAAAAGTGGGGTAAAGGTATTAAGATTTTTTATTTGTAATTAATTTCATACATCCCCGGGTAACGGACCTCCTTTACAGTTTCGAGACTTGCAAATATCTTTCTTTCCCCCATCCCACCCTTCCTCAGGCAGGAAAAAGCGAAGAGTCCTGCCGGGGAAAAACAAAAAAATGTAAAAACTCAGTGTCGGATTATCAACAATCTGGTTGTTAATATCGTGTTGATAACCGCGGGTAAAATGTTTACAATTACAACCCCTGCAGTCCGCAGCAATGGTTCTTAAATAGTAAATTTGGAACGCTAAAGAATAAAGGAAAAAACAGAAAAATGGGAAGGATTATTGCTCTGGCAAATCAGAAAGGCGGAGTGGGCAAGACTACCACTGCAATTAATCTGGCAGCAAGTCTGGCTGCTCTTGAAAAAAAAGTTCTTGTTGTTGACAATGATCCACAGGCTAATGCTACATCGGGGATAGGTGTTGATGTCAGGAAGATAACTGTTACAATTTATGATTGTCTCATCGACGGCAAAGATCCAAGGGAGGCATTTATGCCGTGCGGTATCGATAATCTGATGGTTATACCCTCAAATATAGATCTTGTGGGCGCAGAGATAGAGATGCTTGAAATGCCCGGCAGGGAAAAGGTGCTTAAAAAGGTGCTGGAAGGGATAAGGAATGAGTTCGATTACATACTTATTGACTGTTCGCCGTCTCTGGGTCTTCTAACCGTAAATGCACTCACAGCAGCTGATTCGGTAATAATTCCTGTTCAGTGTGAGTACTTTGCACTGGAAGGGCTCGGGAAACTGCTGAATACTATAAAAATTATACAGTCGAATCTGAATCCCTCACTCGAAATTGAAGGATTTCTGCTGACGATGTATGATTCAAGGTTGCGTCTTTCAAACCAGGTTGTTGAAGAAGTAAATAAACATTTTCAGCAGATGGTTTTCAAAACTATTATTCAGCGCAATGTGAAGCTCTCGGAAGCACCTAGTTTCGGGCAGCCGGCCATTCTGTATGATGCAGAGTCGAGAGGCACTGTGAATTACCTCAACCTGGCGCAGGAACTTATTGATAAGCATAAAGATACAGTAAAACAGATGCAGGCTAACTGATTACCGGATAATATGACAAAGAAGAATGCATTAGGCAGAGGACTGGGAGCACTTATTGAAGGTATCGACAAAGAGACACTTGAGAAAAAGGTGGAACCAAATCTTCAGATACCTGTTGATCTGATTGACAGCAATCCTTTTCAGCCGCGTACAAGGTTCGACGAGGAGGCGCTCGGGGAACTTGCCGCTTCAATCAGGCAACTGGGTATTGTACAACCACTTACGGTGAGAGAAACCGGAACAGGAAGATACCAGCTCATCGCCGGGGAAAGAAGACTCAGAGCAGCCCGTATGGCAGGCCTGACGCATGTTCCCGCATTTGTCAGGACTGCCGACGACCAGGCAATGCTCGAACTTGCCCTTGTTGAAAACATACAGCGCGAAGACCTGGATGCTATTGATATTGCAATCAGCTATTCAAGACTGGTGGAAGAATGCAAACTGACCCAGGAACAGCTCAGTGAAAGAGTCGGCAAACAACGGTCGACAGTTGCCAACTACCTGAGGTTGCTTAAACTGCCTCCCGAAATACAGCTTGGAATAAAGAACAAACAGATAACGATGGGCCATGCCCGTACACTGATCAATATTGAAGATCCTAAAAAACAGATAAAAGTCTACTATAAGATTATCGACGAAGACCTTTCAGTAAGAGCAACAGAAGAGCTGGTAAGAACTTTGCAGTCGGAAGACCTCAAAGACCCTGTTAAAGCACAGAAGAAAAAGAAACTTAACGAAGATTTTGCGCAGCTTTCAGCACATCTCGAACGAATATTTTCATCAAAAGTCGTCTTCAGGATTAATGAAAAAGGAAAGGGTAAAATTGTTATCCAGTTCAATTCTCCTGAAGAGATGGAACGTATTTTAGGCCTTTTTGACCGTCTCAACTCCTGAAAATAATTATCTTTGCCGCTGCGTTATATTTTCCGGAAAAAATACGGAAAGTAAAATCTATATATTGAAAGGGATCATTCATAGATTATTGTTGGGTGTTTTTCTCATTGCAGTTCTTGTTTCAGAACAGGCTGCAGCGCAGGATTCCGTACAGGTTATAACTGGCAAAAGAAGAAAATTCATTCCCGACCCAACAAAAGCCACCATGCTAGCAGCAACATTTCCCGGACTGGGACAGATTTATAACAGGAAGTACTGGAAGGTGCCTTTTGTTTATGCAGGTTTTGGAGGGGTTGGATATGCAGTGTATTACAATACAAAATGGTATAATACCTATATAAAAGCATATCAGGATTTTACCGACGAGATTCCGGAAACTGACAGTTATATTAAGTTAATCCGTAA
>JBASIK010000216.1:0-22110 GCA_049654745.1 Bacteroidales bacterium
GGCTACGGCCTCACCGAAACCTCTCCCGTTATAGCTGTCAACCCTTTACGGCTGGATGATATAAAATTTGAAACCGTTGGACCGGTGATTGAAAATGTTGAGGTAAAAATTGCCGACGATGGTGAAATACTATGCAAGGGCCCCAATGTAATGCTGGGATATTACAAAGCACCTGAACTGACAGCCGAAGTGATTGACAGTGAAGGATTTTTCCACACAGGAGATATAGGGGTAATTGAAGACGGGCGTTTTCTCCGTATCACCGACCGTAAAAAAGAGATGTTTAAACTCTCGGCAGGTAAATACATTGCACCACAACCAATCGAAAACAAACTTAAAGAATCAATGTTTATCGAACAGGCAATGGTAATCGGAGAAAACGAAAAATTTGCAAGTGCAATCATATCACCAAACTTCACCTACCTGCACGACTGGTGTTCGGAGCATAAAATTCACTTCAGGGATAACAAGGAACTTATAGAAATTCCGGAAGTAATAGATAGAATTGCAAAAGAAGTTAATCATGTTAATAAAAGTCTCGGCGAACATGAACAGATAAAAAGATTCAGGCTTGTTACTGATGAATGGTCACCGCAGACTGGAGAACTCTCCCCCACACTAAAACTGAGAAGAAACATAATTGCAGAGAAATACAAAGACATTATTGCTGACATCTATATGCGAAGTGATAAAGAAAATGGAGTAATAAACCGTATTAAAAGCGGAATAAGCAGTATTCTTAAAGGACTTCCGAAATTTTAGAAGTATTTTGCCGGAGGCTCAAAACAAAATTTTATATTTTTGAGCTTCTGAGCTAAATATGAAAAACCGCATTATCTTATATTGTTCAATTTTTCTTGCGATTTCAGCAACGATGATTTCATGCGTGCCTCAAACGTGCAGTGAGAAAACAGAATCACTCGCAGGAGCAACATTCTACAAAACAGGAACCGGAAAAATCGAAGCCCCGGATACTGTTTCCATATATTGCCTTAAAGAGGATATTTCTATGTTTTACCAGAAACTGCTCAAAAGAGCAATTATTTATCTCCCTTTTGATCCATCTGCAGAAATATGCACGTTCATTCTGAAAATAAATCAAACAACTGACACCGTATCATTCAACTACACAACATTTCCTTACCTGATCTCTAAAGAGTGTGGTTATACGTATTGTTTTTCAGTTACAGGTTACCGGTCGACAAAAAACATTATTGACACAATAATTGTGGTAAACAACAGAATTACTACCGGAAATGAAGAAAATATGCGTATTTTTTATTGAGATTATTATAACATTTTTTCTGGTGACAGCCTTTACCACAATTGCATCAGGCCAGGACACTGTTGCTGTTGTTTTTCCCTTTAAAATAAATATAGGTACAGATATTTACGGACCAGCTTACTACTATGCGGAGAAAAATTCTCTCACTATTGAAGGTTTTATATCAGTTGACAGGGATACTATGAAGTCTTATTCGTTTGAAGCTGGTTACAGTAAATTCAATTATGAGCAATATAATTACTCATATAAATGCAACGGTCTTTTTATAAGGGCAGGTATAGACTTCAACTTTATTTCGCCAAAAGTTTCGAAAGGCAGGTACTATGCCGGTACCGGTCTGAAATATGGAGCAAGCCTCTATTCTCATGAAATTCCATTTTTTGAAAGTGAAAACTTCTGGGGGAAATTAAGCCAGTCAATCGGTAAATCCACGCATATTGCACATTTTATAGAAGCCTCACCTGGAATACGTACAGAACTCTTTAAAAATTTTTCGATAGGATGGACGATAAGGCTGAGAATTCTTCTTTACGGCGGTACAGGAAAAGATCTAAAACCTATATATATTCCAGGGTATGGGAATGGAACAAAATCATTCAGCCCTGGAATAAATTACTATTTTGTCTGGAGTATACCTTATAAGAAAGTTACTCTTAAACCTGCCGGTAAATAATTATTCTGCCTTTCTGTTGCTTTTCCTGCTGAAAACCCAGAGCCCGGAGAAAGTCAGAAAGCCATTGAGAAGAAGAAGTTCAAATCCAAACCTGTACCCGTTAAACAATTGTACAGAATAGTGGCTGAAAAAGTAGCAGACGACAGGAGAAATTATTGCAATAAAAGGTGTTGCCCTGTCGTTGACATCTCTTCTTGTAAAGAGGCCAAAAGAATATAATCCCAGAAGTGGACCATATGTATATCCTGCAATTGTAAAAAGATTATCAATAACGGCCCTGTTGTTTACAGCCCTGAATACAAGTATTGCCACGAAAAATACTGTTGCAATTGAGACGTGAACCAGATAACGTATTCTTGTTCTGCCTTTTTCTGTAAGATCCTGACGACGATGTAGCCCCATAAAATCAATGGTAAAGGAAGTGGTCAGGGAGGTAAGTGCCCCATCGGCACTCGGAAAAGCTGCAGAAATAAGTCCGATTAGAAATACAAGACCTGCAACCGGACTCAGGTATTTAAGTGCAATAGTAGGGAAAATTTCATCAGTCATTTTAGTTTGAATGTTCATTGTATTTGCATATACCAGCAGAATTGCCCCAAGGAAAAGGAACAGAAGGTTTACAAAAACCAGTATTCCGCTGAAAGTGAACATATTCTTCTGGGCATCCCTTATATTTTTACAGCTCAGGTTCTTCTGCATCATTTCCTGGTCAAGGCCGGTCATCACAATTGTTATAAACATTCCGCTAAAGAATTGCTTTAGAAAGAACCTTTCATGATGCCAGTCGGTTATAAACATCTTTGTAATACCTTGCTCTTTTATTAAAGAAACCAGCTCTCCTAATGGCTTACCGAGCTCTTTGCTTATATAAAGAACCGAAAGAACCACTGCAAGGAGCATGAAGGTTGTCTGAAGAGTGTCGGTCCAGACAATGGTTCTTATTCCTCCTTTAAAAGTATAAAGTATAATCAGTGTTATAAAAATCAGCACATTAACCCAGAACGGAACTTTCCATGCATCGAACACAAAAACCTGCAGTACATTGATAACCAGGAACATTCTCAAAGAAGCTCCGAGTGTTCTTGAAAGAATAAAAAAGCCTGCACCGGTTTTATAGGTCCAGAAACCAAACCTTTTCTCAAGGTATGTATATATTGATGTAAGTTTCAGCCTGTAATACAAAGGCAGTAAAACGAGTGCTATTACAAAATATCCAAACAGGTAGCCGAAAACAACCACCATGTAACTGAATTGAGTATCCTTTACCCACCCTGGTACCGACATGAAAGTAACTCCTGAGAGGGAAGCCCCAATCATTCCATAAGCTACTACATACCAGGGAGATATGTTTTTACCCAGATAAAAAGTATGACTGTCGGCTTTCCGGGCAGTAAGATAAGTTACTACAAAAAGAATAGCTGTATAAACAAGAAAAACTGTAAGAATAATAAAAGGTGACATGAAAAATTACGTAAAAAAACCGTACAAGATTAGCAAAAAGAAATTATGTCAGAAAATTTTAAGGTAAAATATCAGGATATTTGAATTATTTTTGAAAAAAAATTTAATGGGTATTACGGTTTTTCCCTCAAGGCTTCTTGAGAATGCTGTAAATGAATTTGCCTCACTTCCGGGCATAGGGCGAAAAACGGCATTAAGACTTGTTATGCATCTGCTTCGCAAAGATTCAGAAGAAGTGAGGAGATTCGGGGAAACAATTATCAGACTGAGGGAGGACATTAAGTATTGCAAAATATGCCACAGCATTTCCGACACGGAAATATGCGGAATATGTAGTGATAAGTCACGGGATCCTTCGATTATATGCGTGGTGGAATCGGTTCAGGATGTTCTGGCAATAGAAAACACAAGGCAATACAGAGGGTTATATCACGTCCTTGGAGGAATTATCTCACCAATTGACGGCATAGGTCCTTCCGACCTGAACATTGATTCACTCGAGGAAAAAGTCAAAAAGGGCGGTATTGTGGAAGTAATTTTTGCACTGAGCACCACCATGGAAGGAGATACAACCAGCTTTTATCTTTACAAGAGGCTCAACAAGTACAACATAAAACTATCTGTCCTCTCAAGAGGAGTAGCTATAGGCGATGAACTTGAATATACTGATGAAATAACACTCGGAAAATCAATAATTAACAGAACACCTTTTATTAATCCTGCATAAATTTATTTTAAACCACAGAATTTAAAATAACAGTTAATTTAGAGCTCAGACCACTTATAGATATGGAATTATCGGTAATTATTGTCAATTACAATGTGAGATATTTTCTTGAACAGTGTTTAAATTCTGTTGTAAGGGCTTCTGAAGGAATTTCCTGTGAGATATTTGTTGTTGACAATAATTCTGAAGATGATTCCTGTAAAATGGTTGGTGAACGTTTTCCAGAGGTAAGGCTTATAAGAAATTCTTACAATGCAGGCTATGCAAAAGCCTGCAATCAGGCACTTGCAATTGCTTCCGGTGAATTTATCCTCCTGCTTAATCCCGATACTATTGTTGGAGAAAACACTTTCAGAAGATGCATTGAGTTTATGAGGAGTAATGAAGACGCAGGAGCGGTAGGGGTTAAAATGATTAACGGAAGCGGAAGGTATCTTAAGGAATCAAAAAGGTCTCTTCCTGTTCCGCTAACAGCGTTTTTCAAAATGACAGGTTTATCAAGGCTTTTCCCCCGGTCGCCTCTATTCAGTAAATATTACATGGCTCATATTGACGAGAATAAAACATCTGAAATTGAGATACTTACAGGAGCCTTTATGTTTATCAGGAAAAAGGTTCTTGATAAAACAGGGTTTTTCGATGAGAATTTTTTCATGTACGGTGAAGATATTGATCTGTCATATCGAATACTAAAAGAAGGATATAAAATTTATTATTTTCCTGAAGAAAAAATAATTCATTTTAAAGGAGAGAGTGCCCATCAAATGCCTGTAAACAGCACCATATACTTTTATAAGGCAATGCTTGTTTTTGCAGAAAAGCATTTTAGAAAAAAGGATGTGATACTGTTTCACTTTCTTATAAAACCAGCTGTATACAGCAGGGCGGTTATTTCGCTTCTTAAAAAAGTTTTCGTTATCCTTCTACCATTAATTTCGGATATTGCAGCCATATCTGCAGGAGTACTGGCAACAGTATTAATTATGGGGGCCCGCAGCCACGGATTAAATTCCGATTATTCACCCCTTCCCGCTGCCGGTTTACTGGCTCTATTTATCCTTCCAGGCGTTATATCTATTTTCCTTGCTGGAGGTTACAGAAAGCCTGCACATACAATAGGAGTCTTAAAGGGACTTATCCCGGGATGCATTGTTATTCTGGCATTATATGATTTTATCAATGGGGAAATGGGATTTGCATCCGATGCTATACTTACAGGATGTTTTGCTGTTTTGATAACCGTTCCGCTATTTAGAATAATTCTGGCATCGGCAGGTTTCAAAGATCTGAAAAATCCGTTTTCTACTGTAAAAAACGCAGTGGTTGCAGGCAGCAGGGAAAGTTATTTCAGAATATGTGATCTGGTTAAAGAAACAGGTCAAGCAGTTAAAATCAAAGGAAGGGTTTCTCTGTTAAAAAATGACCATGGAGATGAAATAGTTGGAAATATTGACCAACTACAGGAAATAATAAACATACACCGGATCAAAGTAATATTTTTTTCATTAAGAGATCTCCCACTTTCTCAGCTTATATCCCACATAGAAAAAATTTCCGCACTTAAAATAACAATAAGACTGGTACCGGAAGGTGAAAATGTGATAACGGGTAGCAAAACAATAATTGCTAAAGATAGTGTTTACTGAAAATTTTAAAATAATAAGTTGAAAAAAAATGAAATAAATCCGATAACTGTTGAAAATTCAATTTAATTTAATACTAAATTTAGAAGCAGGCAAATTTTGTAACGAAATATGTATAAATTTGAATAATTTAAGTAAAAGAACTGGAATCGGCCGGTATAGTCTATTATATTTAAACAAAATATTTTTTGCATGAAACGTGTTTTCCTGTTGTTTTTGCTGATGGGTTCAATATTGAACCTGTCTGCCCAGATTAAAGGAGAATTGAAAGACAACTTTTACTGGGGCGAAACTTTTATTCTTTACGAAGAATACAAAGATGCATTACCTCTATATCAGCTCTTACTGAAAGTTAACCCCAGAAACAGCAATTATAAATATCGCATAGGGCAATGCCTTCTCAATATACCTGGCAGAAAACAAGAAGCAATAAGTTACCTGGAAGAGGCAGTAAAAGACATCAATCCAAAATACAAGGAAGGCAGATTCAAGGAAACAAAAGCTCCGTTTGATGCTTATTATTATCTGGCAAATGCTTACCGCATAAACAACCAGCTGGAGAAAGCAATAGAAACCTATGAATTATTCAAGAAACACTGCAATTCCAAAGTTTATGATACCACTATAGTAAACATGCAGATAGAAGCATGCCAGAACGCTCTGGAACTTATAAAAGTTCCGCTCTATGTCAAGAAAGTTAACCTCGGACTACCGGTGAACGAGCAGTATCCTGAAATGAATCCGGTGGTGTCAGAAGACGAAACAATAATGGTATTCAACAGGTCTGAACCATTTCAGGAGGCTCTTTATTTTTCGAAGAAAGTCAATGGCAGGTGGAGTGAACCTGTAAATATAATCCCCTATCTGGGGCTTGGATTTGAAGATAAAAACTATGCCACTTCCCTTTCGGCTGATGGAAGGGAACTTTATATATACCGGGCAGGAGCAAATTACGACGGAAATATATACGTTACACGCAGAAGGGATGATGACACATGGACCAACCTGGTAAAGCTAAATGATAACATAAATACAAAATACTGGGAGTCTCATGCTGCAATCAGTCATGACGGCAGAAGGCTCTATTTCACATCAAACAGAAAAGGTTCGTATGGGGGACTCGATATTTATTTCTCTGACCTCGACAGCACGGGTGATTGGGGAGTAGCAAAGAACATTGGCCCTGTAATTAACACAAAATTCAATGAAGAATCACCCTTTCTGGGTAAAGACGACAAAACTCTCTTCTTCAGTTCCCAGGGACATTTCAATATAGGCGGATATGATATTTTCTATTCAACGTTGCTTGACAACGGCGAATGGAGTGTTCCACTCAATGTGGGTTACCCGCTCAATACAACCGACGATGATATTTTCTTCCACCCTGTAAAAGAAGGCTATGAAGCTTATTATTCACTGATAGAACCTGATGGGACCGGTTCTACCGACATTTACAGGATTGAAATATTCTCCAAAGATCATCCAAGGAAATTCTATGTAAGAGGAATAGTTAAAGTAAAAGACCTTCTTGCCCTTTTCAGCGACAGCATCAGAGTTACTGCCATAAGCAAATCAAATCCTGAAGATAAGGTTATTGTTTACACCAATCCACAAACCGGAGAATACATTTTTGAGATACCACAGGGAGAATATACTATCACTTATGAGGCAAAAAATGCCGGTGTAGTTTCCAGATCGATCGAAATCTCACTCTTCAATCCTTCTGACAGTATATCGCTACAGGATGTTGAATTGCCAAAACTTGACTTTATATCGGAACTTAAGATAAGAAGCGATAAAAACATTCTATCCACAAAAGGCGACACAATCGAAATACCAATAAAGGCAGAGCCAGAATCAATTCTGGAGGTTGAGCACTGGATTGGGAACTCGCTGGTCAGAACAGATAAATACATATTAACCGATTCACTTTTCGTTTACAGGCTGCTTCCAGAAGAAGGCACAAATAAGCTCGTATTCAAACTTACTGATAAATACAATAATGTAACAACTTCTGAAATATCCATCACAAGAAAGAAAGTCGAAGAGAAAATTATAAGACCTGAATACAAACATATTATTGCCAGGAAGCAGGCTGAGTTATTCATTGATATGCTTAAGAAAAGGGCAGATGATAAACTCAAAGGGATAATCGAAAGAAGTGATTTCAGAAAGCAGCAGTTCGGAACTCCAGACGATATTCTCGCATTTATTAAAGGTGAGACTGCAAAACAAAATATCAGTGGTGAAGAGGTTGACCGGCTTGCCCTTAAAGTTGCTATCATGGATAATATACTTACCCAGGCTGCCGTGAATATTATGGCACGCTATACAACAGGAAAACTAAAAGAAATTCTTGAAAATCTAAATATTTACGATGAAAACCTGAAAACATTTACAGATCTTCAGAGATTTATTGAGGAAAAGACCGGTGGAGCAATTACACCAGAACAGCTTAAGAAGATTGCAGAAGAAATAGTTGCAGGCATCGATCCGATGATAGCAATTATAAGGGAACAGATAAAGAGATACGGTGAAATTTCAGGCAAGAGTGAACCTGTTAATCATGCTATAGCTGCTGTTGATTCAAAGAATATTCTGAAATCTGGCCTCTGGCTCAAAGACTTCTTCTATGAAGCCCTCAACAACAAACTTTCCGAACAGGATCTTGCAGCAATGTTCAAAGCATTAACTGCTTTAACCGATACCAATATTGAGGATTATATTAAAGAATTTATCGGTTATGCAAAGGGTGGACTTGCTGATTATCTGAGGAGCCTCAACCTGAGGAAAAACAGAATAGATACCTCTGAAGACCTGATAAATTTCCTCATCCGGCAGAGGAATATGAATCTCTTCCAGGAAGATGAACTTTTTGAAACTATCGCTGAATTCATTGCAAAAAAACAAATGGAAAAGGAAAAAATTATTAGACCTGAAGCGGTAAAGAAAAATTATCTGTTTATCCTCTGGATAATTCTTGGAGCCGGACTAATATTCTTCTTCATAATCTTAATGAGAAGAAGAAAAAAGAAGGATGAAATAGAAGAATAAATTTGCATTCATTAAAAAGAGGGGCCCTGATCAGTAAGCCCCTCTTTCAATTTAATAAGAATAAGACAATGATATAAAGTCTGTTGATAATTTTGATTCATTGACAATTGTTTATATAAGGCCGTTTTTTTACTTTTACTGAACAAATCAGGAAAAATGAAGAAAATTTTCACATTAATTGTCTTTCTTGGCTTTATTGTTTCTTCAGCCAATAGTCAGGACTTGAAAGCAATGCAGGAGCAGTTTCTTGAAGCTGAGTATTTCTTTGTATCGGGTTTTTATAATGATGCATTACCTATCTACCTGAATCTTTATGAACAGATGCCAGATAATGCCAACCTGGCATACAGAATAGGAGTTTGTTGCCTGAATATTAACGGTAAAAAGAATTTATCGATAAAATATCTCGAATCGGCAGTAAAGAACGTTTCTTCAAGTCGCAAGGAAGGAACAATTATGCACACCATGGCGCCATATGATGCATTATTTCAACTTGGAAATGCTTACCGGGTGAACTATCAGTTCGACAAAGCAAAGGAAGCATATCAAAAATACAGAAGGACGCTCCTTAAAGCTGACATAGAGAATATCAGTTTTGTTGAACATCAGATTGAAGTGTGCAATAATGCCAGAAATCTTATATCAAACCCTGCAAGGCATATAATCGAACCTGCCAGCATGCCTTTGCCTGAAGAAAAAGACAATTTCGACCCTGTTGTTTCAGCTGATGGAAACACATTTGTTTACATGACAGTACTTCCTTTTTATAATGCAGTAATGGTTACAACAAGGAAAGAAGACAAATGGAGTGAACCTGAGAATATCACTCAATGGTTGCAACCTGAAGGCCAGATATTCGTCTCCTCACTGTCGGCAGACGGAAAGACACTTTTCTTCTCTAAAAGTGATCCTTTCAACAGCGATATATATTTAATCACCCGTGAAAGCAGCGGATGGTCTGCACCGGTAAAACTGAATAAAAATATCAATACAAAATACTGGGAATCACAGGCATACATAACTGAAGACGGAAATGTAATTGTATTTTCGTCTGACAGACCTGGAGGATATGGCGGACTTGATATTTATATCTCCTATAGAGAAAATGGCGATTGGGGCCCGGCGAAAAATCTTGGTCCAACAATAAACACCCGTTTCAATGAAGACAGACCTGCTCTTGTCGACGGTGGCAAAGTTCTGTTTTTTACATCACAGGGACATGAAAATATAGGAGGGTACGATATTTTCAGGTCGGTTAAGACACAGAAAGGAACGTGGTCAAATCCTGAAAACCTCGGCTATCCTGTAAATACTCCAGATGATAATATCTTTTACACGCCGGCAAATAATGGAACAGCAGCATACATATCATTATACAGGGAACCGGAGGGTGCCAGGGAAAGTATTTATTATGTTATTTTTAAATTCTAGCGAGAGATAATGAATTTTCATTTGGAATCTACTCGTTTTTTTCTATATTTGCTTAAAATGTTTATTATCAGGATGAAAAATTTTATCCGGTTATTTATTTCCCTGATATTCATTATTATATCAGCTGCTGCTAATTCCCAGTCGTCAAAAGAGTTACGGGACATCTTCGCACAGGCTGAATCGCACTATCTGTATGAAGAGTATGAGCTGGCAAACCCTCTTTATCTATCGCTACTCTCATTCATGCCCGATAACTGCAACATCATGTATAAAATTGGTAACTGCTACCTTAATATACCTGATGAAAAGGAAAAGGCTGTAGAATATCTCGAAAAAGCAGTTAAAAACACAGCATACAATGCAAAACCTGAATTACTGAAAGAGAAAAGAGCACCGCTAGATGCATACTTCTCTCTCGGTAAGGCTTATATGGTTACCAACAAACTTGAAGAAGCAATTAATACATTCAAAATATTTCAGAAACTGGTCAAAGAATCACCTCTGAAAGGTGAGATGCTTAACATTAAATTTGTCGACCAGCAAATTATTGCCTGCCAGAATGCCCTTAAGATGATGGAGACTCCCATTAAGTTTGATAAAACAAAGCTTCCTGAAGATTTCAGCCAGGGCTCAATAAATGATTATGCGGTAGTCAGTTTCGACGGCAGCACTATTGCCTATACTGAACGAAGAGGGCTCTCAAATGCAATATTCTATTCTAAAAAAGAAAGGGGGAAATGGCAGCCTCCTGTTGAAATAACATATGAAATAAATGCAGGCGAAGATTGCTCAACCTGTGCACTTAACTACGACGGAACTGAACTATTCCTTTATAAGGATGACATGAAGGACGGGAATATTTATTCTACAACATACAAAGACGGTAAATGGAGTCCGATTAAGCGACTCAACAAAAATATCAATACGAAGTTTTATGAGTCCCATGCATGTATTTCACCAGACGGGAAAAAACTCTATTTCACAAGTAACAGAGAAGACGGAATTGACCTTGATATTTATGTGTCGGAAAAAGATGCTACAGGAGACTGGGGTGTTCCCAAAAAACTTCCTGATATAATAAACTCTCCCTATAATGAAGATACTCCTTTTGTAACAATCAGTGATACAATTCTCTATTTTGCTTCTGAAGGTCATTCATCAATAGGTGGCTATGATATTTTCAGAACCATCAGAAGAGGAGACAAATGGACTGAACCGGAAAATATCGGCTACCCGATAAACACACCTGACGATAACAGATTTTTTGTACCATTCAATAACGGACTAAACGCCTACTATGCATTTTCAACCGATTACAAGAAAAAGGAGATATTTTATCTGGGTTTCGGAGTCCCTGCAATAGAATACAATTTCATTATTACTGGCAATGTAAAACTTGAAGATTCAATACCAGTATCGGATGCTGACGGCAAAATATCTCTGATAGATCTGAAGACAGGAGATACACTGGTTATTACAAACCCCGAAAGTATTTCGGGTAATTATTCAATTACAACAAATCCTGGACATTTCAGAATAGCTTTCACTGGCAATAAATATATTACCCAGGCTGTTGATACTTTACTTGATATAAATACTTCTTCTAATCTTATAACCCTGAATATAACCCTTCAAAGAGAAGAACCTGCAGTTTATACGAAAGTGGATCTGTCAAATATACCTAAAGTAACAAAAATTGACAGTGCAATTCTTGTAACAGATGTGAGAGTTGCCAATCTGGAAGATGCTTCCATAAAAGATTCAGATGTACTTTACTACACAGTTCAAATTATGGCGCTGCGTAATCCTGTTGATGTGAGTTATTTCAAAAACATCAAAAATGTCAGGGTTATGTATAATGATGTCGACAAATTCTATCGATATACAACAGGACAATTCAAGACAAGAGAAGAGGCAATCGCATGGAGAGCCGAACTCATAAGACGAGGCTACCCGGAAGAAATCTTTGTGAAAAAAATCACAAAATAACAAAACTCCCAAAAAACCTGTTATTCTTGCTCCTATGATGACATGTGATGAAATCATTCTGCGTGCCGTTGAACCGGAAGATCTCGAGCTTCTTTACAGGTGGGAAAACAATATTGATTACTGGCTGATAAGCAACACCATCAAACCTTTTTCAAAGTATATCCTCAAAAAATATATTGAAAATTCACATAAGACAATTTTTGAAACTGGCCAGTTAAGGCTGATGATCGACACAAAGGAAAATAAAAAGACCATCGGGACAATAGATCTATTCGATTTTGATCCATTTCATCAGCGGGCTGGTGTTGGAATACTGATTGCCGATGAGAGCTCGAGACGTAAAGGATATGCATCTATGGCTCTAAAATGCCTGATCGATTATTGCTTTAACACTCTTCAACTACACCAGTTATACTGCAATATCCTCTCAAGCAACTGCGAAAGCATGGAGCTTTTCAAAAAACTCGGATTTGTTAAAACAGGAATCAAGAAAGACTGGGTTAAAACCTCTAACGGTTACCTCGATGAGCATCTGTTCCAGCTGATAAAAATTTAATGCCGGCAACAGGCATGAACCTGCTCCGGCATTAACTTTCGCAATTTCTTTTACAAAGCTGCTGTCTTAATCCCTAATACTTTTATTACTGTTTCCTTGCCCTTGTATTTCTGTATTCTCCCTTGAAGTAGTTCAGATTCATTGCATCATATCTGGCACGCTGCATGTTGAATCTGGACAGGAAATCCTCAAAGTCTTTCTTTGATGCCGGTGTCCATCCTACCTCACTTATGGCAAACATTCTAGGACATGCCATATATTCCAGATGCTCGGGAGTGGGAATATATTCAGTCCATACATTTCCCTGCACACCAAGGATATGTTTATGCTGTTCCTCCGTTAGTTCTTCAAATCTCGGCTCAAATGAGTAGACAGTTTCGAGGGGCAGGTACCCGCCTATTGCAAGGGGCTCATTATCAGGTTCAGTCTGATAATAATCAAGATAAAAATAACGTGTGGGTGTCATAATCACATCATGATTTTGCTTTGCTGCCTCTATCCCGCCGGCTACTCCCCTCCACGACATAACAGTTGCTTCAGGGGCCAGACCGCCTTCGAGTATTTCATCCCAACCAATAAGTTTCCTGCCTTTAGATACCAGAAACTTTTCTATTCTCCTGATAAAGTAACTCTGAAGTTCATTTTCATCCTTCAGTCCTTCCTGTTTAATTCTTTTCTGACAGAGAGGACACTTCTTCCAACGTGTTTTTGGACACTCATCACCACCTATGTGTATATATTTGGACGGAAAGAGTTCCATAACTTCGGTAAGTACATCCTCCAGGAATTTGAAAGTCTCTTCTTTGTCTGCGCAATAAACATCTTCAAATATTCCCCATTTTGTACCAACTTCAAATGGACCTCCGGTACATGAAAGTTCTGGATATGAAGCAAGTGCTGCAAGGGAGTGACCCGGCATCTCAATTTCCGGAATTACTGTAATGAACTTCGATGCCGCATATTTGACTATATCCCTGACCTCGTCCTGTGTATAAAAACCTCCGTAAGGCTTACCATCAAAAACCTGAGGCTTTCTGCCTGCATGCCCCACGATGGTCTCTTTTCTGAATGCTCCTACCTCAGTGAGCCTGGGATATTTCTTAATTTCAATTCTCCATCCCTGGTCTTCGGTGAGGTGCCAGTGGAAATAATTGAACTTGTGCATTGCAAGCAAATCGATGTATCTTTTAATTGTCTCGACAGGAAACATATGACGTCCTACGTCAAGATGCATACCCCTGTACACAAAACGGGGCTCATCTTTAATTTCACAACACGGTACAGAAAGAGTTAAAGCCTGACCGGAAAAGGGTTTTTCCACCTCGGGTGGCATCAGCTGCCTGATAGTCTGAACTGCATAGAACATACCAACTGGACTCCCGGCCTTTACCACTATTTTACCTTTGCTTACCGTAAGGGTGTATCCCTCGGGGTTTTTGACCGAAGTGTCCACTGCCATCAATACTGAACCATTCGGAGCTTTGCTTCCCTCCTTTACCTGGAGTTCGTATCCTGTCGCATTCTTCACCAGAGAAGCAAGAAAATCTGCCGAAAGCCTGGTTGATTCGTTCAAAGGAGAAAGAACTATGGTGCTTTTCTCCCTGAAAATAAACTTTCCGGGCATTTCACTGAGCGACAGAGGAGCAGGAATAATTGCATAGACGTTTTTCTCATTCTTTCCTCCGTTTCCGCCGCTACAACCCACAAGAAAAAATAACGGAATTATCAAAATTAAAACCAGATTCTTCATAAGCTGAAATTTTAATAGTTACACGAAATTAATAATAAACACCAGTTTGACTCTTCAAATATAAAGTAAACTTAAATTATAAATGATATTTTTTCCGCAGGTTCAATTCAAATAATTTCATTTCCCATAAAGGTTTCATAATTTTGGATAAAGAATGAACTTCATTACCTCCAATATTTTTATTGGGTATATATCATATATAATTGAACATCTATAATTTATATAAAATATGTCTAATCACAGAATTACAGGTTTTATTTTACTTATGATTTTTATCTTTACCGGTTGCGGTAATGAAAGTAAAAAAACTGAAAAAATATCATCTATGGTTATAAACGACACTACAGCCTTATATGGGTACAATAAAAAGTTTCTGGAAAAATATACTGAAACAATAGAACTCTCATCCGGAAACTCAGCAATATTGATTGTTCCTGCCTGGCAGGGGCGTGTAATGACCTCTACGGCTGAAGGTGACAGGGGTTTCAGTTTTGGCTGGATCAACCATCAACTTATTTCCTCAGGTCAACTTCAGAAACATATTAATGCTTTTGGAGGAGAGGAGCGGCTGTGGCTTGGTCCGGAAGGAGGTCAGTATTCAATATTTTTTCCTCAGGGCAGCGAATTTACTTATGAAAACTGGCAAACACCCGCGTTGATTGACACAGAACCATTCGAGGTAATGGAGAAATCTGGCACCAGTGTGTTATTCCGGAAAGATGCAAGCCTTACAAACTACAGCGGATTCAAATTTGATCTCAGGATAGAGAGGAGAGTATCAATTGTTTCGCCTGAAAAAATTCCTCCATTATCTTCTATCAATATGAAGGGCCTCAATTGTGTTGCATATAGTTCGGAAAATACGCTCATAAACACAGGAAAGGAAGAATGGAAGAAAGAGAGCGGACTACTATCAATATGGATGCTGGGAATGTTCACCCCCTCCCCTTCTGTTGTTGTGGTAATACCTGTAAAAGAAGGAGATGAAGAACTTGTAGGACCAAAAGTCAATGACAATTATTTCGGAAAGATTTCATCCGACAGGTTGAAAGTGGTTGGTAATCATATATTTTTCAGGGCTGACGGAAAGAGCAGAGGAAAGATAGGGATACCTCCGCTGAGAGCTGCGGGGGTGATGGGCAGTTATGATTCAGAGAACAATATACTCAATCTCCTTTTCTGCGACCTGCCTGAAGGAGAGACCGATTATGTAAATTCTGCCTGGGAATTGCAGGACAATCCGTATTCTGGTGATGCATTCAATTCTTACAATGACGGACCTCTTGAGGATGGTTCGCAGATGGGGCCATTTTATGAGCTCGAGACATCATCGCCCGCTGCAAAGTTGAAACCTGGAGGCAGTATTACCCATTCGCAGATCACTGTACATATGACTGGAGCAAAGGAGAAACTTAACATAGTGGCTGAAAAGATTCTTGGGATTGATCTGGAAACTATCAGCAGTATTTTCAATTGAAAACTTGATGGTGATCCCTCCCAGCTCCCCGGAAAGGGCAATGTAGTTCACCCCGGGATTCAGCCTGGAAAACAAAAAGAGGCTTTTGTAACAGCCCCAAGGTATTAATACTTTTCTTCTGGCACCTGTAAGCCAGAGATGAAATGCAGTGAAATAGCACGCGGATAGCCGCAGATGCTTCGCAACGCGGATGACCGCAGATTATCCGCGAAAATCAGCGTTTGAAAATCCGCGTTAATCAGCGTCCATCCAAAATATGCTCCCTGATCTTGGAGCTGTCTAAAAATATGTGTACCAGGTAAGCATAATATAAACATAAAATTTAAAATATTGTATATCAATAAGCCCCCTCTCAGAACCTGTGAGAATTTGCAGTAGTAAAGGCGGTGATTCAGGGATGAAAACAAAAGAGAGGCTTTTCAGACAGCCCGTACGTTCGCTTTCCGGCCTGTAAACAACAAAGGGCTGAATTGCTTCAGCCCTCTAATAACACCCGGGGATTACCTCCGGTGATCCCTTTTGTGAGACCCTTCAACCCAATTCTCTTCCTTATTCGCAGAGCTCATAAGTACTTTTTATTTTCATTCATCCAGTCCATGGCAAGCCTGTCCTGTCTTCATGAAAATAAAAAGCCCGCAGCATCGCTGCGGGAGTGAATTGAGTTGCGGAGAGAGGGGGATTCGAACCCCCGGTCCCGATTTCTCGGGACAACGGTTTTCGAGACCGCCCCATTCGACCACTCTGGCATCTCTCCAACATGATTCCCTATCTAATTTTAAGCCCCATTCGACCATGGTGATTAATCACTTCGAATCAGGAGTATTTACGACTTTTTCCAATTCACTTTTCAAAGAGCGTGTATTTAATTCTGCATTTCCCTTCGGAAAACGCGGCTCAAAGATATAAAATTGATTTTAATCTGCCGGATGCAAATTTCTTTTTAATCACGTAAAACTAACTATCGAAAATTTGTGACACACAATTCAAATAATTAAAAATACTTAGATGTCTCTCAAAAAATACTTATTCATAATTCGCAATATTACTTATATACAAACAGGTTATTATACTGATTAATAAAAAATTTATCTGATTTATTTTTGATAAAACCTTCATTGATGTTAGACCTGGTTTTTAGAAAAGCGGTAAAAAATAAAATAACACAAAAACCTCCCGGTTTTAAAGAGAAAGTCGACAAGCCGGTAAAGAGTGTTATTAAAGCAATTTCGTGGAGGATAGTTGGTACACTTGATACAATGATAATAAGTTTTATTATGACCGGTAAAGTAAAAATTGCTATTTCAATCGGGGGCATCGAAGTAATAAGTAAAACATTTCTTTATTATCTGCATGAACGTTTCTGGTTAAGAATAAATAATTTCAGGATAAAGAGATGGACAATTAAATTAAGACGTGAAATATGGAATTGAAAGAGTTAAGGAAGTACATTGAAGGCTTGACTGAAGAGGAGGCAATCAAAAAGATTTGTTCATTGTTTCCTGGAAAAGTTGTATTTACTACAAGTTTTGGAATAGAGGACCAGGTTATAATGCATATGATTTCTGAAACCGGGGCTAATGTTGAGATAATTACTCTTGATACCGGACGACTATTTCCTGAGACATATCATGTTTTCAACGAGACAGTTAAAAAATACAGATTGAAAATCAAAGTATATTTTCCTGACAGCAATGATGTTGAAAAGATGGTATCAGAAAAGGGTCCATTTAGTTTTTATTATTCAATAGAAAACAGGCTTGAATGTTGCCATATCAGGAAAACCAGGCCTCTTGCAAGGGCACTTGATGGCAAAAGTTGCTGGATTTCAGGCATCAGGGCTGAGCAGTCGGCCAGTCGTAGTGAAATGGAAAAGATTGAATTTGATGAAGCCAGAAATATTTTCAAGTTCTATCCTTTGTTTGAATGGAGTTATGAAGAAACTGTGGATTATATAAGAAAAAATGGTATTCCATACAATCCTCTTCACGACAGGGGATTTGTGAGTATTGGCTGCCAGCCATGCACAAGGGCAGTTGCACCTGGAGAAGATTTCAGGGCGGGACGCTGGTGGTGGGAAAAAGGTGGAGAAAAAGAATGCGGAATTCACAAAACCAAATAAGGCAACAGAGATATGAACATAAACGACAGTCATTTAAAAGAACTCGAAAACGAAGCAATTTATGTAATACGTGAAACAGCAGCCCAATTTGAAAGGAAAGTGATTCTGTTTTCGGGCGGAAAAGATTCGATTGTTCTTGTACATCTCGCACGAAAGGCTTTCTGGCCGGCAAAAATGCCATTCAGCCTTTTACATATTGATACAGGTCATAATTTTCAGGAAACTCTCGATTTCAGGGATAACCTTGCAAGGAAATTTGGTATTGAATTAATAATAAGGTATGTCCAGGATTCTATTGATAAAGGACGAGTAAAAGAAGAGCATGGTATAAACGCAAGCCGTAACAGGGCACAATCGGTTACACTCCTTGATGCTATAGAGGAACTGGGGATAGATGCTGCAATAGGAGGAGGAAGAAGGGATGAAGAGAAAGCGAGGGCCAAGGAACGTTTCTTCTCTCACAGAAACGAGTTCGGACAGTGGGATCCAAAGAATCAGCGCCCGGAATTGTGGTACATCTTTAACGGTAAAAAGAATCAGGGTGAACATTTCAGGGTTTTTCCGATAAGTAACTGGACAGAACTGGATGTATGGCTGTATATTTTAAAGGAGAATATTGAATTACCTTCAATATATTTTTCGCATCGCCGTAAAATATTTTTCCGTAACGGGGTTTATTTAGCGTGGGCTCCATTTATGAAACTCAAGCCTGAGGAGGAAGTATTTGAAGCTGATGTAAGGTGCAGAACAGTAGGTGATATAACGTGTACTGGTCTGGTAATTTCGAAGGCACGCACTGTAAAGGAGATACTTGAAGAAGTAGCAATTACGAGGGTTACGGAGAGGGGAGGCAGGTATGATGATAAGAGGTCTGAAGCTGCGATGGAAGACAGGAAGAAGGAAGGGTATTTTTAGCCAGGATAAATTATCAAATAAAAATTTTTACTAATTAATAAATATTATCAAATAAAAACTTTTATCAAATGGGAAATCTCTTTAAATAATAAAAAATTCTAAATGAAAAATTTTATCAAATAATAATTTTTTTCAAATAATAATTTTTCTAAATCATTTTATGCAATAACAACAAAAATTACCCACCATAAAATGCACAACAACCAACTTAGATTCAAAAACCTCATAAGATTTACAACAGCAGGTAGCGTCGACGACGGCAAAAGTACGCTTATAGGAAGATTGCTATATGATACCAAATCTATTTTCGAAGACCAGTTTCTGCATATTTCAGAATCAAGCAAAAGACTCGGAAGACAGGAAATAGACCTTTCACTACTTACCGATGGACTGAGGGCCGAACGAGAACAGGGTATAACAATCGACGTGGCTTACCGATACTTCGCAACACCTTCAAGAAAATTCATTATAGCTGATACACCGGGACATATACAATACACAAGAAATATGATCACAGGTGCAAGTACAGCCGACCTGGCCGTAATTCTTGTTGATGCCCGTACGGGAGTGCTCGAACAAACACTACGACATACATTTATTGCTTCCCTCCTCGATATCCGCTATATAATCTTCTGCATCAATAAAATGGACCTTGTCAATTACAGCGAATCAGCATTCAACTCTGTAAAAACAAACCTGACAGAAATTGCAAAAAAGCTTTCAGCTGAGAATGTGTATTTTATTCCCATAAGCGCAAAATACGGTGATAACGTGGTCCATCTCTCTGAAAATATGCCCTGGTTCAAAGGAAAAACACTCATTCAGCTTCTCGAAAATATTGAGATACCCGTAAATAAAAATCCAGACGGAAGATTCAGACTTCCAGTGCAAACAGTTATCCGGCCCCATAACGACGATTTCCATGATTTCAGAGGATATGCTGGAAGAATTTCTGGCGGTGTTGCAAAAAGAGGTGATGAAATAATTACATTGCCTTCCCGGCTGAGGTCAAAAATCAAATCAATTAATGTATTTAATAAATCATTAACCGAAGCATACGATGGAGATTCTGTTATAATAACACTTGAAGATGATATTGACATCAGCAGAGGCAATCTGATTTGCAATGCTGAAGACATACCATGTGACAGCTCTGAATTAACAGCAACAATTTGCTGGTTTAACGAAAAAAATCTTCAGACAGGCCGCAAATACATCCTGAGAAATCATACAAACGAAACCGCATGCATAATTAAATCAATAAACTATAAACTTGATATAAATACTCTGAAAAAGAACTATTCCGAGAATAACGTCAGTATGAACGATATTGCTGAAGTGTTAATTAAAGCAGCACAGACTATCTTTTATGATCCCTACCGTAAAAACAATGTGACCGGCTCATTCATCCTTATTGACGAATTTACCAACGAAACAGTAGCAGCTGGAATGATCAAAAGAAACGATTAATTTATATTTTTGCTACTACTAATGAACCTGGATATCCTCTGAACTGATGAAAAGAACCAGAAAAGTAAATCTTATTCTCAATGTTCATAAAGTATTACTAATCATCATTTTACTGTTTTCAATCAGCTGTGCAACAACAAACAGGCACAGAAAAGTTAAAGCAGTTCCATGCCCGTGTGAGACGCAGATGAGAAGATAATATCACTCTACAAGAAAAGTAATTATGATATAACTGATGTACAAAAACATTAGTTATATTAAGAATATCTATTTTTGTGCTTAATTAACGCTTAAATATTTTCAAATGAATAAAATCAAAAGCCATCCGCTCTATAGAAAACACGACCTCGACTCTGCAATGTCGTCACTCTTGAATTTCTTAAAGAAACATTTTTGGGGACTCTTTTTTATTGCTCTGATAATCTCACTGATCTCACAGTATGCTATCCTTCTTTTCGATTTTAACAAAATACTTTCAATCACCGACCCTGAAGAGATAGTAGATTTTGTAAGATCCAACATTCTGCCATTTGCAGGTATTCTGGTGTTAAGTCTCTATTTTAATGTGGTGCTCAGCTATTTTGTCCTTAACAAACCCCTCGATTCATCAGTAAATGTGTTCAGCAGTTTCTGGAGGTCGCTCCGTTATATAATTCCATACCTTATTATTATAATAATATTTTCATTCGTGGGGTCATTTGTGCTTGTTCTTGGCTTACTGGCTCTCTTTATAGGGGCTCTGTTTGCGCTCCTTTACCTGCTGATGATTTCATTCTTTATTCTTCCGGTAATGATGTGCGAAGGAGATAATATCGGCATTGTAATGGCAAGAACTATTAAGCTGTCGCACAGAAATTTCTGGGCAAACCTGGGATGGAGCGCCGTAGTAATTCTGATTTATATTGTGATTTCAGTTGTCCTTTCCGGAATTATTATGATCCCCTTTACCGGCTCATTTATTAAGTCCATTATGAATCCACAGGATGTATCATCGGTTGTTGATATAGCAACAAATCCTGTAATGTTAACTCTTTCTGCCATATCGAGTGCTTTGCTTATTCCCATATTTCCTGTTTTTGCTTTTATACTTTATTTCAATGCCAGAGCGAGGGAAGATATTTTTGAAGTAGAAAATTATCCTCAGGAGCCTGATAATAAAATAAAGGTCGAAGATTTGTATTCATTACCCGAGAAAAAGGATGAGGAGCAGTAAGCATATTAATGGCTAAATATATGAAAGCAGTAGCATTTAACGGCAGTCCGCGCAAGGGAGGTAACACTGAGATTCTTCTCAGGGAGGTGTTGAATGTTCTGGATCAAAAGGGTTTTGATACTAAACTTGTTCAGGTGGGTGGGAAGAAGGTAAAAGGCTGTATTGCATGTATGAAGTGCAGGCAGGAGAAGGATGGCCGCTGCCACCAGGATAACAGCTTTCTGAACTCGTGCATTGAAAAGATGCTGGACGCGGATGTCATTTTAATTGGTTCACCGGTATATTTTTCCGATATAACATCGGAAACCAAAGCTCTGATGGATGTCGCAGGGTATGCACTGAGGGGA
>JBASIK010000217.1:0-2740 GCA_049654745.1 Bacteroidales bacterium
CCTCAGGCTCCCGTCGGCAGTATTAAAACAATATATTGAGTTATCTCCACTTCCTGTAACCACGCTGCTGCCCGATAATGCAGGGACTGACATAACAGGGCTTCCACCATCACCAATAGTTTTATACCATTTTATTTCCCCTTTATCTATTTCCACCCGGTAAAAATTACCATCGTAATCTCCTATATATGCTTCAGGGAATACCGTAGCAGGTGAAGCAGCCATATATACTCCTATTTCGACAATTTTCAGTTGTTTTCCGGAAAGCGGATCAAGTATCCTCAGCATGCCGTCACATCCTCCGAAAATTACTCTGCTACCAGAGATAGCAGGAGCTCCGTTTACATAATTTTCAGTTTCGACCTTCCACATCAGTTTACCAGTTTCTCTGTCGACGCAATGAAGAAAAAAATCGTAACTCCCTACAAGTATATATGTTCTTTTGCCAGAGCTCCATTCATTTGCAGATCCTGCTATCTGATTACCGGTTTTGTACGTCCATAAAATTTTTCCGGTTTCTTTTTCAGCAGCTCTCAAAGTTCCGTCAACAGTACTGTAAATAACTTTGTTATCTGAAATAAGAGGCGGAGCTTCGATAGGGCTACCGGCCCCAAGTTTCCATTTAAGCTTGCCATTGCTTTCAACTGCTACAAGAGAACCTTTATCGGTTCCGAAATAAATAATGCCATTACTTATTACCGGAGAAGATTTTGTTCTATCTCCTGAATTGAAACTCCACAACACTTCAGGATTGGCGGGTAAAGTCCATTCTGTTTTCCCGGTAAGACCGGGATTGCCTCTAAATAATGGCCAGTCGGGGCTCTGTGCAGTAAGCGTTGTTGATACCCAAACTGTAATAAGTGAAATCAGATATATTTTTAACTTTTTCATTTTCCTCACTGCCCTGAGTCTTTTCTCAGGGTGTAACTTTAACTTAAACCTGTAATTATAGATAGTTTAATCTGTAGAAATACAATAAAGATTTTTCTCACCTCTTATATATATTTTCTTTTCCGAAAAAGCAGGGGTGCTATCAGTGGCTTCTCCTATTGGGGATTCCGACACCAGCTCGTATGTTGCGGATGCTTTCACAACATGCATTACCCCATCCCTGTCGAGGAAATAAACCATTCCTCCTGCTACAATCGGTGAAGCGTAGAAAGAACTGTTAAAATAGTTTTCCCACAATATCTCTTTGGTGTCGGCTTTATAGCAAACAATAGCACCTGTGCCGTCGGAGACAAAAAGAAACTCATCTGTTGCCGCCGGGCTCGATACATCAGGAGTATACGTATTATCAGACCATGCAACAGAAGGTCCCGGCCCAGGCTTAATTGCTAAAAGTGCTTCATAATTGGACGATACGTAAACAAACTGATTATTAATGGCAGGAGAGACAGCCACATCATTTACAACACCCTGAATACTCCAGAGTTCTTTTCCATTTGTTGCATTGAATGCTGTAACTTCAGGGCTTCCATTAATTATAACCTGAGGTATTCCGTTAAAGTATCCGAGGGCAGGAGAGGAGTTGACCGGACGACCACGCCGGGAAGTTTCCCACAGCTGTTTTCCTGTCTTAACATCAAATCCTATCACAGAGAGTCTTTTATCACTATCGTACTGAACTATTAAAATATCTTCATAAATTATTAACGATGAGGAGTATCCATATGTGTGTTCCGGAACTCCCAGATTGGTTCCCCATAAAAATTTCCCGTCATGTGTATATGCCACAAGATTACCGTTTGAAAAAATAGCACACACCGCATCTTTATTAACAGCAGGAGTGCAGACAGCCATTCCACCAGCTTCGGCTTCTGTTTCCGGAGTTTTTTCGGCAGCCCCCGGGAAATCAGATCCACTGCCAGTCCACAGAATGTTGCCTGTATTTTTATCGAAGCAATAAACTTCAAAAATATTGCCTTCTGCGCCCGTTAGAAAAATTTTGCCATCCCAAATTATCGGTGAACTTTTCCCAAATTTTGGTACTGGCACCTTCCATTTTATGTTTTTACCCGAATTCCCATCCCATTCAGTTGGATATCCTTCACCACCTGCAATGCCTCTGCTACCTTCACCTCTGAAAGAAGGAAAATTAACATTACCCGGGAGTGGAATTTTGTCGGCTACCTTACCCGTTTTTGCTTTTTCAGCCCGGCTTGCAACTTCACCGGGGGCAGGTAAGAGGGGTCGCAACACAAATGATGAAATTATGGCAAGTAAAAACACAGCCGATGCTGATATTAACAGATACTTCTGATTCCGCTTTTTCTCATCCGCCAGCTCTGGCCTGGGTGGGAGTTTACTCCTTGCAGGTTTGTCGCCAGATGTCACAAGCCACTGGAAAAATACAAAAAGAACAGCACCTGCAACAAGAAGGTATGAGCCTGTTTCTAATTGCCACCTTGCTGTAAAATATGCTTTCCGGGCAATGAGATCGAGAGACCTTACATATTCAGCCTTGTCAGCATTGTCGGGATCTTTGTCGAACATATCCTTTACAGCAGTTAATGCCGGACTTTCCAGGGGATCTGAGGTCTTTAGCTGAATCAGACTCATTATCATGGTAAAAGCAATTACCATTGTAAAAATGCCTGATACAATACTTAAATTTCTGAAAAGTTTGATCTGATTTTCCGAAAATTTCATCTTTCTATTCAGTTTTAATTTTCACCGGACAAAATTCAAAACATTTTCCGCAACTAACGCATCTTCCTCTGTCTGGTTCATATTCAGT
>JBASIK010000218.1:0-39942 GCA_049654745.1 Bacteroidales bacterium
CGACAAATTTTATTTCCGTAATTTTACCCATGTTGTATTTGTTTTATACCAAAAACCAAATTACAACATTCGGGGGAAACCATATGGGAGTACCCCTTTTTTTATTATTTTAGTCGGACACTAGTGAATTTTATTTTAGGTTTACAATGTGGGAGTCATGCATAGACATTTATTGGGGCAGGAATTAACTTTGAAGCGGATAGTTTCATGTGACTGACGGGGCGGGAGCATGGAGGAAGGAGAGTGAATGTGAGAGCGAGAGCGAGTATTGAAGTAGAGATGTAGAGGTTAAAAGGTATAAGGGTATAGAGGTGTAAGGGCGCAGGGGCGGAAGGCAATAAATAAAAGACTCTGTAGAGTGCAGGATTTACAGGGTGATTTTCTGTTTCTTTTCTGGTGGGTATGAGGTTATTTCCTTTAATTACCAATAGAGTATGTAGCAGGCAGTATGCAGTATGCAGAAATCTGATGTGGTTTTAGATTTGCAATGCATTTTTTATTTTTAATATACCGTTTTAAGTAAAGAATACCAACAGGTAAACAATAACACCAGATTTTGGAATTATTGTATGCTTTTGGTGGATATATAACGAGTTGTGTGCAACCTTAAAAAACGACCGTAACAACAGAATAGAATTATGAAGACAGAAAGCCATTCAATAAATGACGTGTTAGCTAAAAACGCAACATCATTTTTTATTCCACCTTTCCAAAGGGCCTATGCTTGGGGTAAACCAGAAATCGAAAGGTTTTTTTATGATGTGTCAAGAATTATTGAATCGCATTTAGACCCTAAACAACACGACAAACTAGAGCACTTTTTTGGAACAATAGTCATCAAAGAAGAAAAGGCTGGTTTTGCTAACAAATCCATAGTCGTTGATGGACAGCAAAGACTCACCACAACCCTAATTTTTTTAATAGCACTTAGAGACATAGAAACTGATATAGAAAAACAAAATTTTATAAATCAGAATTATCTAACTAACAACTCATCATCTTTTCAAGATAAAATCAAACTTAAACAGGTTACAAAGGATTGGGATGCCTATAAAGCTCTGGTAAATAAAACACAACCAAAGCCTGGAGTGATAAGTAATGCTTATGAATTGCTGAAAAAATTAATTAATGAAAAGAAAAGAATTAGACCCGAAATAGAGTTTGAGCACTACATTATTGCTATTCAGAGAATGAATGTTGCGGTAATTTTTCTTGATGAAAGACCATTTAAAGGTGAAGACCCGCAAATAATCTTTGAAACCTTAAATTCATTGGGCAAACCGCTCACCCTATCTGACCTTGTCAGAAATTTTATTTTGCTTAATATGGAAAGCAAAAATCAGACTGAGATTTATGAAAAAACTTGGCATCCAAAAATCGAAGAAGTCCTATTAGATCACACATCTGAGTTTTTCAGAGATTATTTGCAGTACAAAACAGCAAGCTCCCTTAAAGTTGTAAGCGACAATAATACTAAAGAGCTATATCAGCAGTTTAAGAACTTTGTAGAAAAAGAGTTTGAAAATCACATCGATTTTATCAATGATATTGTTAGATATGTAAAATGTTACAAGTGGATCATTTCTGAAATCAACAACGACACTATTTCAAGTGATTATAAAAATGACAAAGAAATAAAAGAGTTGTTAAGAAATATCTTCCACGACATAAAAGCTGAAGCATTCAAACCTTTTGTTTTGGGTCTATTGGAATATCATCAATATAAAGTTGGAGACATCAGGCTTAGTGACGAAATATTGATTTCAACTCTTACAGCAATTAGAACATATCTAATAAGGCGTAGAGTATTAGGATTAACCCAAGGTGAAAACAAAAACATTGTACTACTATGCAAGAAAATAGAGAGCCTTGTAAAAGGCAAAATTTCAATGTTTGAACTCCTAACAAATATGTTTTATAGATTACGATTACCCAATGACTCAGAAATGCGATCATCTTTAATCTCAATGAATTTCTACGAAAGTCTTAAACAGTATTCCAAATTTATTTTAGGCAAGATTGAAGAGCATAATTCAAAAGTATCTGTGGATTTCAGAAACCCTAAAATTACAATTGAACATATAATGCCCCAGAAATTAAATGAAAAGTGGAAAGAAGAATTGGGTGAAAATTATGACGAAGTCCACAAGAATTATTTGCACAATATTGGTAATATTATTTTAACTGAGTTTAACAGCGAATTAGGTAATAAATCATTTGAAGAAAAGAAAAGAAAATTGAATACTTCATCGTTATACTACAGGCTTGATGTGATTAATAGAAATATTTGGAATGAGAAAAATATCAAGGAACACCAAACTAATATGATAAATTGGTTTCTTGACACTTTTCCACTGCCTGAACAGTACAAGGATAAAGAAAATTGGAATACTCAAACCATTGAAAGCACATTATTTTCTCCATTAGATTCAGACGCAGGAGACATTGCTGAAGGCAATAAGCCAATTGAACTCCATATTTTTAATGATGTTATTAAGGTCAATTCTTGGCAGGATGTATTCATAAAGTTTCTTAAATACTTAAAAGATAAACCCGAATACGACTTTGATTACATCCTTAACAATCAATATGAAATTTTCAGACGTGATGATACTATATTAAAATGGAGTTCGCTTAAGGGATTGATTGAAACAAACATTGAATTGACAAGTCGTTATAAAACTTTTGATGGGAAAGTATGGGATAAAGTGAAAGAGTTAAGTGACGATTTAATATTCATTCATATCAACATTTCGGCTTCAAATTGCATGTCAAGAATTGCAAGTGTTATGCAAAAATTATTCATTCCTGACGACTCCGTTCAAATCAAATTAAAGTAATGATGAACAGAAAGGCAGCACACAACAACACCTATACGCAAGCAGGGGTTTCGTGCTTCGTAGGACAAGAAAGTAGTACATTTAAAGTTCAGTTCTTCGTAGAAAGTTCAGTGGTTAAAATCCCTGCCTACGTATAGCTGAAAACCATTAGATGACAAGCGCAGCAAAATCCTGAACCAGGTTGACCAAAAATTAATATGCAAATAACTACAATGCAAACACTGGAATCAGATAATCCTTATAGTCTCAAAAGAATCTTACTGATTTGGGCTGCATCGGCCATACCAATGGGTTTTCTTGCCTGTGTAATTACACCTGAAATAATAAAACTCACAAAATGGTCTCCATTAATTGTGTATTGGTTTGCTGTTAACCTCGGACTGATCTGGCAATTCATTCTTGCATTAATAGTGCTTAAGATAGATGGGAATAAATTAAATTGGCAAACCGTAGTAACAAGAATGAAATATCAAAGACCCGTAAATCCCATAACTGGCAAATCAAGTTACTGGCTTCTTTTATGGACAATACCCTTTATTTTACTAAGTGCTGCTATTCAAATGGGCGTATTAAATTTACCAGATGTAGATGCTTTGTTATCTCCGCTAATCAAAAATCTGCCTCAATATGATATGTCAAGTTTATCTGTAACTCAATTCAAAGGAGCATGGTGGATTCTTGGAATATATCTTATTACAGCCATTTTCAATTATTTCTTAGGTGAAGAATTTATTTACAGGGGAATCCTTCTCCCTAAGATGAAAGGAGTTTTTGGTAAATGGGACTGGTTTTTTTAACGGTATATTATTCGGTTTTTACCATTTGCACAAACCACAGATTATGCTATCAACAGCTTTGTATTTTGGGTTTATATTTGCCTATCCTTCAAAATTATTCAAATCCAGCTGGATGGCCGTTATTATTCATGGCATGGAAGGAGTATTAGGGCTCATCATTGTATTGAATGTGATTCTAGCATTGTCATAGATTATCCTCTTTTAAACTTTCATCTGGCACACAACCTCTGCTTACTCTACTTATTAAAAGAAAAACTAAAATCACAGGGAAAATCGAGAATTATTCTTGTGAGTTCAGAAGGCTATCGTTTTGCAGCATGGGGGCTCAGGCTTGACGACCTGAACTGGGAAAAAAGGCGATATTCAGGTTTGAAAAGCTATGGTTCTGCCAAATTAGCCCAATTATTGACAATGCTTCTTTTTGACGATTATTTCAGAGGGTCAGGTGTAACGATAAATGCCATGCATCCTGGAGCAGTAAAAACAGATTCGGGACAGGAGAATGGTAAATTTTACAAATGGTTTAAGAGAAATATTCTGGATAAAGCTCTGAAACCACCTGATATCTCAGCAGAGGCTCTCTATTATCTTGGTGTCTCACCTGAATTGAAGTCGATAAGCGGAAAGTTTTTCAACCTTACAACAATGGAAGAACCAGCACCACCTGCTCTGGACAAAGAAGCAGCAGAACAACTCTGGGAAATAAGTCTGAAAATGGCTAAACTGAAGTAATTTTTGAGAGCACTCAAATATGATACTGTTATTGTTGGAGGAGGCATTGCAGAATTGACATGCGCCGCTTATCTTGCCCGTGCCGGCAAAAAAATTATTCTTATTGAGAAAAATAACGAATTCGGAGGATTGGTAAGTTCCTTCATAAGCGACGGCTTTCACTTTGAAGCATGAGTAAGAGCACTGGTTGCAGATGAAATCTGCTTTCTGTACAAAATGCGGTCATCATCAGTATATTTACAACAATAATTAATACCTTACAATATGTGTATAAATCTTTTCCACTTCAGACAAATAGTACCAGCATTCATGCTGGTAGCTGTAGTCTTTTCAGTCAGTTTTCTGCCGGCTGAGGCGCAGAGTCCTTCAGGGAAAGTCAAACCCCGTATCGTCATAACCACCGATCCCGAGCTTGATGACAACAACTCACTTATCCGCTTCCTGCTTTACAGCACCGACGTGGAGATTGAGGGGCTGATCTATGCCAGCAGTCAGTTTCACTGGAAAGGGGATGGTAAGGGTACCCGGTGGTATGTTCCGGGAAGAGAATATGACCGTTTCGGAATGGATGAATGTCCGTGTGAATCATGGCGATGGTCTAAAAATTCAAGGCATATCCATGATGTTGTGGAAGCATACGAAAAGGTTTACCCCAATCTCATAAAACATAATCCTGATTATCCGTCGCCTGAATATCTGAAATCCAAGATCCGGTATGGAAATATCGAGTTTGATGGTGACATTTCAAAAGATTCGCCAGGATCAGACCTGATAAAATCGCTGATACTGGATGACAGGCCTGGCAAGTTATTTCTTGCAGCATGGGGAGGTCACAGCACCATTGCACGTGCTCTGAAATCGATTCAGGATCAGTATGAATACACAACAGAATGGGAAGCCTTGAAAAAGAAGATTTCAAGGAAGGTTGTGTTACTGCCTTCGGGTGACCAGGACGACACCTATGCAAAATACATCAAGCCCAACTGGCCTGATATAGAATACAGGCAGTTCAGGGGTGGTCCCAATTACGGATACGGTGCTCAGATTAAAGCCTCGCCTGAGAATGCGGCATATATGACACCTGAATGGATGAAAGAAAACATAACAAGCCGGGGTCCGCTGGGTAAATTGTACAGAGTGTGGGGCGACGGTAAGCAGATGGTGAAAGGTGACAGGCTCGACTATTTTGGTTTGTCGGGTTATACCGACGAGCAACTTAGAAAGATGGGTTATATTGTATGGATGCCTGTACAGAAAAAAGGATCATGGCTGGGAGAAGGCGACAATCACACCTTTATGAACATGCTTGACAATGGCCTGCGCGCCTGGGAGAAAGGATACTATGGCGGCTGGGGTGGAAGAGTTATCGAAGTCCGGGAAGAAACTGGCTTCTCTCCGGCTTCACTCCAATCAGGTGCCAATAAAATTGGAGACTATCCAAATTTTTTCCCGCAAGCGCAGCGCGATTTCGCCAACCGCATGAAATGGAGTGTTACAGATAAATACGAAAATGCCAATCACGAACCCGTGATAAAAGTAGAAGGACCTCTGGAATTCCTCGCCTCCCCCGGCCAGAGAGTCGCTATCCACGGACGAGTTTCAGACCCTGATGGAAATAAAGTAGCGGTTAAATGGTGGCAATTTAATGTGGGCACCTATCCGGGTAAAGTTGAAATTTCTCATCCCGATTCACTGAAAACATACGTAACAGTTCCCAAAGATGCAGCCGTAGGACAGACCATTCATATCATTCTTGAGGCAACAGACGATGGAGAACCGCCGCTTACGAGGTATCAGAGAATTATTATAACCATAAGGTAATAAACCAATTCAGTTACAAATATAAAACCCGAACCATGAAAAATGTCATTCTCAAACTAAATGCACTGGTGTTGCTGATAATTTTTTCAGGATATCTGTATAGTTTCAGAAAAGAGAATATGAGACCTCAGCAACCCGTTAGCGGTTATTATGTTGCGGCATATGTATGGCCTTCCTGTCATGATGATCCGCTTGGTAGGGCAAAGCTCTGGCCTGAAGGTATTGGTGAATGGGAGGTGATCAAAAAGGGCACTCCACGTTTTGAGGGTCATTACCAGCCGAGGCAACCTCTCTGGGGTTATGAACTTGACAATGATCCACGCGTGGTTGAAAAATGGATTGATGCAGCAACTGACCATGGTGTGAATGTTTTCGTATACGACTGGTACTGGTATGAAGGGGGGCCTTTTCTTGAGAGCGCTCTCAACGACGGATTTCTGAAAGCCAGAAACAATGAAAAAATGAAGTTTTACATCATGTGGGCAAATCATGATGTCAGGTACAATTACTGGAATGTTCACCTTTACAGGGACAATAACAATATACTTTTCAATGCAAAGGTAGACTGGGAGAATTTCAGAATAATTGTTGAGAGGGTAATAAATAATTATTTTAAGCGTCCCAATTATTTCAAGATCAATGGTGAGCCTGTTTTTTCTATTTTCAGTGTAAACAAATTGATTGAAAGTTTCGGCGGCAGTGTGGAAGAGACCCGCAAGGCGCTTGATTATTTTCGTGATGAGGTAAAGAGAGCAGGTTTTCCGGGGTTGCATCTTCAGTGGAATCAGGGTGGCGGGTCGGTTATGGCGCAGGAGGCAGCGGAAAGGTTTGCAGCAAGGGTAAAGGAACTGGGTTTTGACAGTTTTTCAATGTACAATATGGGAGGTTTCAATGAAGATTACCTTGTTTACGGTGCGAATTCACTGAAGATCAGGGAGCAGCTGGATGCGATTCTGGACATTCCGGTATTTCCATGTGTATCTATTGGATGGGATGACACGCCGCGTTTTCCGGGGAAGGGGATAAAGGATGTTGTGCATTATCATAACACTCCTGAGAGTTTTGCTGCGCTGTTGTCGAAAGCGAAGCGATATGTTGATAGTCATCCTGAGCAGCCGAAGCTAATAACCATAAATGCATGGAATGAATGGGTTGAAGGGAGTTATCTATTGCCAGACATGCTCAACGGGTTTGGATATCTGGAGGCGGTCAAAGAGGTTTTTGTTGATGGCAGGTATGACAGTTATTGAGTAAAGTATTTAAGGGTTACAGGGGGGTTTTTTGTACTTATGAATATATAAAGGGCTTTTCGGGTTTTATTTAGAAGGTTAGAAATAGTCTAATTTAGAAATTTTCTTATTTGATATTTTTTATTATTTAATTATTTTTACTAACTAATATTTTTTATTATTTAGTATTTATTTTTATTTGAAATATTTTACCAATTGATACAACTTATCATCTAATATTATTTATTATTTAATATTTTTTACTATTTGAACATTTTTATTAATTGATATTATTTATCATTTGATAATTTTTTTTATATGATAATTTTTACTACCTGATAAAACGTACTATTTAATAATTCATTCTATTTGAAATTTTTTTTCAAAAAATAAAAATTCTAAAAAATTTTACTAACTTTGTTAACACTAAACCAAAAACCTATAATGCCATGGCCGATATTACTGCCCCTAAAATACTTATGGATCACGGACTTAAAGTCACACCCCAGAGAACCCTCATCCTCGAAGCTCTTATCAGCCTCGATGAACACCCTTCCTACGAAATCATCATGAAATTCATGAGATTCAGATACCCCAATATATCTCTTGCAACTATATATAATACCCTCAAACTTTTTAAAGAAAAAGGTATTATCAAACAAATTACAGCAGGCGACGAAGAAATACGATTCGACCCCGTGCAAAAAAAACACCACCACCTCTATTACAAAGACACCGATAAACTCGAAGATTTCGAAGATAAAGAACTCGACAGAATCCTTATAAATTACTTCAATAAAAAACAAATACCCGGATTTAAAATAGAAGATATATCCATAATGTTGACCGGACACTCAGAAAAAACCCAGATACCCGAAAAATCAAAACAAAAAACACAGAAAAAAATTACTAAATAAACTGCAGAACAATAACCCTGGCAAATTGTTAATTTAAATGTGCCCGCAATCATACCAGAACTTAATAAAACTATTGTCAAACTATAAATTATCTGAACTATGGCAGAAATTGGAAGATCAATCGTGAAAATGGATGTTGACAAACTGATCAACCTCCTTAACAAAGCACTCTCCGACGAATGGCTGGCCTACTACCAGTACTGGATAGGCGCAAAAGTCGTAAAAGGACCCATGAAAGACGCAGTCATTAGCGAACTGCAACTGCACGCAACCGAAGAACTTACCCACGCCGACCTGCTGGCCACAAGAATCGTGCAACTCGGCGGAACCCCGGTCCTCTCCCCGCAGGAGTGGCTGAAAATTACTAACTGCGGCTACGATGCACCTGAAGATCCTTTCGTGGGTGTAATACTCGACCAAAATATCAAAGGCGAACAGTGCGCAATACGTTCCTACAATGAACTTCTTGACATAACCAAAGAAGCCGACCCAATTACCTATAACATCATCCTCCAGATAATAACCGATGAGGTCGAACATGAGGAGGACCTTGCAGCACTTAAAGAAGACCTTGAATTAATGCTTGCAAAACATAAATAAAATTAAATCCTTATAAATATGTGCGAAGAATTTGCAGTATCAATGCCGAGAATCGGCGACAAAGCCCCTGAATTCAAAGCTGTTACAACACAGGGCGAGATAAACTTCCCAACTGATTTCAAAGGAAGCTGGGTGATCTTCTTCAGCCACCCCGCCGACTTCACACCTGTATGCACCTCTGAGTTCATGACCTTCGCCACAATGGAGAAAAAATTCAACGAAGCCAACTGCAAACTGGTGGGACTCTCAGTCGACGGACTCTACAGCCACATCGCCTGGCTTAGAACTATCAAAGAAAAAATCGAATACAAAGGGATGAAAAACGTGGAGGTCACATTCCCACTTATAGAAGATATCACAATGGAGATATCAAAGAAATACGGAATGATACAACCAGGAGAAAGCTCCACAAAAGCAGTGAGAGCAGTATTCTTTATCGACCCGAACGGCATCATCCGTACTATAATCTACTACCCACTGAGCCTCGGCCGTAACTTCCAAGAACTTTACCGTGTTCTCATAGGCCTTCAAACAGCTGACGCATTCTCGGTGGCCCTGCCTGCCGACTGGCAACCGGGCGATGATGTTATTGTCCCACCTGCTGGCTCATGTGGCGTGGCCAAAGAACGGATGGAAGGCAAAAAAGAAGACATAAAATGCTACGACTGGTTCTTCTGTACTAAAAAATTACCTGAAGAATCCATCTTCAAGAAGATACTGAATAAGTAAATCAGTATCAGCAACTGCATGAAGAACAGGCCACATAACTGCCTGTTCTTCTTTTATTTTACAATGCAAAATGAATTCTCCGTTTTAATATTTATAAAATAGGTCTTAAACTATTATTATCTTTGCAACACTGTGAACAATATTCTCAAATAACTGTTTAGAAATTTATTCAATAATTAACCTGTTCAAAAAAATCTTAAAATTATGATCGAAATCTATTTTGAAGGCGGTAAAGTTGTAACCGCAAATGTCCACGGACATACTATAAGAACTGATCAGCCTGTTGAAAGCGGAGGAAACAACAGCGCACCCGCGCCTTTTGACCTTTTTCTGGCCTCAATAGGAACCTGTGCAGGCATTTACGTCAAATCTTTCTGCGACAGAAGAGGCATACCCTCCGATGGCATAAAAATTATACAGACAATGGATGTTGACCAGGAAAAAAGACTGCCTTCTGTGTTTAAACTTGAGATACAACTTCCCCCAGACTTCCCGGAAAAATACACTGAAGCAGTTATAAATGCTGCAGATCTTTGTCTTGTTAAAAAAACTATTAATAATCAACCAAAATTTGAAATTACAGCAACTAAAAAATAAGCATATGAAAATTGCAGTACCTGTCACCTCCGACAATAAACTCGACAGCCATTTCGGGCATTGCAAACATTTCAAAATCTTTTCTGTAAAAAATGAAAATGAAATTGAATGCATTAAAAAAATTTCACCCGAAAATGGCCATGGATGCAAATCGGGAATAGTTTCACTGCTGGCAGCAGAAGGCGTGAAAGTTCTGCTTGCCGGTGGCATTGGAGAAGGTGCAGTCAATAACCTGAACTCCGCAGGAATCAAAGTTATTAGAGGCTGTGCAGGAGAGCCTGACGACCTTGTAAGGCTTTATATTGAAGGTAAGATTGATGACAGCGGAGAATCATGCAGGCACCCCCGTCATCATCAACACGAAGGACATCAAGGCAGCTGCCACCACAGTTAGCCCCAGGTAAAAACTACTTACCCGGTTAAGTCATGATAAAATATCATGACTAATATTATATTTACGCCTGTTTTTTACTTACGTTGCAGTTAAAATTATGGAGCATATAAAGCCGGGCGAGCTTAAACAGGTATGGCTGAGAGCTTCTGTAGTTGGCAGTATCTGGGCTTCCTTCGAAATCATTCTTGGCAGTTTTCTGCATAATCTTAAAATCCCTCTATCTGGAACCATTCTTTCATTTATAGGCGTCTGGATACTGATTTCATTTCAACTTATTTGGAAAGATAAAGGCCTTGTATGGAGGGCGGGTCTGATATGCGCACTCATGAAATCCATATCACCCAGTGCAATAATACTAGGTCCGATGATAGGTATCTTTACCGAATCGCTGATTATTGAACTCATTACCCGACTACTGGGCAGAAACTTTCTTGCATACATCATAGGAGGCGCACTTGCTGTCCTCAGTACCCTGGTCCAGAAAATCATTAACCTGATAATACTTTACGGACTCGACCTGATTAAAATACTTGATAACCTCTACAGATTTGCTGTGAAACAGATCGGAATGGAACAACTCAATCCGGTTTACGTTATTGCAACCATTACTGCTTTATACATGCTGGCAGGCATGGCAGGCGCCACGGGAGGATTTCTGACCGGGAAAAGATATCTTAAATTCAAACACCTCCGGGAAACAGAAGAAAAAATCACCCTCAGGCCGGGCACTGAACTTTTCGAGAAAACCTCTGAGGACAAATATTCTATACTTTTCCTGCTCCTTAATCTGTTTGCCATTATCGGGATACTCCTTCTTCTGAATTACAACCTTCTAATTATTGCAGGAATTGTTGCTGTTATTTATTCAACATTCTGCATAATCACCTATAAAAATTCACTCCGCAGGCTGAAGAAACCCGGCTTCTGGATCAGTTTCTTCATCATTACTTTCTCTGCCGCATTTATCTGGAACTGGTTCTCCGACAGAGTCTTCTTTACAACCGAGGGATTTCTGGTAGGACTGAAAATGAATGCAAGGGCAACAGTGATGATTATAGGTTTTGCATCCATAAGTGCCGAACTGAAAAATCCGGTCATCAAATCAATGCTTTACAACAGGGGGTTTGCATCACTTTACCAATCGCTGAATCTCTCCTTCTCAGCTCTCCCCTACCTTGTTTCAACATTGACAACCAAAGAAGAACAGGGTAAATTTCCGGGTAAAAAATCACTGCACGGCATACTGAGCCGGGCCGACAACCTGTTTAACGTTTTTGAAAACGAATATCGCAAGAGACCGTCGATTGTGATTATTACCGGAGATGTCCATGCCGGAAAAACCACCTATGCCATGAAGGTAGTCAATGCTCTAAGGGAAAGACATATAAAGGCTTGTGGCTTTCTTGCTCTTGCAGTTAATGAAAACGGCGAAAGAAAAGGATTCAATCTAATCGATCTTGAAACAGGAGAAGAAACAGAACTCTGCTCCACCCTGGAAACACCGGGCAGTTTAAAATCGGGACGATTCTATTTCCGGCGTGAAACCTTAGAAAAAGGATTAAAGATATTAACAAATATAACACACACCTGCCCCTGCGTGGTTATAGATGAAATAGGCCCGCTCGAACTTTCCGGAGGAGGCTGGAGCATGGCTATAGAAGATCTCTGCAGAAAAAATGTTTCACCCCAGATATGGGTGGTAAGAAAACCAATACTCCAGCAGGTAATACGACGCTGGAATACCGGCGATATTTACATTTTTGATATTCAAACCGACAGCATCAAAGATGCCGTGGAAAAAGTTTTGGAACTCTCCCTGAAACAAAAACCTGCATGGATTTAGAATTATTTCTAAACCCGGGTTTTGCAGGTGTTTATACCTAGCAGTGTATAAATTCCGCAAAAACCTGTTATTGAAGTGATAAGAAGTATCACAGCAAAAACAAGTAAAACTATTCCTAACGTTCCGCTGATAACATTTGTAAAATATAAAATCCCAATAAGCAAGGCAATTATAAGCCTTATTATTCTGTCAAGTTTTCCTGTATTCTTTTTCATAATTCCTTTGATTTTTATTTTTCTAAAAAAATTAATTATAACTGATAAACAATTCAATCTGCATTAAGTTCAAATTGATGACTTTTTGTATTTTTAAAAGTTCTAAAATTTACTCCTTCTCCCCCGGGGGAAGTTTGGATGATAGTAAGCAAAAAATGAACGAATCTCTAAAAAGTGAAAGTTTGTAGCCTGGTAATCAAAAATATATAAAATTATTTCCACATGAAAAAAATGCAATTGTTCTGGTTGGTGATATTGATAATTTCAACAATAATATTTCAAGAATGTCGCAATAAATCTGAATATAATGAGACGATAAAAAGGATCGCAGCATTTATTGAGGAAGGAGCTCTTGAAAAAGCTGCAATGGTTGCCGATTCACTCAAAAACGCGACAAGAGATGACGATTTGAGATGGAAAGCCGATTCGCTTAATGAAATAACAAAACGTATCCGGCTCGATTTTTCAGTTACCCAAAACGGTATTGACACAATTCTTGGAAAGCTGGTACAGGGCTACAGTGAATCTGACAGAAAAATTTGGGAAGAAAACGGATGGCTGGAATACAAAATCATCAACGGTGAAAAGCGTTACTTCAACAGGGCGGCTACAAATCTTATCCTTCTTAGAAACTTCTATCAAAACAGACCATACCGTGATTCGATAGCGTCAAGAAATCCGCGGATTGTATTCAGGAAAAACCATACAGCCGATATTATAAGAGTTTCCGGAAAGAGCCCTGTTCCGGTTATGCCCATCCAGATAGAGGTAACATATACAATCACTGTCAAACCCGATGCTGTTCCTGCTGGTTCAACAATACGATGCTGGATGCCTTACCCGAAAGAAAACAATAAGAGGCAGACAGAAGTCTATCTTCTCGGTATATCTAACGAGAATTATTTTCTGCTGGCACCCGATACGGTAGTTCATAAAACGGTTTATATGGAAGAAAAAGCCAGAAGAGGCATCCCAACTGTCTTTCAGATAGCATTCTCATATTTTTCGTACGGTCAGTATTTCGATCCGGAAAATATGAAAATACTTCCATACGATAAGAATTCTGAAATATATAGAAAATATACACGGGAACAGCCACCACATATATGCTTCACCGACAGGGTAAGGCATCTTGCAGACAGTCTGGCCGGAAATGAATCGAACCCTTACGAAATAGTGAAGAGATTCTACTACTGGTTTAATAATAATATTCCATGGGCGGGTGCTCTTGAATATTCAATCATACCAAATATTCCGGAATATACACTGAAAAACCGGAGAGGTGATTGCGGCATGCAGACGTTCCTTCTGATGTCGATGTTGAGGTATAAAGGTATACCCGTAAAATGGCAGAGCGGCTGGATGGTACCTCCACAGGGCGAAAACCTTCACGACTGGTGCGAAGTGTATTACGAAGGAACAGGATGGGTCCCGCTTGACATTTCTTACAGTCTCCAGTATTCTAACAACCAGAAAATTAAAGAATTCTATATTACCGGAATAGATTCATACCGGCTAATTATAAACGACGATATAGGAGGCAAACTTTACCCTGAGAAAAAATATCTGCGAAGCGAACCTTTTGATTTCCAGAGAGGTGAAGTCGAATGGGAAGGTGGTAATCTCTATTTTGACCAGTGGGATTACGACATTCAGGTTAAAGTAAAACCACTACCCGGAACCAGGATTTAGGGAAAACGGAGTTATTTTAAACCTGCTATAATAATGAATAATACAAAGGTTTTAAGGATTCTCATCTTTTTAATAACATCATTGATGGTGGTTGCCGGGGGTTGCAGGCTCCCCGTTGGTATCCGGCTTGTTAACCAGATAGATTCAATTTCGAAGAAATGGGTACCCGACAGCCGCGAAGGAGTTTTTAAGGTGGAAATTTCCCGTAAAGGCACAATACTTTTGCTGAAGGGGGAAACAGACATTCCTGAGGCAAAAGCTGATATAATAAACCTTCTGAAGAGCAGAAAAACAAAATTTATCGACAGCCTTATAGTACTGCCCGACACTTCTATAATTAAAAAACCCTGGGGGCTTGTATCAGTAAGTGTTTGTAATATCAGATCTGCACCTGACCACAGTGCCGAACTTACCTCTCAGGCACTGATGGGAACTCCGGTAAAAGTTCTTAAAAAGAAGACTAGCTGGTATTTTATTCAAACACCCGACAGATACCTTGGCTGGACTGACGGAGAAGCAGTCCATTTCCTCACAGAAAATGAATTCCGGAAATGGAAATCAACTCCAAGGGTTATTTTCACCGGCAAAACTGGCGACATCTTATCAGTTAACGATGAGAAAATACCGGTTATTTCTGATATTGTGGCTGGTTGCATACTGGAGAAGACAGGTGAAAATAATGAATATTTTTTGGTGAAACTTCCTGATGGAAGGATTGGCATAATTAGCAGAGAGAGCTGTTATGATTTAGCAGAATGGGCTGCTGCTGCTCGTCCTGAGCCGGAAAGACTCTGCAAAACAGCTCTGTTGTTAAACGGAATACCATACCTGTGGGGAGGCACCTCTATAAAAGGAATGGATTGCAGCGGGTTCGTAAAAACCGTTTATTTCCTTAACGGTCTAATTCTTGCACGGGATGTATCGCTTCAGATACGTCATGGAGCCTTTAATGAGGCTCCCGTACCGATTGACTCACTTCACAAAGGCGACCTCCTCTATTTCGGTACTATCCGTAACGGAATAAGGAAAGCAACCCATGTGGGCATGTATATCGGAAATACTGAATATATCCATTCTTCAGGCATGGTACGGATTAACAGCCTCGATTCGGCAAGAACAAATTTCAGCAGATACAGATACTCAACTTTTCTGGGTGCAGGCCGCATAGAGGGAGTATATCCGGCTGAAGGATTAAAACTTATTGAAAATCACCCCTGGTACTTTAACTAAATATGTAGTTTATGAAAATCAGTAAAAGGCGGTTTTTAAAATATACAGGAGTAATTGGAGCTGGACTAATCACAGGAAATTCAATGACATCATGTACGGCTAAATCGACCAGAAAGAAAACATCTGGCTCAAAAAAAGAATTGATTCTGCATTTTAAACCCTACACCCTTCAGTTGAAGCACTCCTTCAATCTTGCTGTCAGTTCGAGAACCACCACACCGGCAATACTCACTGAGATTGAGTGGGATGGCATTACGGGTTACGGTGAAGCCTCAATGCCACCCTACCTCGGTGAAAGCGTTGAATCAGTTTCGAAGTTTCTATCCTCACTCAACCTTAAGCAGTTCAACAATCCCCTGCTTTTAGAAGACATTCTGGATTATGTTGAACATGCCGCGCCTGGCAACTCAGCAGCCAAAGCATCGGTTGACATAGCACTTCACGATCTTGCAGGAAAGGTTCTGGGTGAACCCCTTTACAGGTTGCTGGGATTGAACCCCGAAAAGGCACCCGATACCAGTTTTACAATAGGTATTGACACACCGGATGTTGTGAGACAGAAAGTTAAGGAGGCAGAACCTTACAACATTCTTAAAGTTAAACTCGGTGGAGGCAACGACAGGGAAATGATAGAAACCGTAAAGGCAATGACCAGCAAGCCTCTGTGTGTAGATGTCAATCAGGGATGGAAAGACCGGAATTATGCACTTGAGATGGCTCAATGGCTGAAAGAACAAGGGGTTGCCTTTCTCGAACAACCTATGCCGAAAGAGATGGTAGATGATCTTGCATGGCTGAATGAAAGAAGCCCTGTACCGGTGATAGGTGATGAGGCAATACAAAACCTTGGCGACCTTATGAAATACAAAGATGTCTATTCGGGTGTCAATGTCAAGTTGATGAAGTGCGGAGGTATAAGAGCTGCCTATGTTATGCTAAAGAGTGCCCGTACCCTCGGACTTAAGACTATGATAGGTTGCATGACCGAGACATCATGTGCCGTCACAGCGGCATCACATCTCAGTCCGCTGGCCGAATGGTGCGACCTCGACGGTAACCTGCTTATCAGCAACGACCCATTCGAAGGAATCAAAATCGTTAAGGGTAAGGTAATAATACCGGATCGTCCTGGAATTGGGATTGAATTATAGCCTCCTCGCAGGCAAGTAGAAACTTCTCTGCCTCAGCTGTCAGTTCCGGACTTGCCGGGCCAGCTTTTCTTTTGCTACGGTAGACAATGTCCTCCCGCAGATGTGACTCATGGATGAGTTCATATAGAAGACCTGCAGGTTTTGAAGCACTGCGCATGAAAGGCGCGGCAATACGGTATAAAATCTGAAACCAATTCTGCTTTGTGCGGTAAATCCCGGAACCGAAAACACCGGGATTGAATTTTATAAGTCTGATATTCTGATTTTTATACTTTTTCTTCATATAATCACCGGCCAGCAAAAGATAATGCTTTGTAAGTGAATACATTTCATATGAAAAATATTTACTTCCGTCTGGTATCCTGAAATCTGGATTTACAACCCTGTAAACAGGAGAAGTTACAATTGCAAGGGTAACTGGTTTTCCCGGAACATGCTCAGAAAGAATAAGATTATTGACAAGAAGATGTGCCAGAAAATTTACCTGAAATGTGTATTCAAACCCGTCTCTGGTAGTTGTGTATGACGGAGGACCTAAAACACCTGCATTATTGACTATAACATCAAAACTAATCCTCTCCCCCAGCAACTCCCTTACAGCATTTTCTGTCTGCCGCAGGTCAGCAAAATCTGTTCTCAGAAAATGAAGCTTCATTCCATCGGGTAATCCTGCCTTCAGAGTGCGTCCTGTAATCCAAACATTGCTTCCGCCACAGCAAAAGAGCTTTGCCAGCTCCAGACCCAGTCCGGATGTGCCTCCTGTTATAAGAATATTTTCCTGATTCATCAGGTAAATAGCTGTCACAGGCACAAACATAGTCAAAGTGATTAAAATATAATATTGTTAATATCTTTAAACTTTGAACAGCATCTGCTGTGATGAAATATTATTAACTTAGTAATTCAGTGATTTACTTTTACTTAAGTATCAATATAAAATTTCAAGGTATGGCAAAGAATATTATTTTCAATTTATTACTGACTGCAGCAATCTATATGGCTGCTGTCAGCAATCTCAGTTCTCAGGACTGGAATCAGTTCAGAGGGCCCAACCGCGACTGCAAAGCAGCAGGTTTTAAGGCTCCTGCAAAATGGCCTGCCGAACTGAAGCAGGTATGGAAAGTAACTGTTGGCACAGGTGATGCCACACCTGTTCTTTCAGGGAACAGGTTATATGCTCATACACGCCAGGGTAACGAGGAGACAGTTATATGTCTCGATGCACTAACAGGCAAGGAGATATGGAAAAGTTCATACCCGTCGCCTGCAGTTACCGGGCCTTCGGCATCCCATCCCGGACCAAGAAGTACACCGACAGTTGCGGGCGGAAAAATAGTTACCCTTGGAGCTGCAGGGATACTCTCATGCTTTGATGCCTCAACAGGGAAACTATTGTGGAGAAAAGACAACCCTGAAAAACTTGTTCCACAGTTCTTTACAGGAATGTCTCCCCTTGTTGAGGATGATCTTGTTATAGTACATCTCGGCACAAAAGGCAACGGAACCATTTACGCTCTTGACCTTAATACAGGATCTGAAAAATGGACAGTAAAAGGAGACCCGGCCTATGCTTCACCTTCCATCATGAGAATCGACGGTAAAAAGCATGTTATTATCAATACTGAAACCAGCCTTATTGCAGTGGACCTTGCTGACGGAAAGCTTCAGTGGACCATTCCCACACCTCTTCAGCAAAGGTTCTACAACTGCGTAAGTCCCTGTCTCGACGGGCAGAAAATGTATATTACCGGGCAGGGACCCGGAATGAAAGCATATGTGGTGGAGAAAAAAGGCAACAACTATGAGCCGCGGGAATTGTGGAGCAACACAACCACTGGAGCAAAATGGAACACTCCGGTTCTTAAGGATGGATTCCTGTATGGATTTACCGATACCCGTAAAATATACTGCATCAATGCATCAACAGGTGAAACAGCATGGCTTGACCAAGCCGTTCACAGCGACTTTGCAACACTTGTTGATTGCGGCCAGGTACTTATAGGCCTCCCTAGCACAGGTAACCTATTAGTGTTCAGTCCATCATCAAAAGGTTACAGTGAAACAGCAAGATACAAGGTTGCTGAAACAGCCGTGTATGCTTTCCCTGTAATTGCAGGAAACAATATTTATGTAAAAGATGCAGAAAGTCTGACAATGTTCAGACTCGAACAGTAAATTCTTAGCAATCTCAACCCGGGGGATTATTTTACCCAAAGAGAAATTTTTCAGGATTTGCCGAACATAATTTAATTTTCTGCTCTGTATTAAGATACGGGGTTGTAAGGAAGTTTTTCAGATACTCATTATATGAATCCGACCAGAGCAGGTTAATGACAAAATCAGACCCGAAAAGAAGCCGGGATGACATGTTCTTCTCCATCACATCAGCTATTAGTCTGTAATCTTTCATTTCAGGAGTAAGGCAGGAAAAATCGGTATATACGTTTTCGAACTTTTCAGCAAGAGAAACGATGGTGTTCAGCCACTCCCGCGAACCATCGGCCCTGCTTCCCATGTGAGCAAAATTTATCCTGAGATCTCCTAATGAGCTATGATTCAATATCTTAATCCACTTTTCCGGATTTGAAAAATGTTTTGCTTTCGGTGTGGTTTTAAAACCCCCGTCGCTGCAATGAACTGTAACCGGAATCTTTTTCCTCGCACATTCGCTCAGCAGAAACTTCACCTTGTCAAGTTCAGCCGGCTCATCTTCGGGCCATGGATTAAAGCCTAGAGGCGGATAAAGTTTTATACCGGCAAAAATATATGAGTAGTATTCGGGATTCTCTTTTTCCTTCTTTCTAAAAATAAGATCTTCGAGATTAACTTCCACTTCTCCCAATCTGGCAAAGAGCTTTTTATAACGTTCTATAGGGATATGGTCATTCTCATATCCTGAGAAATATTTGTCTATAAGTGCTTTAATTTCAAGAAGATCATAATTACGTGTATTGATGCCCAGAAAAGGGTAAATTTCAAACTGCTTCTCTTTTTTACCTGCTGAAGACTTTACAAGTCTGAGTTCTCCTTCCTTGACAGGATGTGGAATAATATCATAATTATAATAAAACCTGATTGACTTCATTACATCTGCTACCTGATGGGCAACCGGTTTTGCCGGAGGAAGGTCGTAAAAACAACCACTGTTTTTGAGGTTTTTGAAACCAAAATCTATCAACAATGGGCAGACTACGATCTTTTCGAATTTCAATTTCTCATCCCTGGAAGAAAATATTTTTTCTTTCCTTATATAATAATCGGCAAGCAGGAAATGGTATTCGATTGGATTCTCCATCATGGAGAGAAGGTTTCTGAATTTTCCTGCATCGTTTTGGATAAAGTCCTTTATTCTCTCTGCAATTTTTCCGGAGAAGAAGTTTACAGCACCCAGAGGAACAAATTTAAGAAGAAGAGGAAGCTTGCGCATTATTTTTCTTACCGACTCACCCGTTATCATATCGTCGCGCAGAATGAATGCGAGAAGGTTGGGATGGCTCAGGTCAAAGAGGTGGTAATGGATATCGTAAAACTTGCCAGACATAAACTATTATAGAAGAATGCCAGCTATGCTTGCGGAGATGTACGAAGCCATTGTTCCGCAAAGCATTGCCTTTATTCCAAGCTGTGCGAGGTCGGCTTTACGGGTTGGGGCTAAGGCTCCGATACCTCCTATCTGTATTGCTACTGAGCTGAAGTTTGCAAAGCCGCATAAAGCAATACTTGCAATGGCAATTGACTTTGCGCTAAGGGCGCCCTGCTGGATCAGAGGTGAAAGGTCGGTGTATGCAACAAACTCATTTATAACCATTTTAGTACCCATCAGTGAACCTACTGTAAGGGATTCTGAGGGAGGCACGCCCATTACGATAGCAAAAATGGAGAATATTGCTCCGAAGATATCTTTAAGCCGGAGGTGGTTGACGTCAATACCGATAGCGTTGAGTGAAACGCCGAGCCATGCGAGAAACTGTCCGAAATATCCGAGCAGGGCATCAATTAATGCTATAAGAGCAATAACACCTATAAGCATTGCGATAACGTTTATTGACACCCTCATCCCGTCGCTGGCTCCATGGGCGATAGCATCCATTAAGTTGGCATGCTCTTTTTTAACTTCCAGCTTAACTATGCCCTTAGTTTCAGACTCTTCTGTCTCGGGGTATACAATTTTCGAAATAACCAGTGCACCCGGTGCTGCCATGAGGCTTGCTGCCAGCAGGTAGGAAGCCGGAACGCCAAGTGAAATATAAACAGCCATTACGCCTCCTGCTATGCATGCCATACTGCCCGTCATCGAAGCCAGCAGTTCCGACCTTGTCATGCCGGCAAGATATGGACGTATCATTATCTGCGCTTCCACCTGTCCGACAAATGCGCTTGCCACATTCGAGAGCGCCTCACTGCCGCTTACCCTCATAGCCCAGTGAACAAAACGGGCAAACAATGCAACAATCCTCTGCATAAGTCCTACATGATAAGCCATCGCAACAAGAACGCATACGAATATAATTGTGGGCAGGAGAACAAATAGAAAAACACCGCTACGCACAACTCCCTCAGGAAGAATTGATGTAACCTTTGTAAGGTCACCAAAAATAAAGACAGCCCCTTCCTGCGAAAAATCAAGCAGTTTGTTTATTGCCAGTCCAATCCAGTAAAAAATCTTCTGCCCTAAAGGTACTTTCAGGATGAACACAGCAAGGGCAATCTGAAGCAACAGCCCTGTTATGACTACCCTTAAATTGATTGCCTTACGATTGTTTGACCACAAGTAGGCAAGCAACAGAATAATTAAAATACCTGCAATTCCTGTGAATCGTGCCATAAAAAATTTTTTCTGCAGAGTTCACCTCAAACCTACATAATTTTTAGACACCTGAAACAAAAATTGTAAAAAAAGAAGAAGTCTATCTGCAGACTGCAAACTGTCCGTTACGCGGAAGTGCCCTGTATATTATTCTGGCATCTTTCAGGGGAACCCTGATTCTTATCCACGGTTTATATTCAGGTTTCCTGAACAGGATCATGCATTTCAAGGTATATAAAGATGTTCTTGCTCTGTCGGCAAGGTCGAAAAGAAACTGGTTTAAAAATGCATTGAAGTTACCCCTTGTATCCTGATAAACATAGAGCCGGATTCCTTCTTTGGTTTCAAGAATAAAATTGGCATATTCAATTTTTGATGTATCGGGTGGAGCTTCTGGCTTGTATTCAGTTGTGTCTTTAGGTGCCACCTTATGTACTACTGGCTCTTTGGGTATGGATGAATAATCCTTAAGAATTGTGAATGGTTTTGAAAGCAGCGATGTAACAGCGTATTCATCAGCTTTACGGAAGGTTTTGCTGATCTTCGAAGAGAGTATTTTCGTTGTATAGACGGTTACACCGTTTATCTCAAGTGCTGCCGTACTGTCAGGCAGATTCAATGAAAGAACTACTGAGTCGGTAGATGCCATGGCTATCCTTGCCTGGTAAAAAGCTTTCTGCCGGTTAAGCATTACGAAAGCCGAGTCGATGAATATAGAATCGCTCAGTCCACCTTTTTCGGGCTTTTTATATCCATATTCGCTGTTGATTCTTTTTATACTTCCGCCGGGGGCAACAACTGATAGTACAAGATAGTAAACGGCAAAAATTGAAATAAATAAGGAAACAGATATTATTAAAATCTTACGTGATTTATTTATTCCATTGTATGATTTCTCATTCATATTCTGTTTGTTAAAAGATATAAACTTTCGAGCCTATATTCAGGGTATTGAAGATGGCTTCGAGGTCCTCATCATTAAGCCTGATGCAGCCATGAGTAACTGGCATCCCGATGAACCTTTTATATAGTGTGCCATGTATGAGGTATCCGCTGCCTATACTCATAGCATAATCTCCCAGAACGCCTCTTTCGTACCGCGATTCATCATCTGGTGATGGAACGGGCAGTCCTTCCTCAATAAAGGCCCAGTCGGGCTTTACCCACATGGGCTTAACTACTTTTGTCTGAATCCAGAACCTACCTTTAGGTGTTTTAAATATCCATTCCCTTGAACCTTCAGGTGTTACAAGACGTGTGTAACTCCCCGAACTGCAATATCCTTCCCTTATCAGTTTTCTGTTCTGATAAAGGTAAAACTTATTATCGGTGGTATTGATAACCAGATATGACTGACCGGGTGTCATGGATCGGTAGCGGGCAGAAAGCCTTTGTACTTCATTTTTAAGTGCGGTAATCTGTCGTTTGTACTCCCTGTTATTTTCAAAGCTGCTGGCAGTAATATTTCTCGGCCTGAAGTTACGTGTACCAGAATCCTGAATAAGAGGGGTCAGGTACAGAAAAAAGGCAAAAAAGAGTACAAAAGAAACAACTCCAGCAAGAGCTTTTGCTATAATCAAAAGAATCTTAATAAGTCTGTCAGTAACAACCATCTTGTAAACTGACCTGAAAAAACCTGTTATCAACTGAACAAGTTCAGAGTCAGCAAATCCACGTTCTGCAGGGGTATTTATATTCTTATTTTTATCTTCCATTTCCGGCACATCAATTTTCATTCATTATTTCATCGAGGCTTCTTAAAGAACCAACAATTACCACAGGGGTGCCTATCTGCACAATTGGGTAGATGATATCCATGTTTTTATTTGTGAGAGCAATGCATCCGTCAGTCCAGTCGGTATTTTTTCCTCCTCCACCATGGATTTCAATTCCTCCGCCTATATTTGCTGCAGATGAAATAGTTCCTGAAGCCTTTTCCTTCATAAATCTTTCTACATCTTCACTATTAGGATAGTCTAAGGCCAGAGATTTATACCAACGGGTTGCCCTGCCCTGAAGTTTTTTAATTATTTTATATCTCCCCTCTGGTGTAGCTTTATCACCATTAATTCTTTTGTCGCCTGTCCAGTTTTTGCCCAGTTCGGCATCGAATTCATATTTCAATTTACCAGCAAAATAGAGATAGAATTTATGTGCAAATTTGTCAATTACAATGAGATATGATCTTCTCTTTCCCGATTCGGCTATTGCATTTTCAACCCACTTTTTCCATGTGCTTAGTGAGGCAAACCATGTTTTTATATCGCTAAGGGTATTTTCGTAAACTGAATTAAGAAGGTATTCTGCATCATTAAGCTTTTTGTTTGCTTGCAGAAGCTGCTTTTTCTCGTACGCAATTTCAGCTTCTTTAAGCATCAGTTTGCCTTTTGAAAGCCGGGTTCTGGCTTCACTTTCAAGAGGATATTTACCAAAGAATTCGTCTATTTTGCTTTTCGTTTCTTCAAGTGATTTTATTTTTAATCCGAGCCGGTGTTCAAGGTCGTTGCTATTTTGAACGGAGAGGCTGGCTGCTTCTCTGGCTTTTTTATCGGCAAGTCTGGCATATTCCAGCACTTTTTCATAATTTCTCATGAAGATAAACTTTTTATTTTCTCTTTTCCAGACTGCCATTGCTGAATCGAGTGCATTTTCGGCCTCGGAATATAGTTTTCTGGAATATACTGAAGCCTGTTTTGCCGATGCTGCTGAGATACTTCGTATTGCTGTATTAATTTCTTGATAGGGAGGTTCAGGTGTTATTTTCACTGCAAGAAAAATCACAAGTACCACTATTACTGCTGAAGTCAGCAGTGCGAGAATGATTCTTACGATTTTTTTCCCCATCTATATAAATTTATAAAAAACCCCGGGTTGTTTTCCCGGGGAATTTTCTGCAAAATTAGCTAAATAATTTCTCAGATTAAATACGTCCACCAGCTTTTTTGATAGCCTCTTTCAGTTCGCCATTGATTCTGTCGACAGTTTCCTTGGCAGCCTTTACCTTGTTGAGGGCATCCATATAGGCTCCGCTGTCGTATTTGCTCTGTGCTTCTGTAACAGCTGCATTAACAGTTTCCATCTCGGCTTTCATCTGATCAAGAGCAGCTTTTCCTTCCTTACCTTTCGGGGCTTTAGCAAAAAGCTTGCTGGTCTCATCAATAACAGCCTTGATGTCTGTCATCAGAGTCTCAACCTCTTTCTTTACTTCGTCTTTCCTTGCAGCAGCATTTTCTTTAACTGTGTTTGCAAGGGTAACCACTGCTTTCAGGTCCTCAACTGCAGGACCGTACTTTTTGAACAGCTTTGACTTCTGTGATTCGATATAGGCATTTACAGCTCTCATTGAATCCTGGAGAGCAGCAAAATCGGCAGGAACATAAACTTCTGCCTCAGCAGCCTTAGCAGCCTCAATGGCAGCATTGGCTTCATCGATCTGCGCCTGCGGAAGCTTGCCGCATGCCGACATAAGAGCAACCATTACTATGGCTGCAAAACTCATTAAAACTTTACTTTTCATCTTTCTGACTTTTTTACTTTGTTTGATTATTAAAACTTTGTCTCAGGATTTTCTTTTTGAAAACCGTTGCAAATTTAATCATTAAATTTTGAATCATCAAAAAATTTTAATACTTTTTTAATACTGTTTTAATATTTTTTTAATGCCTCATAAATTCAATCCTTACTCCTGAATGAAATTATAGAAATCTATTGCCAATTTATTAGTTTGATTATCTACATTTTGCAATACAATAAGGATAAAAATGTCTGTAATGCTTATCTTATACAGAGAAAGAGTCAGGGATAAATTTAATTACTCGATTATTTCCAGCAGGCTCTTAAGGTCAATGTCTTTTAACGGGTTATTGCTTCGAACGAATGTTTCGGCAAGCTTCGATTTTTTTTCCTGCAGCCTTACAATCTTTTCTTCGATACTTGAACTTGAAATATATCTGTAGACAAAGACACTCTTATCCTGTCCTATACGGTGAGCCCTGCTCAGTGCCTGCATTTCTGCTGCCGGGTTCCACCATGGATCAAGCAGGAAAACGTAATCGGCAGAGGTCAGATTTAACCCTACTCCCCCTGCCTTTAGTGATATGAGGAAAATTCTGTTTTCTGGGTCTTTCTGGAATTTTTCAATTATTCTACCCCTGTCGGTACTCGATCCTGTTAAAACCGAATATATAAGCTTCTGACTGTCGAAATAACCAGCATACAGCATCAGATGCTTCACAAATGATGAAAATATCAGTATCTTATGTTTTTCCGCCAGTATATTTTCAATATCCCTTATCACAGTTTCAAATTTACCTGAGCCACCTGAATAGTCGTCTATTACCATTGCAGGGTGGTTCGATAGCTGCCTGAGCCTTATCAACCCCTGAAGTACCTGAATCGCGTTCTGCTCATGTCCGGGAACTTCCATGCTTTTAAGAATGGAATTTCTGACAGCCGATTTTTCCTTTTCATAAATTTCAGCCTGTTCCTCGGTCATGTCGCAGAACACAGTCTGTTCTGTAAGCGGTGGAAGCTCAGGAGCCACCATCTCCTTTGTACGCCTGAGAATGAAAGGCTTTATTATTTTCCTTAGCTGATCCTCCTTTTTTCTGTCCCTCATTTTTTCAACAGGTCTTGCATATTCCCTTTTGAAAAATGCCAGAGTACCAAGCAACCCTGGATTTACAAAATTCAGCTGAGTCCAGAGGTCGGAAAGTGAGTTTTCTATTGGAGTCCCTGTCAGAACCAGGCGGTAATCTGACTTTAGTATTGAGACTGCTCTAAAAACCATCGAGGAAGGATTTTTTATAACCTGGCTCTCATCAAGGACCACATAATGGAAATGAAACTGCGAGAAAACCTCAATATCCTGACGTACAATATGATAGCTTGACAGGATAATATCATAATCGCCGAAATATGAAACATTTTTCCTTCTCTGATTGCCTTTGTAGGCAAAATATTTCAACGTTGGGGTGAATTTTCTTATTTCATTTTCCCAGTTATAGATGAGTGATGCCGGTACAACTATGAGGGAAGTCCATCCCTTCTGTTCTGTATCGAACAGTGTTAGCTGGGAGCGCTGATGCATTTCCCTGCCATCTACTTTATTCTCCTTGTTAAAAAGTAACAGAGCTAGTGTCTGAACAGTTTTCCCCAGACCCATATCATCGGCAAGGCAGCCTCCAAGCTTTGCTGACTGCAGCCATACTAGCCAGTTAAGCCCTTCAAGCTGGTATTTTCTCAGTTCAGTTTTCATTCCGGTTGGCGGACTGACGGATGGTATTGATTCCGGGACAAGCAGCTTCTTAAGCCTTGGACTGATGGTTCTTCCCTTTTCTTCAAAAATCTCATTTATAATTGAGAAATGCTGCCGGTGAATCTTTAGAACTCCATTATTAACACTCCCGAACTCGAACATATGTTTGTATCTGGCAAACCACATTTCGGGAAGAACGACTACTGTTCCATCGGGCAGCTCATATTCCCTTCTGCCTTCAAGTATATTTCTTTTAAGCCTTATGAAGGGAATTTCGAAAGCTCCGATTTTAACATGAGCCAGAATGTCAAACCAGTCTTCAGCTGCCCTGTAATCAATAAGAAGCTTTACTGGACCAAGATTATAGTTCTTATCAAGTTTCTTTGAACAGATGCGAAAACCAGCTCCTGTAAGCTCTTCGTAACAGCTGTTTACAGCTTCGATAGTAGCATATAGGTCAGTAGTGTAATCGCCTGTAAGGGAAGATATTGTAAAATGGACCCTGTCATCAGAGTAGAACCCAAGTCCTCCAAGTGTCTTTATGCATTCATCCTCCCAGTCAAAATCACGGCAGTATTTTCTGAAAAAATATTCGCCGTTAATATCATTAAACTCAGTAAAAGAGGTTTCCCTCTCATCGGCATAAACACTATTTCCTGAATAGTTAAAATTCAGTACAAGTTGCGGGTACCCCTTCAGTCCGGTCTCAATATTTAAAACAGCTTCTTTTTCTGGTTCAGCTTCTATAATCGAAAATCCCTTTGCCTCTACCCTGTAAAGGTTAACTGCATTTCTGACGAAAGTGGAGAAGTATTTCTTTTCAGAGCTTTTTGAAATCAAAACCGTTTCCTTGGTAAGAAATGGTTTCAGCTTTGCTCCGTCAATTTCTGAAATGAAAATTATTTTGTAATCACATCTTATTACACATGGTGAATTGCAGATAATTTCTGTCTGATATTTTCTTAAATCAAAAGGTTTTCCTGCAATTTCAAGGTGCAAGTTATAAGTGCTGTATTCCTTGCCTCTCTCAAATCGGAAAACAGGCCGGGCATTTTCCTGTATAATTTCTGCAATGTCCTCATTATGAAACGATTTGATATTTGATTTCTGGTAAAATATTGGTATAGATTCATTTCTGGCTATTTCAAGGCATTTATAAATCCTTTTTTCTATATAGGGGCGGATATGGTCTCTTATATGGTCTTCGGTAACATTGGCGATAAACTCTCTAACGTTTTTATCCCGGGAAAAAAGTTTGAAAATTTCCCTTTCGGAGTATTGATTAATAATAGAGACTATTTCCCTTTCTTCAGGCAGGAGATTCACTACGGTTTCCTGTGAGGGAAAAGGAAACAGCACTTCCTTTGTTGAGTAATAATCTTTTTGTGTCTCTTTATGGAATATATATGGTATCAGCACCAATCCCCATAGCCTGTGCCGCGTAAGGACAAGTGAAAACATCAGATTCCCTGAAGGAAAATCTTCTTTCAATTTTTAATGAATTAAACAAATCTGCAATTTTATTAATCTTCGTGGTATTGTCAAACTATTTCTGTAAAATTGATATCATTTTCCTCCGCGCCACCGTTTCAGTATGTTCACCAGAGAAAATGAATTGCCTGTTTTCTTAGGAGGAAAGATTCCTTCGCTTACAGCCCTGACATCTTCAATTGTATAGAAGACTTTGGGGTTGAAAACATTTATCAGGTCTATAGCTTTTGACAGATCATTCCTGTGTACAATGGCATAGACCAGCTGAACATTCTCACGGACACCATGACCTTCAATGCATGTAGCTCCCAGTCCGTTGGCGTTAAGAAGATTTACCAGTTCGTAACCTCCTTTCGGTGTGATAACCCTTATCAGCTGTGAGCCAACTGCAAGCCTCTCTTCTATTAACATACCTATAAAATTACCTGTGGCAAAACCTGAAGCATAGGCAATATAACAGATGTAATTATCAAGGTTCTGCATTATCCTGCTGACAGCAATAATCCAGATCAGGACCTCGAAAAATCCAAGAAAAGGTGCTATGTTCTTTTTACCCTTGGATACATATATTATTCTCATTGTACCGATTGACACATCACATATTCTTGCCAGAAAAATCAGCAATGGCAAAATCAGATAATTAAACAGATCGCTGTTGAAAAATGAAGTTTCCATACCTTTAAAATATTTTATGGCAAAGATGCATCCAAATGAGAAATCTGACAATGATTTTTGAAATAAAAAAAGGAGGCCGGCAGCGTTGATGGTTTCCGGACTCCTTATCGTAATAAATATTAAAATTCAATATTGCTATTTAACCGTTGCTATCGTTCCGGTCCTGACTATTATTCCCTTTCTCCATTCGTATTTCTTATTACCATAATTAATCAGAACATCAAATGTTCCGGGCATGCAGGGGAATTTTGTAGTGGCAGGTTCGACAACAAGAAATTCAAGCGATCTGTCAGGCTTAGCTATGCCCTGCATTTTGTCGGAAGTGCCTGATGGATACAGATGAAGCTTTGTAACTTCTCTCGAAGTACCAGCATAAATGACTTCTCCGGCATTCATATTTATTGAGACCTTATAGCTGACATCCGCTTTCATGGTGAAATTCTCAAGCCATATTTTCTGGTTAAAGCCGGGTATTTCAATTGTAACCAGCACATCGTATGCTCCGGGTTTTATTTTCCCTGAGCTTTTACCTGTCGACTCATCCGGTGTTATGGTTTTGTCTCTGGTTCCTTTGGCGTAGAATGCTGGTACAGCCTGATTGTAAGTCTGATCGTTATTTCCTTTAAACCTGTTTACCTTGAAATCCCAGCTTGCAAGTCCTTTTGCAGGAAGAGGTGATTCCTCAATATTAATCTGGTAATCGTAGATTGTAACATTCACGCTTGTCTTCATCTTAGGCTTAACTACCACGCCGGTTATATCTGTAACAATATTACCCGGGCTTCCTGAAAGTGCCGAAGTAATCTTCAGGTCATATGTGCCTGGCGAAGCATCTTTTAGCCTCACATCTTTACCACCGCTTGTTAGCTTGAAAGTGTGACCCTTTGTAAGCTCTCCCATAATTCTCATGTTTACAACCACCGATTGTGGCTGCTCAGAGGCACTGAAAGCTTCCTGCGTCTGCTGAACCCATACCTTGGGCCAGGCTTTTTCCATTTTTACAGTGATACCGTTAGCCAGTTTATATGTATAACTGGTAACTTTTTGTGCATTGACCGAAAAAACGATAAACGCAATAGAAAACAAAATGACAACACTTTTTTTCATAGCTGTATTTTGTTTGTTATCTTTTTTACCAAAGTTAACTTTTTTTTCGATTCAGGATACTTATTTCCTTCATAAAAACGTGCCGCGAAAACATTTTTTAACAATCTCAATCCATATTATTTTTTATTCAGGATTTTAATATTTTAACAAACAAAAGAGTCTGTTTTTGATATTTTTAATTATAAGAACCAGATAGTAAAAATGATTAAAAAAAACTATCCTTTCAGTAAATTTATTCTGTAATGATGAGTAAAATCACTTTTTTGAATATACTTCGTATTTTTGACCATATCCGTTAAAAACAAGCGAAGGATGAAAAACATTTACAGGTTTATTATCGAGAAATATGAGAAAATGCCCGGACTGGTTCTGGCGACCATAATATCATCATCCGGTTCGGCACCTCAGAAAGAAGGTGCTTCAGCTCTTTTCAGTTCCAATGGGCTTGAAGCCGGCACAGTGGGTGGTGGTGCTCTGGAAGAAAGAGTTAAATATGCAGCTATTAAATCAATTACCGAAAAAAGGCCAGTAATTATAAGTGTTAATCTGGAAAACAGCACTGAAGATTACGAATCTGCAATATGCGGAGGCACTGTCAGAGTTCTGGTTGATCCGACCATACTGGAAAAACTGGATTTCATGACAGATCTTAAGGAGATTATTAAAAGAAACGTGCCATTTAGCGTCGTAACTCTGATATATCCTGCTAATGGAGAAAAAGTTAGAACAGAAAAATATATTCTTGCACAAGATTTCTCCTGTGAAAATATCCCGCAAAAATACAGAGATCTCCTGGCAGCTAAATCAGAGAAGCTTCTTATGAACAAAGATGCAGGCAGTCTGGTACTTATTGATTCATGTAACTTTACCGAAGAAGAAAAAGTTTTTGCAGTAATAGAGCCTATCTTTCCCGCGCCCTCTCTGATCATAGCAGGTGCAGGACATATCGGCAAAGCATTGAGCCACCTTGGCAGATTTCTTGGCTTTGAGGTTACTGTTATTGACGACAGATCTGAATTTGCAAACCCTGCCAATCTGCCCGATGCTGATAAAATTATTACGGAAGACATTGGAACCGCCATGAGTAAAATAAAAAAAGACAGCAACACTTATATAGTTATTGTTACCAGGGGCCATGCCAGAGATGCTGAGGCTTTACGTGAATGTATTGGCAGTAATGCTGTTTATATCGGGATGATCGGTAGCCGAACAAAAGTTGAAAAGATGCATCAGGATTTCATTTCAAAAGGCTGGGCAACCGAACAGCAATGGGAAAAAATTCATGCTCCTATCGGTGTAAAAATCAATTCCAGGAATGTAGAAGAAATAGCTATAAGCATTGCAGCAGAATTGATTATGGTAAAAAACAGCGATAACACGCGGGATTAAATATAATTTTTACGTATATTTGAAATAAGTGATGCATCACTGATGCTCATCCTTCGGACTCCTAATTTAACTAATTTAAAAGGAATGGAGGGAGGTGATTTATAGTGATAAAGAAAAGTATACAATGGAAAAAGCAGGAAAAAATTCATCTATCAGCATAATTCTGCTTGCTGCCGGGGAATCGGTAAGGACAAAAACTCCCAAAATGCTTCTTCCATTGCAGGGAAAAACGTTGATTGAGAAAGTGATTGAAAACTTACAGACGTCAAGGATAAAAAATATCGTTGTTGTCCTGGGTGCCTGGAAAGATGAGATAATGGAAAAAATCGGGAATTTACCAGTCAGAATAACATTTAATGAAGAATGGCAGATGGGCATGCTTTCTTCGGTTATAAAGGGAATCAGGTCACTTTCTGCGGATACCCGTGCTGTAATTATTTATCCTGCTGATTATCCTTTTATTACCGGAAAATTACTGGATGAGATTACTGAGGCTTATTTTAAATCAGGGAAAGGAATAGTGGTTCCTGTATGTAAAGGTAGAAGGGGTCATCCTGTTTTAATTGACAGAAAGTATTTCGGTGAAATTGAAAGACTTGATTATGAGCGGGGTTTAAGGTTGCTTCTCGAAAAATTCGGCAGCGATATTTTTGAGCACTCAACCGATGATGAAAATATTTTTTTCGATATTGACACAACTGAAGATTATATCAAAGCAACAAAAAAATAATCAGACACATGGAAAAAACAATTCAGTTTACCCTGAATGGTAAAAAGACCACAGTCACTATTGATCCGGGTCAGAATCTCCTGTGGGTTCTCCGGAATCATTTTGGACTAACTGGAACCAAATTTGGATGCGGCATAGGTTTCTGCGGAGCCTGTACCATTCTTATCGATAACGAGGCCGTCAGGTCGTGCCAGCTTCCTGTAAGCGAAGTTGAAGGGAAGAACGTACTCACTATTGAAGGGCTTGCGGTCGATGGAAAACTGCATCCTCTTCAGCAGGCATTTGTTGACAACGAAGCTCTTCAGTGTGGGTTCTGCACACCAGGTATGATAATGAATGCTTTGGCGTTGCTTAAAAGGAATGCCGCTCCAACGAGGCAGCAGATAATTGAGGCAATGGATGACAACCTCTGCAGATGCGGCGCTCATGTGCGTATTATTAAGGCAATTGAAGATGCATCAGTTAAAATGAGAGGAGGGAAGTAAAAATGAAAAAGACAGAAACAAAAAGTACTGCAACAAACAGAAACACAGGTTTAAGAAGGCGCGATTTCTTCAAAATACTCGGAGGCGGGATAATTGTTTTCTTCTCTCCGTGGGATGCCTTCGAACTGATGGAAATGCCCGCAGAGCAGGCACGGTCACTGCCCAAAGACTTTAATGCTTTTGTCCATATAGCTGAAGACGGAACCGTAACATGCTATACAGGTAAAATTGAAATGGGACAGGGTATCATTACGTCACTGCCTGTTATGGCTGCAGATGAACTGGACGTTCCGCTTGAGAAAGTAAAACTGGTGATGGGTGATACGGCATTATGTCCTTTCGACCAGGGCACTTACGGCTCTCTCACCACAAGGAGTTTTGGCCCGGCTATGAGAGCAGCCCTTGCCGAAGCAAAGGGAGTGCTTATGGAGCTGGCCTCAGAAAAGCTGAAGGTGCCTGTTTCACAACTCGTTGCAGAAAAAGGAGTAATCTATGTCTCAGGTAACAAGGCAAAAAGAGTAACTTACGGAGAACTTGCCAGAGGAAAAAGAATTGAAAAGTTTCTCGAAGTAAAGCCTCCGGTTAAAGATTATACGAAATTCATTTATGTCGGGAAGTCGTACATGAAAGTTGACTCTGTAGAAAAGGTAAAAGGCGAGGCAAAATTCACAGGTGACCTTAAACTGCCAGGGATGCTCTTTGCAAGAATACTTAGGCCACCGTCACACGGAGCTACTCTGAAATCGGCAGATACCTCTGCAGCTGAAAAAATCGAAGGTGTAAAAGTGGTTCGCGACGATGGACTTATTGCAGTTGTAAGTGAGAACAAAGACAAAGTTGATGAAGCTATAGTTAAAATAAAGCCAGAATATGAATTCAATGAGTTACCAGTAAACGACAGAAGCCTTTTTGAATGGATTCTAAAAGCCCAGACTTCTTCAAGTGTGTCAAACACTGCAGGTGACATAGAGCTTGGCAGGAAGCAATCGGAGCACGTCTTCGAAACTGAGTTTCATGATGTATACCTTGCACATGCCCCCATCGAAACACATACTGCACTGGCGCAATTTGAAGGTGAAAAGCTAACAGTGTGGGCCTCAACCCAGCAGCCTTTCCCCTTGCAGGATTCACTGGCAAATGAGTTGAAAATGCCGCGCGACAATGTGAGAGTAATTGTTCCGTATGTAGGTGGTGCTTTTGGGGCAAAAAATGCATATCAGCAGGCAATTGAAGCTGCCCGGCTGGCAAAGCTCACAGGGAAGCCAGTAATGGTTGTATGGACACGTGAAGAAGAGTTCTTTTACGACACTTTCCATTCTTCCGCAGTTGTAAAAGTCAATTCCGGAATCGACAGGGAAGGCCGGATAACTTTCTGGGATTATCATGTGTGGATGGCAGGTACAAGAGGGGCTGAAACTATTTACGATGTGCCAAACCGAAAAACCACCAGCTACAGCCGGGCAAGAAATGCTCCTCCTGTTCATCCCTTTGCCACAGGGCCATGGCGGGCACCCAATAATAATACAAACACATTTGCCAGAGAATGTCAGATAGATATCATGGCAGCAAAAGCAGGGATGGATCCTCTGGAATTCCGGTTAAAAAATCTGAAAGATCAGAAGATGATTGATTGCCTGAAAGCCGTGGCTGATAAATTCGGATATACTCCATCTAAATTTCCATCAGGCAGAGGCATCGGTATAGCCTGCGGAATTGACGCAGGCACGTGGCAGGCTACTATGGCTGAGATAAAAGTTGACAGGACAACAGGTAAAATAACCGTTCTGAGACTTGCCTGTGCACAGGATATGGGATTATGTGTGAACCCTCAGGGTGCGCTTCTGCAGATGGAAGGCTGCCTGACCATGGGCCTTGGCTATGCACTTACCGAGGAAGTACTTTTCGAAGGAGGAAATATTAAAACCCTGAATTTCGATACTTATGAAATACCCAGGTTTTCATGGGTCCCGAAGCTCGACTGTGTTATACTTGACAGAAAAAACCAGCCTCCACAGGGCGGTGGAGAACCTGCAATAATTGCCGTTGGAGCAGCTATCGCAAATGCCCTGTTCGACGCAACGGGGGCAAGAATTTACAGAGTACCACTTACACCTGGCAGAGTTCTTGAAGCACTCAAAAAAGCCTGAGTAAAATACAATGACAAATAGAACGCCTGAGAGATAAAATCTGCTCAGGCGTTCTATTTATTACTATAATAACCTTCTATTCCGAAACGTGATTAAAGGATGCATATTCCTGCCTGACCCTGTTTATTTCCCTTATTGCCGGTATAAGATCTTTACCTGCAAGTCTGAATCTCTCAGGCTTCTCAGGTTCAATCAGATAAAGGCGTGTTCCCGGTTTAAGTCCCTGTTTTATTTCAACCATTTTTTCATTATAATCTCCGGGTATCACAATTTGCTTCAAGCCACTCCGCGTATATACAAAAGGTATGCTGTCGTGAGTTGAATGAAGGCATTCAGCCGGAATATAGACCGTATTGTCAATAACCTTAATTATAATTTTGTTGGTAGTAGTCATTGTGGGTCTCAAATCCGCGTCTGAACCTTCTATTTTTATAATTGTTTCGTAAACTTTTGTATCTGCATTTGGTAATGTTTCACCTATATTTGCGATACTTATTATTGTTCCTTTCAGCCTTTTGTTCGGAAAAGCATCCAGCGTAATTTCCACCGGCAAGCCCACGCTTACCTTACTCACATCAATTTCCGATACATAAACTTTTGAAAGCAGAACCGACATATCTGGAATTGTGGCGACAACCCTGTCGAAGGGTGTTATCATCGAGCCAATTCTTCTCTTGTTTCCGAGGGGATCACGTTTGTATACCACCATTCCATCGATGGGAGCCCTGATTGTAAATTCCCTCAGCAGCTCTTCGAGTCTTGCAATTGTTCCTTCAAGCTGTTCAACCTGAAACTGCAGATTAAGGATATTCTGATGGATCTGTGCTTTCCTTAGTACATATGAACGCTGTTTTTGATCAAGAAGCATTTTTGCCTTTTCAAGGTTTATTTCAGCTTTTCTGATTACGTCAGGAGCTTCGTATTTTGAGTTACGGTATTTCATTTCGGCTTCACTGATGAGGAAGATCTGGTTTTTGATATCATCCCTCAGACCGCTCAATACAACGGAGCTATCGAGTATTCTCAGTTCAAGCTGTGATTTAAGATTTGTGAGCTGTTCCCTGTATGATTTCAGGGTATTGTCATATTCAGTCCTGTCGAGTTGTCCGATGTAATCTCCCTTTTTCACGATCGTCCCTTCCGGAACCAGGTCTGTAATCCTGAGAGGTGCAAGTCTTATTTCAGTACCGCTTCTTGCTGAACCCCGTGTTAGCATCGGTGATATCGAGCCGCTTCTACTGCTCCCGCCCCCTGTTACTCCGGCTATATATCCCTGTGAGCCTCCACCTCCTTGACCTCCCTGGCCACGGTCAAACTGACGCTGACCCTGCTGCTGCATTTGCTGCTGCCCCTGTTGCTGTTGTTGATTCTCCTCCTGTACAACACTCGGAGCAAGTATATCAACAGAATTCTCAGCTATAATTTCCCCTGTTACAGTTAGTGAAACCTCAAACCTGCCCTGCATTGCTTCAGTAAACCAGAAAGAATGCTTCTTAAGACTTGAAACATAATTAATTACTATCAGCAGTAAAACAAGTGCGGCTGCAACGATACCGGTTGTAATCAATGACTTCTTCATCCTCTTTTTATTATGCTACTTTAAACAAAGACAAATTTACTTAAAAAATCGTGAACCGTAATTATATGAAGGTTATCATTTAACTATTATTAACAACATTATCAGAGTTTTTACTCATCTTTATACTATAATTCCTGCCTTTGCCCTGAAATAGGTTGACAACAACAGGAAATTATTAACTCAAAAAGGCAAAAACAAAATTTGCTTTAATTTTTATTTTTTAGACAATTTTCTCATCTGTTTTATTTCATTATGACCCTTTTAATTTCGGAGCTGCATAAAAAGCCTATTTCTTGTTTTCACCCCTGAATCACCGCCTTTACTATTACTATTGCAAAGTCGGGCATTACCTGAGAGGAGACTTATTAATAAACAATATTTTAGCTTTTATGTTTTTTTATTATACTAACCTGATACACATCTTTTTAGACAGCCCATAATATAAGCCAGGGAGTTTATTTCGTATCCAGGAATTCGAAACCAAAAATTTACATATTATCTGTACCCCGCAGGGGTTCAGGTTTTATAACCCTATGGGATTAAGCATCCATTTAAATTCCCTGTAGGGGATATGGAATATTATGGATTTCGTTTCTTTACCCTTTTCCCGTTTCCCTGCCCGGCTGATGCCAGTCAGACAGGCTTCACGAAGGAAAAGTATTCACATAAAACACAGAATTACAATGTATTACAATTGAATTACTGCTGAATTACTATTGAATGACGCAATGAACACAGTGAATCGTAAATGACTATTAATTAGCCCCACCTGACAGGGGTGTTAGTGGGTAGACAATACTAATCTCCCTCTTATGGGGTTAGGAGTGAATTATATCAGCTTCCTGCTTTACGAAGTAGAGAAAGGATTTGGAGTGATTACATAAAGCCAGTTCGGGATACAATATTAAAAATTGTTAATACGGAACATTGTATAGTGGGAATAAATAACTTTGGTTAATTGTCTATTTATAAATTAATAACCAAAACAAAAAGACTATGAAAAACAAGGTAATCGGTATTCTGGCAGTTGCAATTATTGCGGCATTCATCATGCCTTCAGCAGTAAATGCACAGGCAAAAGCAAATTTCTCAGGCAACTGGGTATTCAATGCTTCAAAGAGTGATCAGCCTCCCGGCGGTCAGGGTGGAGGACAGAGGGGTGGTTTTGGTGGCGGTGATTTTGTTGCAAAACAGGATGCTAACACACTTACAGTTGAAAGAACAAGAACTACCCAGGATGGCCAGACAGTAACCACCACCATGAAATACAACCTCGACGGCAAAGAGAGTGTAAATGCCGGCATGGGCGGCAGGGGTGAAAGCAAATCAGTGGCAACATGGTCGGCCGACGGTAAAACACTTACCATAGTTACCACACGTACCTTCAACGAAAGGACAATGACAACAAAGGAGGTGTGGACACTGACAACCCCCACGCAGCTTACAATCACCACTACCACACAAACACCGAATGGAGAGGTTACTATGAAGAGGGTTTATGACAAGAAATAATTAAAGTCATAGACTTATTCTTATTTATTCAAACTATAAACAAAAAAGAGGCCTGCAGTAAGCCTCTTTTTTGTTTCTGGTTAACGTATTATGCTTCCTATTCAAAACCCCTCTGATGTACTGTTTTCACAGCCCTGCCTGAGGGCTCGTTAAGGTTGCGGAATGATGCATCCCATGCAAGGGCTTCAGGTGTACTGCAAGCGACCGAAGGTACTGACGGAACTGTTGCAGCAGCATAATCCGAAGGAAAATGCTGACTGAAAATAGACCTGTAAAGATACTCCTCCTTTGTAAGCGGAGGATTGACAGGAAATCTTTCTGCAGCAGACCGCATCTGTGCATCCGTTACTTTCCGGTTGGCTATCTCCTTAAGGGTGTCAATCCAGTTGTATCCTACACCATCAGAAAACTGCTCTTTCTGACGCCATACAACACTCTCAGGCAGAATATCCTCAAAGGTTTTCCTTAAAATCCACTTTTCAAGCCGCCCGTTTTTCACCATTTTGTCCTCAGGATTAAGCGTCATCGCCACGTCGAGAAATTCCCTGTCGAGAAACGGAACACGTCCCTCAACACCCCATGCGGCAAGTGATTTATTTGCCCTCAGGCAATCATAAAGATGAAGTTTAAATATTTTCCTTACTGTCTCTTCATGAAATGCCCTGGCGTTGGGTGCTTTATGAAAATATAGGTAGCCCCCGAAAACTTCGTCGGCACCCTCACCTGTAAGAACCATTTTTACACCCATCGATTTTATGGCGCGGGCCAGGAGATACATCGGAGTGGAGGCCCTGACAGTTGTAACATCATATGTTTCAATATGATATATCACATCCGAAATCGCATCCAGACCTTCCTGTATTGTAAATATCACTTCATGATGGACAGTCCCGATATGTTCTGCCACTTTTCTAGCTGCATCAAGGTCGGGCGAACCCTTGAGACCGACCGAAAAGGAATGGAGCCTTGGCCACCACGCTTCCTGAAGATCCTGAGTCTCGACCCTCATTGCCGCAAACTTTCTTGCAAGAGCCGAAATTACCGACGAATCGAGCCCTCCCGAAAGCAGAACACCATAGGGAACGTCCGACATCAGCTGACGGTGTACGGCATCTTCAAGAGCCTTCCTCAGACGATGAAGATCAGATGTGTTGTCCTTCACCGCTTCATACGATTTCCATTCCGGATTATACCACCTCTTTTCTACTCCTTCACTGCTCAGGTAATAATGACCCGGCTGAAAAATTTCAATTTTATTACATACTCCTTCAAGGGCTTTGAGTTCTGAAGCAACGTAAAAATTCCCGGACCTGTCCCACCCTTTGTATAATGGAACTATTCCAATATGATCCCGGGCAATAAAATAGACATCTTTTTCACTGTCGTATAATGCAAATGCAAAGATCCCGTTAAGCTCATTCAGAAAATTGACACCTTTTTCACGGTAGAGGGGAAGAATCACCTCACAATCAGACTTTGTTAAGAAATTGAAATCCTGCTTCAGGTTTTTTCTTAATTCGTTATGATTGTATATCTCGCCATTAATTGCCAGGACAAGTTTTCCATCGCTGCTCTTTATGGGCTGGGCACCTGAAATAGGGTCTACTATAGCAAGCCTTTCATGGGCAAGAATAACCCTGTCGCTGCTATAGATACCCGACCAGTCGGGTCCCCTGTGCCTTATCTTCTTTGCCATTGTAAGCACCTGAGGTCTGAGCTTTTCAGGGCTTTGCTTCAAGTCAAACACTCCTATTATACCACACATAGAAAATACGTTTAATGATTTATATTTATTAAATTCTTTTAATAAAATTTTTCAAGCAAATATATGTATTAATTTTATATTTTAAACATTTTACTTAAAAATATAAATTTTTTATTTTTATAAATCTCCTTTCCACCATCAAAATATATTCATATTTTTGAGGGTTAATCATTTTATAATGAATCTCTCATTGCGAACCATACCGGAAAAA